>NZ_RAYG01000012.1:0-186504 GCF_003670185.1 Parabacteroides sp. CH2-D42-20 | reverse complement strand
GACTTGCATGTGTTAAGCCTGTCGCTAGCGTTCATCCTGAGCCAGGATCAAACTCTTCGTTGTTTAAATTGTTTTATCATATCCTCGCTCCGGAATCCGTTATTGTAGTCCAAAGTCATACTCTATTGACGGTATCGATCCGGAAAATTTCTTTTCCTAATACTTGTACTACTTGTTGAATTATGTAAATCTCTCAAAGAACTCTTTTGTCGCTTTCGTTTTGCGAACGTGGATGCAAAGATAAGTGTTTTTCTTTTAAACTTCCAAATTATTCCGGAACTTTTTTCAAGAAAAATTTGTTTCATTATTTCGGTATCGCCGTTCTCTCTCGAATGCGGGTGCAAAAGTAGCGCTATAAAACATAACCTCCAAACATTTTCGGCATTATTTTTCAAGTTTTTTCTCATGGCTCAACAATCCTTACTTTTAATGTACGCACACGATAAAGGCACATATATTTATCTGTACTGATGTTGACAATATCTGGATGGGCATAGAAATAGGTTTCAAGTTTCAAGGTTTCATGAAACCTTTTCCTCACACACGCACAAGTACATATAATACAGTTCCTCATGATCGCTCCGTCCGCCTCGGGTAAAGACATCATGTCGTGGCTACGCAAGTTCTTCGAGGCTATCCATCCCGCATAACAAACATAAAGGGATTTATTTGAAACCTATATAATGTACGCATCGTGTGTGTGAAGAAAAAGGTTTCATGAAACCTTGAAACTTGAAACCTGCCTATAGTCATTTTTTAATTCGATACACGCATAAGCAAAGAAGAGCCATACGATAGACTTAATTCCTTCGAGCCAATGACTTAAATCAAAGAGCGCAAAGAGCTAAGTCATCAAGCGCAAAGACTCAACTTCTCATCCCCCAAGTTCCAAGTCCTTTATGCACCTTAATCCACAACTAATTAAAAAATCTGATAACAGAACACGAATGTCCGCTCTCATCAGTCCGACACATTGAAGCGTATTCCCACAGGGTCATCATATTGTTTTTGCAGCTTATAAAGCTCGTCTCGCATGCGTTTCGTCACTGCCTCGTAACTGGGCTTACCGTAAAGGTTATTCATCTCGTGGGGATCTTCTTGGAGGTCGTAAAGCTCCCATACATCGATGTCGTTGTAGAAATGGATCAATTTATAACGATCGTCACGTACGCCGTAATGACGCTTCACGGAATGCTCGGCGGGATACTCGTAGTAATGATAGTAAAGGGAGTTACGCCAGTTCTCCGGCCGCTCGCCTTTCAGTAAGGGAAGCAAGGACTCGCCTTGGATGTCGGCTGGGATGGGGGCTCCGGCCAGTTCCAAAAAAGTGGGAGCGTAATCAATATTCTGCACGAGCTGCGGGATATCACCCTTCTTGCCACCCGGCAGACGCATCAGCAACGGGGTGCGGAAGGATTCCTCATACATGAAGCGCTTGTCGAACCAGCCATGCTCGCCCATGTAGAAGCCTTGGTCGGAGGTGTAGACGATCAACGTGTTATCCAGCAAATCGTTCTTCTCCAGATAATCGAGCACGATACCGATGTTCCGATCCACGGAATGGATCACCCGAAGGTAATCGTGCATATAACGCTGGTATTTCCACTCGGCCAGCTCCTTACCCGTGCGTTTCTTCGCCTTGAAGTCTTGGATGATCGGATCGTAATAGGCGTCCCAAGCGGCTTTCTGGTCCGGATTCATGCGGTTATAAAGCTCACGGCCGTACTTCTCCAGATCGGCGTTGGAGGAATGGATCTCGTTCTCCTTATCGGCCATTTTCAAGTCGTATACGATATCCATATCCTTGATGATGCTCATCTCCTGCTCCGAGGCGGCGATGCGGCCGGCGTAATCGTCGTAGAAGTTCTCGGGCAGCGGGAAGGTCACATCGTCGTAAAGACGCAGGTCGCAGGTATCGGGCATCCAAGTACGGTGCGGAGCCTTATGGTGCAGCAGGAGGCAGAAAGGCTTGCTCTTGTCTCGTTTATTGTCCAGCCAATCAAGAGCCAGATCGGTCGTGATGTTCGTGGCGTACCCTTCGATCTGACGCTTCTCGCCGTTATCGATGAAGATGGGGTTATAGTAATCGCCTTGGCCTACGAGGATGTTCCAGTAATCGAAACCGGTGGGATCGGAGGTGAGGTGCCATTTGCCGATCATGGCGGTTTGGTAACCAGCTTTACGCAATAGCTTCGGGAAGGTCTGCTGCGAGCCGTCGAAGGTATGGGCGTTATCGATGAAGCCGTTCTTGTGGCTGTGCTTGCCGGTCAGCATGCAGGCACGGCTGGGGCCACTGATGGAGTTGGCTACGAAGCTATTGGTGAAACGTACGCCCTCGTTTGCGATGCGGTCGATGTTGGGGGTTTGGATGTATCGCTTGTCGTAGGCGCTGATGGTTTGGAAGGAGTGATCGTCCGTCATGATGTAAAGGATATTCATGGGCTTGGCGGGCTGCCCGGACGTATTCTCTTTTTGGCTACAGGAGGTGGAGGCTATCGCCGCCAGACCTGTCAAGATGAATAGTTGATTTGTTTTCATGTATTCCGTCTAGATTTATGTGAGGATGAGACGGGGCACGCCCCGTCTCTACAATTGATGATATTAACCTTGGTGATATTAGCCGAGGAGGTCTTTCAGCTTGCCTTCGGATTGCAGCTTCACGATCAACTCGCCAAACAGAGTATTCGTCCAAGCGAACCACGAGCGGGTGTAATCGGAAGGATTGTCCTTATGGAAAGACTCGTGCATGAAGCCCGTGCCTCCGTCCGTATCACGAAGCGTCTCTATGCAATACCGGATCTCCTTCTCGTCGTTGGAAGTCGTAGCACGCATGATCAAGCTCATCGGCCAGATATAGTTGAAACCGATATGCGGACCGCCGATGCCCTCGCCGGCCTTTCCCTTGAAGAAGTAAGGATTGGAAGGACTCAGCACCAAGCGGCGGGTATTCTGGTAAACCGGGTCGTTCACGTCCACGCAACCCAAGAACGGCAAAGCCAGCAAACTCGGTACGTTAGCGTCGTCCATGAATACCTGTCCACCATAACCATCCACCTCGAAGGCGTATACCTTACCGAATTCCGGATGCTCCACGATAGCGTATTTCTTCACGGCCTCCTCTACCTCACCCGCCAACGCCTCGCAACGACCGGCCAAATCCGTGTTGTTTCTTACGGCACGAAGAATCTCAGCCACCTGACGAAGCGAGGTGATAGCGAACAAGTTCGATGGTACCAAGAAGCCGAACAGCGTAGCGTCGTCGGAAGGACGGAAAGAAGAGACGATTAGGCCCACCGGGTTCACCGGGCTACCCCAACCATCGTTCAAGAGGGTATCGCCTTGGCGGTCCGTCACACGGGAGAAACAGTACGGCCCGAGGCTATCCTTGCGCTGTTGCTCACGGAAGGTACGGTAAACGGCCTCCATCGCCTGCTCCCATTTGCTGTCGAATACGGAGGTATCGCCTACTTCCTTCCAATAATGATACGCCAAGCGGATCGGGTAGCAAAGCGAGTCGATCTCCCATTTACGCTCGTGAAGCTCTTTCTTCATCTCCGTACGGTCGCTCTCCCACTCGCTCCCGGTAGGGCCTTCGTTGAAGCCATTAGCGTAGGGATCGATCAGGATGCAGGCGGTCTGGCGATTGATAGCACCAACCAGCATCTGCCGCAAGTCCTTATCCTTCTTCGCCAAGGTGACGAAGGGGTAAACCTGCGCCGAGGAGTCACGCAACCACATGGCGTGGATATCGCCGGTGATCACGAACGTATCCGGCTTGCCGTCTACCATCTTGAACTCGCAGGTCGTATCCAAGGTGTTCGGGTAACAGTTCTCGAACATCCAAGCCAGCTTCGGGTCCTTGATACGAGCCTTGGAAGCCTTCAGCTGCTCCTCTACCGCCTTGGAGGTAAACTTACGGGCCTCGGGAGCCGGGCGCTTGCTGGCGTAATCGCCGGTCACCTTAGAGGCGATCGTGCTAAAACTCTTTTTATTGTCGGGCGTACTCACGGCGGAGTATACCTTCTCGCCAACCAACAGGCCGGCCAAGGAAATAGATCCTGTTTTCAAGAAATTACGTCTTGTAGTCATTTATATAGTTTTTATGGTATTATATTCCAGTGGCAAAGTTAAGAAAAAAAATAAAGGCTCCCAATCCTTTTCGGACCGGAGCCTTCGCCAACTCAATAATTCCTTAAATTAGCCTAAATACGATTTGAGGAGCTTGCTACGAGTTCCTTGTCTTAATCTTCTGATTGCTTTTTCCTTGATCTGGCGGACACGCTCTCTAGTGAGGCCAAATTTGTCGCCAATCTCTTCCAATGTCATTTCCTGACAGCCAATACCGAAAAACATCTTGATTATCTCACATTCTCTTTCGGTCAGTGTAGCAAGCGCTCTATCAATTTCCTTAGCCAATGACTCGTTCATTAACGACCGGTCCGCGATAGGAGCGTCATCGTTCACAAGCACATCCAAAAGACTGTTGTCTTCGCCTTCCACGAACGGGGCATCCACGGAAATATGACGTCCGGACACCTTCAAGGTATCGGAAATCTTATCCACCGGGATATCCAACTCATCAGCAAGTTCCTCTGGAGACGGTCTGCGCTCGTTTTCCTGCTCGAACTTGGAGAAGGCCTTGCTGATCTTGTTCAGCGAGCCTACTTGGTTCAACGGAAGACGCACGATTCTTGACTGCTCTGCCAAAGCTTGCAGAATAGATTGGCGAATCCACCATACAGCATAGGAAATAAACTTGAAACCTCTCGTCTCATCGAATTTCTCAGCAGCCTTGATCAAGCCTAAGTTACCCTCATTAATAAGGTCGGGCAAACTCAAACCTTGGTTCTGATATTGCTTAGCCACAGAAACGACGAAACGGAGATTCGCACGGGTCAATTTCTCTAACGCCCTACGGTCTCCTCTTTTGATAGCCTGTGCCAATTCCACTTCCTCTTCTACCGTGATAAGATCTTCTCGACCAATCTCTTGAAGATATTTATCCAGCGAAGCGCTTTCGCGGTTGGTAATGGACTTTGTGATCTTTAATTGTCTCATTCAATTTGTTTAATTGAGAATACGGGGTGCAAAGATAACCATTTTTGTTGAAAGAATTGGCTGGATGCACCCCACATCCAGCCAATTAAAAACCTTTAACAATCTTTTCACACCTATAAGACTACAGTCCTTGTTTATCTTATTCGGCAAGATCTATCGCATAGTACTTCGTACGTCCGTTCGGGTAGAAGCCTTTAATGAAGAGGCCTTGATCTTCCGTACGTCCTTGAAGTATGCTTTCCACAATCTTTTCCAAGTCTTCCGGAGCAGAGATCTTCTGGTTGTTTACAATCATGATAATGAAGCCTTTCTTTATACCGGCGTCTTTCAGCTTGCCGCTGGTCAGACCGGTGACCTCGATACCATAACTTACACCTAACTTACGTTTCTGCTCGTCGTTCAAAGCCTTGAACGCTGCGCCCATAACCTCTGCGCTGTCGCCACCCTTCACGACCTTGGTGCTACCTTGCGCATTACGGAGTTCTACCGTGAATTTCTTCGTGCTACCGTTGCGGTTGATCGTCAACTCTACCTTGTCGCCCGGACGGTATTTGCTGATCTGCTCTTGCAAAGCGCTAGACGATTTGATCTTCACGCCGTTCACGGCTACAATCACGTCACCCTTCTCGATTCCGGCTTCCTTAGCGGAGCTGCGCTCGGCGAAACCACCTACGTAAGCGCCCTCGAATACTTTCACTTTCTCTTTCTCAGCGTCGGGCACGTATTGCGGGTCTTGTATCAATACGCCTAATACGGCACGCTGCACGGTTCCGAATTGCTTCAAGTCGTTAGCCACCTTGCCGGCGATGCTGATGGGCACGGCGAAAGAGTATCCGGCGAAGTTACCGGTCTCGGAGTAGATAGCGGTATTGATACCGACTAACTCGCCTTTCGTGTTCACTAGTGCCCCACCACTGTTACCCGGGTTCACGGCGGCGTCTGTCTGTATAAACGACTCGATCTTGCTACGATCCTTGCCACCGGCGCCGATGTTGCCACGGCTCTTAGCGCTCACGATACCTGCCGTAACGGTAGAGGTCAAGTTAAACGGGTTACCTACCGCCAACACCCACTCACCTACTTTCAACTTCTCAGAATCACCAAAGGGGATCGTAGGTAAGTCGGTTGCCTCAATCTTGATCAAGGCGATATCTGTTGTCGGATCAGCCCCTATAATCTTTGCCGGGAATTTCCGGTTATCGTTTAAGGTAACCTCCAGCTCGTCGGCTCCGTCGATCACGTGGTTGTTCGTGATGATATAACCATCCGTAGAGATAATGACACCCGAGCCAGCGCCCACACGAGGTTGCTGTTGCGGACGTTGGAACCCTCCACGGCCACCGAAGCCGAAGAAATACTCGAACGGGTCCATATACTGCTGACCGCCGTCCCCGTTAGAGGCTTGCGCGTTAGCCGTGGCCTTGATATGGACAACCCCGTGGATGGCGCTCTCGGCAGCCGTAGTGAAATCGATATTCTCGGCGGCCACGGTTCCATAATTCGTCAATCGGTACGGTTGCTTGAAGGTATTCTCAACTCCGGAGGCCAACTCCGCCGGACGTTGATTCTTATTCATCAGGTAAGTACTCGTTCCGATCGCGGCACCAGAACTAATGGCTGCTATCAGAGCAACACCAAGCACATTCTTCCAGATATTTTTCATACTTTTCTTATTTAATTAAACACTTAAATTTAACAGTTTCTTTACGGCAAAGAAAACTCAAAAATTGTGCGGATATTCCATTTCCATCGTATTTTTTATCACTTTTAACGAGGCATCACAGGGGCTTAACCGCACTTAACAGTACTGTGTATTGCAAAGTACCTTTTTAACAATTAAACAGCAGACGAATTGACAGTTGACACGCGATAACTGACAGTCGGCAATCGATAAATGACAGTCGGTTACTGGCAATCTAGAATCTCTGTTCGTATAAAAAACACCTAGGAGACAGAATATGTTTACGGCTGAAAAAGAAAATGTTATCCTATCTCTCCTATGCGTCTACAAAATAATTGTCAACCGCCGACCGTCAACTGTCAACTAAAATACCTATCTTTGTCCTATCGCAGTCTGCTGGTCTGTCGCTCACCTTCGGGTGTGAGGAAAGTCCGGGCAACACAGAGCACCATACTTCTTAACGGGAAGCTGTCCGTGAGGGTAGAGTAACGTAACAGAGAATAACCGCCGGACTCGTCCGGTAAGGGTGAAAAGGTGAGGTAAGAGCTCACCGGGTCCCGTAGCGATACGGGATGCCGTACGTCTTATGGGTTGTAAGGTCATGTATACCGGCGCATGTAGGATGGCTCGTCCGATGCCGGGGGGTAGACCGCTAAAGCTTACCGGCGACGGTAAGACAAGATAAATGGCAGGCACCTCTTTCCAAAGAGGTACAGGACCCGGCTTATAGGCAGACTGCTTTTTTTATTTGCCAATTAAATCATGTGCCGATATGCCCAAAAACAAGCCACGGGAAGAAAAGAAACCTATTGGAGAACGGATCAGCGCATTATTAGCACGAACCATCCGTTTCGTAACCTACGACATTTGGCGGATTACCGAGAATGAAGTTAGTGGGCTGAAGGAGATTTATATCAATATCATCAAGACGGTTATACTCGCCGTGCGGGGTTTCCAGAGCGAGAACCTGCAAACCAAGGCGTCGGCGCTTACCTACAGCACCTTGTTATCTATCGTACCTTTGCTGGCCGTATTATTAGGTATAGCTAAGGGCTTCGGTTTCCAAGGGACGGTACGGCAGGAGTTGTTCGATTATTTCCCCGGGCACGAGATGGAGCTGAACAAGGCGTTCGAGTTCGTGGAGAGCTATCTGGCGCAGGCGCAGGGGGGAGTGATCATCGGGGTCGGTTTGATTTTATTGTTTTATACGGTGATCAACTTGATCTCGTCCGTGGAGGATACGTTCAACGACATCTGGCAGATCCAGAAATCCCGTCCGTGGTACCGGAAGATATCCGATTATCTGGCCTTATTCCTCGTGCTGCCGGTGCTGATGACGGCATCCAGCGGTTTGTCCATCTTCATGTCTACCTTGCAGAACTCGTTCTTGGGGCAATACTTGTTTTTTACGCCACTCGTAGAGCTGTTCTTGCATATAGCGCCTTATATTATCACGACATTGGCTTTCACGGGGCTGTACGTCTCCCTGCCGAATACGAAAGTAAGGTTCGTGAACGGGTTGGTGGCAGGCTTTATCGCTGGTTGCGCCTTCCAGTTGTTCCAATTTATTTATATCAGTGGGCAGATTTGGGTGAGCAAGTACAACGCTATTTACGGTAGTTTTGCCGCACTGCCTTTGTTGTTGCTTTGGTTGCAGCTTTCTTGGTTGATTTGCTTGTTTGGCGCAGAGCTGTCGTACGCCTCCCAGAACGTGAAGAAATTCAGCTTTGAGAGGGACAGCAAAAGTATCAGCCGCCGGTACAAGGATTTCTTGACCTTGCTGATCGCCTCGCTGATCGTCAAACGGTTCGTGAAAGGCGAGAAACCCTATACGGCCGACGAGCTATCCGACGCTTACCGCATCCCTATCCGCATAACGACACAGATCTTATACCTGCTCACGGAGTTGAACATCATCATCGAGGTGAACTACGGGAATGACGACCGTGTGGCATACTACCAGCCGGCGATCGATGTCAATAAGATCACGGTCAGCTACCTGCTGACCCGCATGGACGAGTATGGCTCCGAGAACTTTAAGATTGACACGAGCAAGCTTTTCAGCAAGGAATGGAAAGCCCTGCTGAAGACACGTGAGGATATGATAAAGGCAAACGACAATATCCTGCTGAAAGACCTATAGGGAATTGAAAATTGAGAATTGAGAATTGAGAATTAATACAGGAAATAGGGATTTGACGAGTGGGGCGGTATGGAAGGTGATCCTGCGTTTCGCTTTCCCTTTGCTGATCGGCAATCTGCTGCAACAACTCTATAACGTGACCGACAGCGTCATCGTCGGGCAGTTTCTGGGGAAAGAGTCGCTGGCGGCGGTATCGGCTTCCTTCTTCATCTATTACTTTATTATCTCGCTGGTGATCGGTATCGGGAGCGGTACGTCGGTGGTGATCTCACAGTTTTTCGGGGCGAAGGAGTTCGATAAGGTGCAGAAGGCCTTCTCCTCTTTCTTTATCTTCATGTTGGTCGCAGGGGTATTGCTGTCCATAGCGGGAATTATTTTTGCCGAGCCGATGTTCAGGCTGACGAACACACCGGAGGACGTGATCCCGCAGGCGGTCGCTTATTTTAGGATTTATGTAGGGGGTACGTTCTTGTTTGTCACTTTCAATAGCATTATCTCCATATTGCGGGGTGTCGGGGAGTCCGTGCGCCCCATGCTGTTTATCCTGCTTACCACGATTTTGAATATAGCCTTGGATTTACTCTTCATTGTCGTTTTCAAATGGGGGATCGAAGGGGCGGCACGGGCTACGGTGATCGCCCAAGGGATCGGCATGTGCGTGGCCCTAGGCTACGTGAACAACACCCATCCCCTGCTCTCTATCAAGAAACAGGATTTATTGTTCGATATGGGACTGTTCAAGGAAGGGCTCCGCATCGGGCTTCCCTCCAGCGTACAGCAATGTGCCATCTCGCTCGGATTGATTGCCTTGCTGGGGATCGTGAACAGTTTCGGCACGGATACGCTCACCGCTTACGGGGCAGCGGGAAAGATCGACACGATCATCATCCAAGCGGTATTGACCCTCTCTGGGGCGCTAGCTGCTTTCTGCGGGCAAAACATCGGAGCTGGGCACTTGGACCGGGTACGTGACGGGGTACGATTCGCCATGCTTGTCAACCTATTGCTGGGTCTAGCGACCTTCACGGCCATCTATTTCTTCGGGGACAAGATGATGCTGGCTTTCACCAAGGACCCGGAGGTGATCCGGATTGGCAAGGAATATTTATTGATCATGGGAGGATTCTTTATCGTACACGGCGGCTTGAACGTCTTCAACGGGGCATTACGGGGAGCTGGCGATACCCTGTTCCCAATGGCAGTAAGCATCACTTGTCTTTGGCTGATACGCATTCCCCTCGCCTATTGGTTTAGCTCTATCTGGGGACGGAGCGGTATCTGGTGGGCCATCGGCGCCAGCCTTTGCATCGGGCTTACAATCACCTATATCTATTATAAATTGGGATTCTGGAAGAACAAAGGGCCTTTACGGAAGAAATAAGCATAGCTTATTATTCGTTTCCATCGGGGTCGCATCGCCCGATCGCTTGATTGAATAGAGAAAAAGTCCTCAAGTCAATGACTTGAGGACTTTTTAGTTGCGGAGGCAAGACTCGAACTTACGACCTTTGGGTTATGAGCCCAACGAGCTACCACTGCTCCACTCCGCGATATAGTCGCTATCATTTCTTGATTGCGAGTGCAAAGGTATATATTACATTCCAAACTTCCAAACATTTTCAAGAAATATTTTCAATTTGTTTGCGTACACCCTTCGCTATCGGGCAGTGAAGCCTTGTTAAGCAGCAATTTGACACTAGAAATTCTCGATCGTATCAAAACCGAATGGTTCATATAAATGCAGACGGTTTCTCAACGATTGTATCTCCGCCTGCAAATTCCGCATCCGGTCCAGCATATGATGAATGGCCTCGATTCCCTCGATGTTAATAGACAAGTCGTAATACATACGTGTGTATTGTTCCAGATCACGGAGCTGGGAAGAGAAGAGATACCTCTCTCCATCCGTGATATTAATGTCTATCAAACCTCCCTCTTCCAGCAAAATGATGAACGAAGGGTCTATATGGCATTTCTGGCAGTATTCACTGACAATAACTAAATCTGTTTGCATAATACACCTGTTTTTAATTTAGACTTTGTATTTCCCGGAACAAATCCTTCTGTTTCTCCGTCAAGTTGGTCGGCACCTCGATCGAGTACGTGACGATCAAGTCACCAAACTGCCCCTCCTTCTTGTAAACAGGGAATCCCTTACCTTTCAACCGGACTTTCGTATTGTTTTGCGTGCCCGGTTTTACTTTCAGTTTCACCTTGCTATCCAAGGTATCGATAATCTGCTCGCCACCCAAGACCGCCGTATAGAGGTTCAAGGGGACGGTCAGGTACAGATCGTCTCCCACCCGTTTGAAACGGCTGTCGTCCGGGATAATGAACGTGATGTACAAATCACCGGCAGGGCCTCCATTCATGCCCGGCCCGCCTTGGCCTTTCAGCTTAATGGTTTGCCCGTTGGCTACACCGGCGGGAACCGTGATACGCAGGTTCTTGCCGTTCACGGTGATCACCTGCTTATGTGTCTTGGCCGCATCCATCAAGGATAAGTGCAATTCGGCCGTGTAATCCTGTCCACGGAACCCATGATTAGAACGGCCACCGCCCCCCCGGCGGGAACCAAACATAGACTCAAAGAAATCCGAGAACTCTCCATCATCGCCGGAGGAAGACCAATACGTACCTCCACCGTTCGAGAAGCCGCCGCCAAAGCCGCCACCTTGCTGGCCGTACTGCTTCCGTTGAGCCTCGAACTCATCCGCATGTTTCCAATTCTCCCCGTACTGGTCGTATTTCTTACGCTTTTCCGGATCGCTAAGCACCTCGTTCGCCTCATTGATCTCCTGAAACTTACGATGAGCGTCGGGATCGTTCGGATTCAAGTCAGGGTGATATTGCCGAGCCAACTTCTTATAGGCTTTCTTGATATCATCCTGAGAAGCGTCCTTGTTCACCCACAAAATCTTGTAATAATCGATATAGGCCATAATCTGATATGTTTAGTCTATTTTTCTCATATAATTATATAACAATAAACATACCAAGTAAGGGGGGTAAAACGAAATGCGTAAAAACAGTATAGAGTAAAACAGGCTTGTTTTAACTGAAAAACAACAGGTTAACAATATAGTTAAAGAACTGACCAAGAAAAACGAAACGCGCAAACGGTTTAATTGAATTGAACTGCATTTTAATTTTGAATGGGGTTTGAACGGATTTCTTGAACATAAGTTTAATTGGACGGCAGATTTGGTTTAATATGGGGTCTACATGGGCGCAAATGAAGCGCACTGGGGCGTTTTGTTGGCTCGGTTGATTGTTTGTCCGCTGAAAGAATGAAGAGGCTTAAAAAGAGCCTCTTTTCTTTTGCTTTGTTGTGGATTCGATTTGTTAAATCTGTTGATAGATTATTCTATATAAGTGCTATTTAGTATATTTGCGACAAAGTAAATACTAAATGCGTTATGATAAAGGTTATCCATGTACATTTGATCTACGAGAAGAAGAACTACTATTTCGGATCGATTTCGGCCATCTTTGATGTGCTAACGGAGAAAGAGATAGGCATTACCAAAAACAGCCTTCTGCACGCTGGTATGACTGACGGGAGTTGTAAGATCACCAAACGGGCTATGATCATTCAATCGCACCTGATAAGGGCTGCTAAGTAGTTGTTTTATCAGCTTTTAATACCTGTTTGAACGGTTTTTAGGTCGAATAGCGGGTTTCCTGTCGTCTTGAACGGCTGGAAATGCCGCTTTTTTCATATTGGCTGTGCACTTGGCTGTGCGTTTGCCTGTGCATTTTAAGCAGTGCAAAAACGAAACGTGCCGTTTGGCTGTGCATTTGGCTGTGCATTATCCCACATTTTTTTATGCGATTGATGTATATAAGACGCTTTTCAGACGGTTGTTTTTGTCGTTTTTGATATTATTAGTTGGGGGAAGTTGTATTTTTCAAATATTTATTCACTCCCCTATATTTTAAGTTACTTTTTTGTCTGTTAGCTATTTACCATTTTTAGGGCAAATAGTCCGCCGAATGCGTTTTAACCTACACTGGCAATGGTGGAACCATTCGCAGCCGATACAGCATCCCCCAATTCCCTTCTGAGTTGTGTAATCGTTTGTTCTAACTTTCCTATTTCTTTCGCCTGCTCTTGTATTGTAGCAAGAAGTTTATCTACTATTTCTGGATGAACCTGTTGCTTATATTCTTCAGTTTCATTATCTTTATTATTGGATGAATGAGTGATGTGCGTATGTGTTGGCTCTACCGAACGGCTTGTTTTTGACATTGTTCCGTTTCCTGTTAATAGCCATTCCGTATTAATATCTGAAAGCATGTTTGCAATTGACAGTAAAATATCACTACTTACTTCTGGATATTCATTATTTCGTTTATCCAAATTGAATACCCGATTAAGCTTTTGAGAACTTGATAGATTTATTATTTCACTAAAGCGTTTTACACTACCTTTTGCGTAATGCTCTACTAAGATTTTCACTCTTTCATTTATTGCCGGCAAAGGCTTGCTTGAAAAAATGTTTTCTTTTTCTTCTCCTTTATTGCCCATAATTGAAAACATGTTTGTATATTTGCAGCGTGATCAAAATATGACCACGCCTCAAAGATAAGCAAAGGCGGTCATATAGACGAATTTTAGAAGTAAAACTTAAAAATGACAAAGGATATGAAGGACGAGATTAAGGAATGGCAAGTACAGAGCAACAGGTTAAAGGTTGCGAACCTGCTGATGTTGGACGGTGTGAGTTTTAGCTATAACAAAGAGAATGGCATTGTGTTTTCCGCTCCAGATTCTTACGTCAAGAAAATGATTCATACCCTGAGGAACTGCTACGGATGTGGCACGAAACCGATTATAAACGAATATAAATAAGAAACGATGAAGGCAAAAGTGATTATTGCGCAGGCGACGGCAGAAACAGTAGGATTTCTTCACGAACTGGTTAAGGGAATGGCCGAGAAAACGGCTATCAAGGCTTATCCGAGTGTGGACTATCAAGCCGTGTTTTTCCCAGTAGATAAACACGATCTGTCTTTTGTAAAGCAGGTATTGGCAGATAGGAACTTTTCTTTTAAGGTGGAAAATGCTGAATAATAACAATAAATATGAAATTATGACACAAAAAGAATTTGAAGAGAGAACAGGCATCGTGTCGACACCGGAAGATTTTGAATACATCCATGAAGTGTATATGAATACCTCAATGGATAAAGACGCATTTTGCAAAGAGTTCAAGAAGCATGGAGAAAGCCAAATTATCCGAGATATCTATATACGGGTAGTGAACTGTAATGTGAAATTGAATCGACAAAAGGAAGTTACAAATGATCTTGCCGACTTCCTGATTGGTAAAGCTCATGCGTATGAAGACACTGACTTCCGCAACCAGGCGATGAAACTGGTTGGTGAGGTGGAAGTGGTCAAGCGAACGATTGAATTAGGGCTTCCACTTTGGGACGAAGACAGGAAGTGTATTCTTTCAATGATTAACGAACAAAGCAAATAGGTTTCCGGATAACTGACAGCCCGGAAAGACGGGCGGGCGATTAGTTCAGTCAGGTAGAACAGGCGAAACTTAACCATAAAGGCCATTGTCCCCGGTTCGAATCCGGGATCGCCCACGGTGATAACATTAAACAATAAATGATATGAAAGCGATTAGAGTTTCAGTGAATTTTCGCGAATGGTCGAAAGTGGATGGCTTTTTAGGCCGGTTCAAGGGAGAAGAAGACACTTTCATCTACCAAGTGGAAAACGTGACGTTTATTGCCGTGTTTGGCGGTGAGTGCGCGATGTCTTACTTCAAGGCTGAATTGGCCAAAGCGTTTGATGAAGAAATCCTTATTGTAGAACTCAGATAATATGACGATGAAGAGACGAATCGTAGTAGAACATGGAGAAGTAAAACGGATTGCCTTGCTCATGAATTGCACTTCCGAAACTGTATCGCGTGCGCTAGCATACAAGAAAGATACCAGGTTGGCCAAAGCGATCCGGAAAATGGCTTTGCTGCGCGGAGGTTCCGAAGTGGGTGACGAACCTGTAAACAATGGAAATCATGAAAGCGGACTGGTTAAAACCGTTTAGCGGTGAGATCGCCTGGTGGCGCAGCCTTACCGGGAAAGAGAAGTTATATACCGTTTACTTTCTGCTGAGTTTTACCTTGTTGGTTGGAATGGCGGATTGTAATCCGGTATGGGTGATGTTTTTGGCCGTGTTGAATTTCGGCAACTCTGCACGGCTGGTAAAAAGAGTGCCGATCGATAAACTGGAAGATTATTAACCGGTAAAACAATCGGGAATGGAATATTACAATAAAATATTGTGCGTGACATACGAAGAACTGACATCCGGGGATGATCCGGTGATCAAGCCTAACACGCTTTACAGTAATGTCCGCCGGGGAAACATCCAATGCGTCAACCGTGGCGGCGGCGAGGGGAATCGCGCCCTGTACGTCTATTCCTCCATTTGCGACAAATACCAACAACGTTTTGTCGCCAAGTATGGCGAACCCGAAGAGATCATGAGAAGAGAGATACTGCGCGGACGTGTCCGCAAAGATGAGAAGGCGGAGGACTTCTTCGAGAAGCACCGCTATGACAAGAACGGCGAGCTGGTACCGCTTCCGGAGCCGACGATCACGGCCTATACGCTGAACGCCTCGGTGCTGAATACGCTGATCGGCGATATCGCCCGCATCCGTCCCAACCGCAACAAGCTGGGCGTATCAGGCGACTACTGGGAGGAGATAATGAAACGGAGCGAAGAGCTGCGCACAGAGTTCGGCCATACGCTGCCCGGCTGTGTCGGACGGTTGAAGGAACTGATCAAGCGGTACAGCCCCGACCATTACGAGGCGCTGATCAGCGGGAAGTATGGCAACAGGAACACGCTGAAGATTGGCGAGGAGGAAGGACGGTACATCATCGCACTGAAGCGGAGCCAGATGCCCAAATATACCGACCACCAGATCTTCGAGACCTACAACCGCACGGCCCCGGAAAGGGGCTGGAAACCGCTCAAGAGCGAACGGGGCATGAAGGGCTGGCTGAACAGCCCCCGTATCAAACCCCTGTGGCACGATGCCGTGTTCGGCGAAATGCGGACACACCAGCTCTACGACCGCAAGCACCACACGTTGCTCCCCGCCAGCCGGGATTCCCTCTGGTATGGCGACGGCACGAAACTGAACCTCTATTACCGGGACGAAAGCGGAAACAAACGCACGATCAACGTCTACGAGGTGGTGGACGCCTACAGCGAGGTGTTGCTGGGCTACCATATCAGCGAGCGGGAGGACTACATCGCCCAATACCACGCCTTCCGCATGGCGATACAGCGCAGCGGGCACAAGCCTTACGAGCTGGTGTGCGACAATCAGGGAGGCCACAAGAAGAACACGGCCAAGGGGTTCTTCTCGAAGATCAGCCGGATCCACCGGCCGACCGCCCCCTACAATGGCGAGTCGAAAACGATCGAGAACATCTTCGGCCGTTTCCAGCAACAGGTGCTCTGGACGCGCTTCGGCTACACGGGGCAGAACGTGACCGCCGTAAAGGCCACCAGCCGCCCGAACCTGGAGATCATCAACGCCAATATCGACGCGCTCCCCACGCTGGACGAACTGCACGAGATCTACGAGGCAGCCCGGGAAGAGTGGAACGAGATGAAACACCCGGCCACCGGTATCTCCCGGATCGAGATGTACGAAAACAGCGTGAACGAGGAGACCGATGCCGTCAGCGTGCGCGACATGGTCGACATGTTCTGGTACACGACCGAGAAGCCCTCGACCTTCACCTCCAGCGGCATCAAGATCACCGTGCAGAAAAAGGACTATACCTACGAGGTGTATGACGACCAGGGCAATCCGGATCTGGAATGGCGTCGCCGGAACACATTCAAGCAGTTCTATGTGCAATACGATCCGACCGACATGCGCAGCGTCCGGTTGCTCTGGATGGACAAAGGCGGAGCGTTGCGCTTCGAGCGTGTAGGGTTGCCGCCGATCTATATCCACCGCGCCCAACAGGAACAAACGGAAGAGGAAAAAGCGTTTATCCGCCAGCAGCAGGAAGCCATAGCCGGCGAACGTGTCGAACGCCAGGTCATAGCCAAGGAGATCGAATACGAACACGGTGTCGCTCCGGAACAGCACGGGCTGGTCAGCCCCGACCTGAAGGGCCTCTCCAAAGAGGCGAAAGAACAGCTCGACCGCCGTACCCGCCAATACAGCCAACCGAAGAAACGGTCGCTGCGGGTGTCATTAGGTAAAGATACCAAGGAACTGAGTAACGTCACCTGGGACCAGATTGGCAGCAACAATGAAGTAGACTTGCGCATGGTGGCATGTAAATTTTAGGAACAAAACGAATAGATCATATAAATATGGAAGTATTAAGTAACAAACAGAAAGACGCCATCCGCGAAGCACTTCGCGCCTACGTCGCCAAATACCCCAGCCAGAACAAGGCTGCGGGCAGTTTGAAAAACACATCGGTCGGCACGATCAGTTGCATCGTGAACGGCAAGTATGAAAACATTTCGGATAAGATGTTCCGTGATATCGCCGCACAGATCGGTGGCGGAAAGAACGAAACCGGTTGGCAGATCGTGGAAACGTCCGCTTACCAGGAAATAAGTTATGTGCTGGATGATGCCCAACGCTGGCGCAATGTCACCTGGGTGGTGGGCGAAGCCGGGTGCGGCAAGACAACGACAGCACGTCTCTATGCCGAAGAGCACAAGGAGGTGTTCTATATCCTTTGTTCCGAAGATATGAAAAAAGGAGACTTCGTGCGTGAGATTGCCCGAAAGGTGGGTATCAAGACGGATGGGTACAACATCCGCGAGGTGTGGAATATGATCCTTAATGACATCATCCAAATGGAAGCCCCGCTCCTGATCTTTGATGAAGCCGACAAACTGACCGATCCGGTATTCAGTTATTTCGTCAGCCTCTACAATAATTTGGAGGAAAAATGCGGTATTATATTCCTATCAACCGATTACATCATAAAACGTATCAAAAAGGGAGTGCATGGCCGCAAGCCGGGTTATAAGGAGATTGAAAGTCGCATAGGACGCAAATTCTTCGAGTTAGAGGCTACCACGCCGAACGACGTTTATTCCATCTGCGTTGCCAACGGACTGAGCGACCGGAAGAAGATCGACGAAGTGATCCGCGATGCCGAACCATGCGACTTTGACCTCCGTCGCGTGAAAAAAGCCATCCATCGTGCCAAACGGATGGGCGAGTAAACAACCGTTCGAATGATATTTGAACGCAATTCAAAAACAATATGAAACGAGTAAAGAGTATAAGAGACATCGTTACAAAGAAGTATGACATCTTCCCTTTTGAAGGAAAATGGAAAGAGGCGTTCAGCAACCCCGAATGCTATGGTGTTTGGTTCATTTGGGGCAATTCGGGTAACGGGAAGACCTCCTTTGTGATGCAACTTTGTAAAGAGCTATGCAAATACGACCGGGTATTGTTCGTCTCACTGGAAGAAGGAACGAGTTTGACGGTGAAAAACTCGCTGTTACGGTTTGGCATGATGTCTGCGAATGGGAAGATGGGATTTGTAAAGGAAAGTATCCAAGAATTGTCAGCCCGCCTCAGGCAACACAAAAGTTTCAACATCGTGGTGGTCGACAGTATCCAGTACTCACAGATAAACTATAAAGAGTATATCAGGTTTAAGGAATCGTTTCCTAACAAATTGATCATCTTCATCAGCCACGCAGTCGGTAAGATGCCCAAAGGCAAAACGGCTAATGACGTAATGTTCGATGCGGATCTGAAAATTTGGGTCCAGGGCTATGTGGCATACAGCAAAGGACGATATATCGGAAGTACCGGGCGGTATGTCATTTGGGAAGATGGGGCACGTGAAGCCGGAATGATCTAATACAAATATAAATCTATGAAAGTAATACAAATGAAACCCAAACAAGGCTACGCGAAGCCCGACAACTACGCCGCTTTCTACGGCCTGCTGAAACAGATGCCGGGAGCGAGCAAAGAAGAGATCGTGCTTCAGTTCACGAACGGGCGCACCGACAGCCTGCGCAAAATGTCGCTCCACGAATACAACGAAGCCATCCGTGCAATAGAGAAGCTGACACGCGCTGAAGAGACCGAAGTCATGCGTATCCTGAAAAGCAAGCGGTCGGCCGTGCTCCACCAGATGCAACTGTTAGGTGTCGATACCGCCGATTGGAAGAGGGTCGATGCTTATTGCCTCGACAAACGGATCGCCGGCAAACGGTTTAACCGGCTCGATTACGAGGAACTGGAGGCACTATTGAAGAAGATTCGCGCTATCCGCCGGAAACAAAAGGAGGAGGATTGACAATGGCACGTTACATCCCTCTACAAGACAAACTCGACGAAATCGAGGAACAGGGCAAACGGCTGCACCGCCGTCTGGACTACCTGAAAGGCGAGCGCGACTTCCTGGTCGATATGCTTATCACTCGGCCGGTGAAGGACATGGAGGCGCAACGCCGGCTGCTGCGGGAGTGGGACGAGGAGATCGATAAACTGGACCAGTCGATCGCCTACCTCCACCGGGAATATATGAAATACAAAGAGATACAAAATAAACAGATGTGTAACAATCAAAAACAGACAACGAAATGGAAGCAACAAAACAAACAGTCGAAATGACCTTGGAAGAACAGATTGAATTTGAAGCGTTCAAAGAAGAACAGGCCGCCAAGCGAGCCAAGGAACAGGCGAAGCGTGACCGTGAAGCCTACAAGGAACTGGTGGACGAGACCATCGAAGATGTGATACCGGACCTACAAGCGACCAGTGACTGCATCAAAACCGTGAAAAGCGGTGTACTGAACAGATTCCGTCATGTGATCGACATGAAGTCGGATGTATTGAAACTGAAAAAGGACGGCCAGCGTTCGGACACCTTTACCCACTCGGACGGGAACAAACGTATCACTATCGGCGTTTACACCACCGACGGCTACCGTGACACGGTGGAAGACGGCATCGCCATCGTGAAGGAGTATATCGAAGGGCTTGCCAGTGACGAAAAGACGAAAGCCCTCGTGAAGATGGTGCTCCGCCTGTTGGCCCGTGACGTGAAAGGCACGTTGAAGGCAAGCCGTGTCGTCCAGCTGCGCAAGATCGCAGAGGAGACCGGCTCGGAACGTTTCATGGAAGGCGTGCAGATCATCGAGGAGGCCTACCAGCCCGCCATCAGCAAACAGTTCATCCGTGCCGAAGTCAAGGATGGCAACGGCGCCTGGGTGTCGATACCATTGGGAATGACGGAGGCATGAAGGTAAAATCCGCCACCCTCACCCCCGGCCGTTGGATCTACGTCTGCCCCTGCGGCTTCCGTTACACTGTGAGCCGGGTGGTGAGGACTTCGGGCAAGTGGATGGCCTATTGCTTCAAATGCAAACAACAAACAGGAAAATATTACAAAGTCATGGACGAACGATTGGAATTTGAAGAGAACTATAACAATAAACTGAACTGCGACTGTTTCACGACGATCCGCCTGCACCAGCCGGTGAAGAACGCCATCGGCGCGATCAAGCATGTCTACCTGAAAGGCGTGTGGAAAGGCGACGCGAAAATCATGTACGCCGCCACCATCCGCCTCGACCAGATCAACCGTACAATGTCGAAGCTCGACACCGGCCTGTTGCCGGGGGAGTGCCGCCGGCTGATCAAGTCGCTTTACAAGCACCGCCCCGGCATCAACTGGGAAACGCAGCAATTGGATTACATCCTGCTGGAGTATATCAAGGAATCAAAGGAGCCAAGTTTATTTTAAAGAAGAAAGGAGAACAGTATGAGTGAAATAAAACACATGCTGGAAATCAAACCGGACCCGCACGGAGCGCGGACGGAAACGAGATACGCATCCGGCTTCGCCTGCCCCCGTTGCAGCGGGCAAGGCGGTTTTCCGGATATGGCCGGGCACAACCAACGCACCTTCATCCCCTGCGATCTTTGCGATGGGACTGGCAAGGTGAAAGTGGTGGTCACGTTGGAATGGGAAGCGGATTATGAATCATAAAACAAACATGTAAACAGATGGACAACATTTTAAACAGATTCAAAAGAAAAGCGGACCGACCGGACAAGACGGACGGGCTGTTACCCAAACGGGAGAAAATAATACCACCGCATATCGTGGTTTGCAAGGTATGCGAAGGTAAAGGAGCGAAAGAGGATACAACCTGCCCGCAATGCAAAGGTTCCGGGCGTGTGATCGTATCGTGTGAAGTAACAACGTATGTATCGGCATACGTGCCGGAGAAAGGATTGGGTTATGGGATATGATTTGATACCAAAGAAAGAAGGGGTCGATAGTAAAAACGGAATGATATTCACATGGCCCGTCATACTGAACGAAACCGGTGCTTGCTACCTGTTCGGCTATGGGAACCATACATTCTCTCCGGGGAAATATATTTATGACGGTTCCCGGAAAGATGGCAGTCCGGTAAGTAATGACGGGTTTGAAGTCACAAAAGAAGAAGCCTGTATCATGGCGAGGCTCTTTAGGGGGTATGTCTCTGTAAAAAGAGCGTTGAAGGAAGAATGGGATCAACTGTCGGAACAGGGACAAATCAGGATTAAATCCATGTTAGGGGAAAAAGCTGAACCACCGGCTGAAGAGTTCTTACATAAGATAGAAATACTGGCAGATTTCTGCGAACAGTCGGAAGGGTTTAATATCAATTAAAAGCATAAATATGGAACAGTTAGCAAAACAGATGGGGCTTGTGCCCAGTGTTTCCCAATGCATCAAGGATGCAGAAGGGACAGCGGAAGCGATCAAAGAACGTCTTCCCCGATTAAGAAGCCGGGATGCCAAACGGCAAAGCAAAAGGAGCCTTGAGTTTTTCGAAGCGGTGGCTTATCACTTGAAACGGTTGCAAAAATTGGAATCAGGACAATAATTACAATCCACCTCCCGACGTTGGGGAACAACTCCCTGTCGGGAAGTGGATTTGTTTTTATCTGATAACATATCAGTTTTAGCCAAAAATCAGTCCTCAGATTTTTGATTCTGTTTTTTGTAGCAATAGTCCAAAAAATCACACGTATTGTCTATTTTCCTTTTTACAGACTCATTATTTACAGGCTTATTATCTGCTGAAAATCTGGATTTAACGCAATGCTTAAGATTAGAAAGATGTACTTCATTATTTATTTCTTTAATCAATTTGAAAGCGTATTCTTGAGAAACAGTATTTTCATTTTTGTATGGAACATTATATTGTAAACAATAAGTCTCGAATGATTTTGAGTATTGGCTGTTTTTTAAATCATTTATTACATCTTGATCGATAACTGTACCTGCCCATTCTTGAGATTCAGCTTTTTCGTGAGCCTTTACAAGCCCTTTTCCGTAGGGACATTGTACAGCATATAAAGAACTGTTAGTAGACCTGAAACTTCCCATAACATGTCCAAGAGAACCCTTAGTTAAGCATCCTCTAACAGGAAAATTGTCTAAATTACAACATTGATTATATAGGAATGAAACTAAAAACAAATTATACAAGGAATCAATGCTTGAATCTTTTGTCCAATATATAATGGTATCTGATATGTTTACACAATTTACTTTGGCTTGGGCAAGATCCGGAATTACAATATTGGGATCAATGGAACTATGTTTCATATTATTAAGAGTAAGAGAAGACTCTATGTCTCGAAAAATATGTCCCATACGTGTGTCTATATGCTTTTCGTCATTTTTTTCAATAAACTTTTTGAATCCCAATAAATCGAAATACGTTATGTAAACTTCTTTGCACATAATAATATAGTTTTTAAATTATTAGTCACAAATATAGTAACAACAAGTAAAAAAGCCAAAAAGAGGGTGAAGGTATGCATTCCTTATGTTGTTTGTTTTGATTATCTTTGCATTAAATAGGAAGATTCCATGCAACAGCAGTACGAATTGAATTTGGACGTCGAGACCAAAGGCGAGGGCATCAGGCACAGGCGCACCCGCGTATCCGTGCAGGCGGCGGGAGGCAAGACCAGCCGGCAGGAGCATGTGTACAGGCGTAACCGGGAGCTGATCGCCCGTTATTACTACTGGACGGAAATACGCCGGAGGCGTTTTGACGACGTGATGCGCATCCTGTCGGAGGAGTTCCATGTGGAGGAGCGCACGATCAGCAACGCCTTACTTGACTTCGGTGATTACCTGGACGGTTTGTACAAAGGCAAGAAAGATATACGGGAACTGAAAAAGGAATACCCGTATCGTAACTGGGAAAACTGAAAAGCGGGGCATCTGTCACCCCGCTTTTTTATTGGTATTCCTCAAAGGTGGTGCCGTAGACGAGCGTGTACGTCTTGATGCCACCGGCCATGACGGAAGGCCGTCCGCTCCGGCGGCTCAACGGCGAGAACATCTCATCCGCCGTCCACCCTTGCAGGCAATCATGCACTTCGCTGACGACGGCATAACGGTCCAACGCCTTTTCCCTTACCTTTTCAGGCGCCTTGCTGTATGATTCCCCCTGGTAGGGGAAAGCTAATTTGAGTGTGATCTTTAAATCTACCAACTGGCACAGGTCGGTCAGGTCCCGGCAACCGGAATACTCGATGTCGATCAGGCAACAGGGGAAATCCACCGCCGGCCGCGTGGAATTGCCCACGTTCAACTGCCCCAGGTCTTCATCGATCCAGCGGAGGGGTGGAACCTTCTTTTCCAAACGGTCGCATAGCGCGACAAAGATGTCTTTGTTCATAAACTGTTATTTTAATGTGTCGATATATCCTTCCAGCCGCTTGTGTATCTCTTCCGCAAGTTCGTCCGACCGCCCCATGAAAGGACGTGCCGGTATGTTCGCCTGGCGGGTGTGTTCTCTTACCTCTACATTCCCGTATTTGGAGGTATGGCGCACATGGGCGGGTACCGTTACCCGGCCGGTGAACCCTTCATTGTGGACTTTGGCATAGTCCACCTTGTCGTTGCCGGCGGATATGACCACCTTGTCGCGCCCGACGTATGCCGGGCGGATGCTGCCCATCAGGTTTCCGCTGTCGATCAGGAGCGACCCGTTCCGGCGCGGGACCTTTGCCGGCGCCCACGGATTCCCGTCGAAAGCCTTCTCGCGGAAACGCTCCTTATAATAAGAAGTAGCGGTCTCGGCCACGATCTCAGCGGCATCGTCCAGTATCTTGTCCGGCAGGGAGCTTAAATAATTTTCCAACTCGTTGAAGTTCATATTGAAATATTTTATATGTTTGTACCAAGAAGTTTTTCAGGACGTTTATCAACTGCAAGCACCTTGCGGATGACGGGGGCACGAGAGTCGAATATTGAATAAGAAAGCCCTGAAGGAATCAATCCGAAGTGGGAATCTGGCACCGGCTATCCAATCCGGCGAGGCGGAAACGTCACGTGTGGCGTATCCCAGTCGGCGGACGGACGCAAGGACTTATTCCCGCGATTTTTTTATCAACAATCCTCTTCTGTATCTCCAACGTGGGTCAATCCTACGACTTTTCTTCGTCTTATCCGCAATCTTGGCGTTTGGATAGATTTCAAACCAAGTGGCAATCCGGTAGGTTTTTGCGTCTGTCACATCGCAAATGACATTGATGACCTTCTCTTTATAGAATTTGATAAAGTTCATGTTTCGGAAATCCTTCGGCTTTACATAATCGTTTATCCATACTTCGTCCGGATGGGCCAACACGTCCGGTATGCAGTCCAACAAAGGTACCCGTGTCTTTGTGTACTTTCCGGATGTATGGCGCGTGAACACCTTTTCCGTCATCTCCACTTGACGTCCTTTGTAATCTACTATCCATTTGTGTTCGGACAGCCAATCCTCTTTTCTCCCTTCAAATGCTGCGGGGGCTTCAGTTGTGGCTTCGGCCAGTTTCTTGCCGAACGAATCCAGCCCGTAGTCGTTATAATACAGGTTGCCGACAAGTTTGTAGGCTTTGTCCGGGAACTGTTGTATGTACATCTGATTGCGGGTGAACACCTCGGCTGTCTTTCCCCGGTTCACGTCCCAGTGCTGCGCCTCGACCTGTTTCCACTCTTTCGTGTTGAAATAGTTGTCACAACGATCCTGTTCCGTTTTCAAATCCAGATTTTCTACCTCATGCCCCATAAGGGCGACAACGTAGCATCTACATTTCCACCCGTTCGGCGGGAATATTTTGTCCCACCTTGGATCATTGGCCGGAAGGACCAGACCGTCCAGTTTCCGGTGTTCCTCCCTCACCTTGTCGTCCCCGGCCGTCTTGTACTTCCAATAAGGGAAAAGCTTTGTCTTCCCGACCAGCCGTTGGTAGTTGCTTGCCGACTCGGCGGTGAGGATCGCCGTCTCATATTCGGTCTGCTGCCACCGCTTGTTGAATACGTCCGTCGTCTGCAAGGCTTTTTTGTGGAACTCCTCGAAGCTGCCGCTTTCCCGGAACAGGCTGTTCAGTTCCTGAAGCTCCGCCAGTGTCTTGGCGGCGGAGAAGTGAAAGACGTTCATCTCCATCGAGGTGATGAAAGCGTCGTCCCGTGTCCCGTATGTAAAACCGGTATCGGCAAGCCCGACCACCTTGGAACGTCCCTTGCCGACGGCACGGACGAAGTCGTCTGCGAAGAAACGGAACAGTTCCGCGTCGAACAGTGCCTTTCCCTCATTGTCCGCCACCCGGTTGATAATCCGGTTCTGCATCGTGTCGTCACTGAGGCGGATGCGGGCTTTGCCATCGGTCGCCCCGGCTTGCGGGGCTCCTGCGAAAAAATCCCAAAGACGGAGGAGCCAGTTCCGATCGTTGTTCCGGATGGCGGCCGCTTTCCCTTCCGGGTCGTCCGGATCATCCTGTTCCGGAGGCAACACGAATTGGGGGTGCTGCTCTTTCCGTGCGATGGCCTCGTCGCCTTCCGGCTGCGGTATGTTGTATTTCTCGTACAGGTAGCTCTGCGGGATGGGCAGGATGTCGGAGAGCAGGACGGTTTCTTGCACGGAAATCTCCTGCGCCTTGTCCAGGAACTTGAACCTGCCGCCACCGGCCGGATACCCCCGTTTCTCTAAGAGCGGGACGAAATACTTGTTCAACATCCGTTCGACAAACCGGCGGTCCGCCCGGTGCTTCTTCTCCTGCACGGCCATGTGGACCTGCCCCTGCGCGAGCGAGCTGCCGTCTTGCGTGGTCATGGTCTGTCCCAAGACGGTGATCAGTATCTCCTCGTTGCAGGCACCACGGAAATCGTTGTAAAGGGCGCCGTTCCCGGAGTTGCTAAGTGTCGTCTGCGTGGCTTCCGTCTCCTTGGGTATAACTAAGTAGGGAGCCGACCCGGCCTCCTCGAACGCCTGGATAAGCGCCCGGCGGCTCTGTTCGTCCATGCTGCTGTATTTCCCGATACGCTGGGGCATGCCGAAAAGCTCGACAAACTGCGCCCAGTCGCCGAAGCCTCCCCGCTTGTATATGACGAAAGGGGCGGCACGCAGGAGGATGCCGAAGTCGTCGTCCTGCCCGAACTGTATAATCAGGTCGTTTCCCGCGTATGGAATCCCGTGTTCATCCTCTTCCCGGATGGCGACCTCCTTGGTTTTCGTCCGGATATGCTTGCGCGGGATGGACTTGAAACCGAACCCGTCCAGGAACATGCATTCGACCAGCGACACGCCCCAGAAGCGCGAGAGCATGATTTCGCGCAGGAGCGACTCGAACTCCGGCGTGTCCATCAGCGCGTCCATCTCGTCGATGCGTTTTCCGTCGATGGTGAAGGCGAGGTCCGCGTCCGTCACCGCGTCGATGCGTTTGTCGATGGCGTCCGACAGGTAACCGTCGATCAAGAGGTCGGTAAACAGGTCGTACAGTTTCGTCCGGTTCCCCAAGTCCGCCAACCGGAGGGCGCTCCGCCAGGAACCGATGTCGTTCACCCCCCGGTGAATGGGGCGGACCAATATTTCAGTATAGACCGGCCGTTGTCTAGTCACGACCGAATCTGCGCCTTTTACGGCCACTTTGTTTTTTTTCTTTGCCATGATTCGTCTTTTTATTTTCGTTTGATTGTGCGGCCGTTTAAACAGCGTTCTAACGGTCTTTTAAAAATGTTGGCACCGCTTTGGATTGCTTCCATACGCAATAGGGCCGATCGGGGTGTTGCTTCCCGTTTCTTCTTCTGTTTCTCGATCGGGCAGGTCGGGCGATACATCGCCCCGCTGGACAGCCTTCAACCAATCGATAGCCCTCTCGTAGCGGTCTTGCCGGAACTGAAGTTCCGTCCCGGCATTGCACAGGTTGGTGAGATGCCAAATGGCGATATCCTTGACGAAGATCAATAGCAACTGATTTCGCTTGCTTCCTGAAGCGGAGAAAATACGTGTGCAGTCGAAACGTGTCAGGTAGCCTTTCGCCTCGGCTATCGCCGCGTCGATGGCGGCTTCCGCTATGGTAGCGTCTCCTCGCGTGATGGTCTCGACCAGTTCGTCATGCAGATGGGTATTTAATTCCTGTATTGTCAAAAATGCCATGATTTGATGTATGTTTTGGGAGTTAATATCTTTTCCTGTTCCTGTGGCGTGTTCCGACGGTACAACTTCCCGCCTTGACCGCCATTGCCTTTTGCTGGCAGATGAAGAACCCTCCCTCTATCGCGTCGGGGCCGTCGGCCGGTGCCGGTAGCCCGTCATCAAAAAGGAGGAACTGTTCCTCTAGGCGTGCCATGTTGGGGTTGTCCTTCTCGGCGACGTTCAGGATCATGCGCCCTGCCCGGTTCAGGGGTTCCAGGTTGCCCTCGATACGGACGAACTTGTCCGGCTTCTTGCGCAGGTCGGGCGATATGGGGATGATGTACCCGGTCTCTTCCCACTTCTTCTGGAAAAGCGGGACGAACACCTGCTCGTAGAAGGGGTCCTGCAACTTGTTGTTCTCGATGGAGTTGTACACCTGCGTCCGGTCGGCCACATAATCGCGCAGGTAATAATACCAATTGACGAACTCCTCGTTCTTCACATGGTCCAGGTAGCCGGTAATGACATAGAGGTTGCCGTCCAATACGCCCATCAGGAAGTTGGCCTTGTAAGAGCTGAGCTTCTTCACGCCCTTTTTGCCCGATACCCTGTTTGACGGGGCCGGGTCGCCGTAGCTGACCAGGAACGGGAACTTGTGGAGCGGCGGTACCGGTCCCCATTTGATCTCCTTGAAATAGCAGCCTTCCGTCACCGGATTGTTGAAACATTCCTTTTGCGCGCTGGCGGCACTCACCTGTGCAAGGACATCGTCGATCGTCTCCTCATCGTTCTTCTCCGGCCAGACGGAGGTCCCGTAGGCGAAATCGTTCTTGGGATCTGGGTGATTGATGTCCACCATGCGCAGGTTGATGATGTCCCAGTTCCCGATCGGGTTCTCCCGACGGGATAGCTCGAGTGCCTTCTTACCGGCCCGTGCCACACAGCAGTCCTTGGCGATGATGTTCCCACAAAAGATCGTGAGCAGGGGTTCCGAGAAGGAACGGGTGAAATACAACGCCTGTTCGAACCAGTTCCACTTGTCGTTCACGATCTCCGGATTACGGCACTCCTCGTCGGTGTCGTAATCATCCACGAGGATCGTGTCCGGACGTACCTCCTCGATCTTTACTCCACGCGGACTTTGCCGTGCACCGACTGCCATGAAGGAGGCTCCCCCCTTGGTGATGAAGTTGTCTTCCGTCCATTTAAATCCTTTTTGATCCCCGTAATAAAACTGGATGCGCTGATTGGCCTCCAGTTGCGCCCGGTAATGGGCAAGCAGCTTGATCGCGTTGTCGAGGCTGTTGGAACAGAGGATGATGTTCCGTTTCTTCCCGGTCAGTACAAGGAAGAGGACAACGAACATGACGACCGTGCTCTTGGCCAGCTCGCGTGCCCAAGACAAAACCTCGTACCAGTTCTTGGGACTATAGATCAACCGTTTTATGGCCTTTTTATGGAAGGAGGCAAATTCATATTTGGCATAGTTGGGAAACATCTCCTTGATCCAGAGCAACGGATGTTTCTCCAGATAGGTCAACCGCTTTTGCCTTTCCTCGTAGGGCATATCCAGATCGACCGCCGTATCCTTGCGGATGGACTTCAGGTAGGCGTCCCAATCTTCGAGTGCCTGCTTGTCTATGGTTTTAAGTGGTTTCATTTAAGCCTGTCCTTTATATATGCGTCAAAATAAAAGCTGAGTTCCTTTGCCTTGTCCGTGTCCGTCTTGCGTATCCAGTCGAGGATGCCCTTGGATACGCTGATGATGTCGGCGATCCCGGTCTCCTTTTCCATTTTCTCGATTGCGGCGGCCAGTTTGTTGATCGTGTCGGCCTCCTTGGAGGTAGCGAACCGTTCCCCCTCCTCACGACTGGCGATGGCCTTGTTGATTTCAGCTACTTGCCGGTAGAGGTTAGCCAGCTGTTCCTCGCGTGTCAGGCTGACGGAAGTCTTTAGTTCCTCCCATTTTTCCGTTTTCACCCATTTGCAAAGCGTCTGTTTGCTGACCCCGACACGTTCGGCCACTTCCACCTGTGTCAGGTGTTCTTTCAGGTAGAGCATCTTTGCCCATTCCTTCTTTTGCTTTATGCTTAAATCCGTACCCATACTCATCTATATTTTGCTGATTCGCACCCTCAAAAGTACGTGTGATTTTCCGGATGAAATAATCACAAAGTGCTACGATACAAGTAGATGTAAACAAACTTCTTATTGGACGTAACCGTTACAATGTGATTTTTTCAGTTCGTTTTTATCCCGCAACTTTGGGGTGGAAAATCAAAAAGACGATGCCGAAAAAGACATTCATATTACACGATGAGACCGTCAATACGCAAGGATTCCGCATGCTGACATCCGGAGCCGACCTGTCCGTATTCGAGAACAACCCGGTCATGCTGCTCAACCATGACGACTGGGATCTTCCGATAGGCCGATGGGAGAACATCCGTATCGAGGGAACCCGGATACTTGCCGATGCCGTGTTTGACGAAGACGACGAAAGGGCTGCCGCCGTCATGGGCAAAGTGGAACGCGGGTTCCTGAAGGCGGCCAGCATAGGCGCTTGGCCGGGGAAAAGCTCGGACGACCCGTCGCTGATGTTGCCCGGACAGACCTATCCGACCATGGTCACCTGGACAGTGCGTGAAGCCTCCATCTGCACCATCGGGAGCAACCACAACGCGCTGGCCCTGTACGACAAGGAGAACAACCGGATGGACCTGAACGACAAAGGCACATTGATCAAACTGTTCGATACCGCTTCCGGTATCCATGTATCACATAAAAATGAAACGCAAATGACAATTTTAACAGGTTTACTGAAACTGTCGGACAATGCGAGCGAACAGGCCATTGCCGACGAGGTCCGGAAAATTATCCGGCTCCGTGACGAGCTCCATGCGGAGAACGCCACGCTGAAAACAGAGAAAGAGGCGTTGTCCTCCAAAGTGCAAGCCTTCGAGAAAAAGGAAAGGGATGAGCGCAAGGCTTCCGCGGTCGCCTTGGTGGACAAAGCGATCAAGGAAGGTCGTCTGGACGCTAAGGGCAAGGATGCCTGGATCGGTATGTTCGACTCCGACTTTGAGCGTGCCAAGGCACAGCTTGACGCAATCCCGCCACGTGCCAGCGTGACGAAGCAGATACAGACCTCTTCTCCGGGCGGTACGGGCAGCGTGAAACTCGCCGACATGACCTTCTCCGAAATCGTCAAGGCGGACCGCCTGAAAGAATTGAAAAAAGACGGGGAGCTCTACAAACAGAAGTTTTTCGAGGCATACGGCAAATACCCTGCCTGAAAACAAGTATAAACCCTATAAAACAAACGATCGAGAATGAAAACGAAATTTATTATTTCATTGATTACGGCATTGTTGTTCAATGCCCTGACAAGCGAAGCCTTCGCCTCCTGCTTGGAAGTCAGCCACGGGGCGATGTTCGCCGTACAGACGGGGCTGTCCCTGATCCCTCTGAACCTGTCCGGATGCCTCGCTGAAGGACTGAACCGCGAGATCTGGATTCCTGAGATCATCGAGAAGTTTTACCCCTCGGACTCGTTCCTCACGCATTCGAAGAGCCTGGACGCTTGGGTGGATAACAACAAGTTGAATTTGCAGGAGGCCGGCGTGGATCCGGAGGTGTATATCGACAACGAGCTGTATCCGATTCCTATCGTGACGCGTACCGACATTCCGCACGAGATCATGCTGAAGCGTTTCGATACCGAGAACACGGTACATATCAACGCTATCGAGATCGAGGAGTCCGCGGAAAAACGCCAAAGCGTGACCGAGGGGCACCGCAATTCACTTCGGCAGAAGTTTGCCCGTCTGGCCGCCTTCAATTGGGCACCGGCAGGGAACGGCGATTTCACCCCGGTGAAAGCCGCTACCGGGGCAAAGAACGCCCGTGGCTACAAAGCCATGACCTACGAGATGGTAATGGATATGGAACTGGCTTTCGATGAGCTGGAAGTACCGACCGAAGGTCGTATCTTGATCCTTAACCCGCTACATGCTATGGACCTTAGAATGCAGGACTTGAACATGTATAAGGCATTCTATAACGAGAACAAATTGTTCTCCTTTACCGTAGTCCGTTCGTCCCTTACTCCGAGGTACAACGGTACGACAGGCCAGAAAGCCCCTTGGAATGCGGCGGTAGCGGCAACGGACGCTCCTTCCTCGCTTTTCTATTACAAGGAGGCCGTGGCCCGTGCCCGTGGTACGGTAGATATGTATTACCGCCTGAACGATCCTGAATACCGTGGTGACGTGGTCGGCTTCAATATGCGTGGTGTCGCCACTCCGGTAACCGGCAAATATTTAGGAGCCATCTATTCGCCGAAGGCATAATGTTTCACATTCAAAAACAGATACGACAATGAGTTACGTCAATATGAAATCGCGTAGGAGCTTCGATTTCTACGCCCCTTACAACGAGGAAGGCGAACGCCTTGTGACAGTACCGTTCCCGGTAGCTGTAGAACGGAAGGTCGAGGAGAGCGGCATCGTGCATGATGCCAATCCGGCATTGGTTACTGTCGCTCCGGCAGCCGCAGAAACCATTGAGGTGGAAACGAAGGTTCAAGCAGGGTCGCTCCTGATTGTCCGCAATGAAGGAACAGCCGTCGCTACTGTCGGCGGTGCGAACTGTGCTGCCTCCAAGGTGACTACCCTGATGTGGGACGGGAATGCGTATGCGGAACTGGCAACTTCCGGCATAGGATAATTTGTCATGGCACGACTCAAGTTATTGGTCATCCACTGCACCGCCACCCCTCCCGGCCGCGAAGTATCGGCAGACGACATCCGCCGTTGGCACACGGCCCCGCCCAGCGAAGGCGGCCGCGGCTGGAAGCAGGTGGGCTATACGGACATGATCCACCTGGACGGGACGGTGGAACGGCTGGTGGCCAACAACGAGGACGACACGGTCGATCCCTGGGAGATTACCAATGGGGCAAAAGGGCATAATAGTACAGCCCGGCACATCGTGTACGTCGGCGGCGTCGCCTCCGACGGCAAGACTCCCAAGGACACCCGGACGGCGGCGCAGCGGAAAGCCCTCGCTGCTTACGTGAGGGACTTCCACCGCCGCTTCCCCTCGGTCCTCATTGTCGGGCACAACGAACTGGCGGCAAAAGCCTGCCCGTCGTTTGATGTGCAGAAGTGGCTGAAGGAGCTGACAATGGATAGTTAACAGTGGACAGTTAAATCATAAATCATAATTCGTAACCACATGGAATGGAACACGCTCTTGGCCATGATTGGATCCGGCGGACTGGTCGGGTTGGTGAACTGGCTGATCAACCTGAAGGTGAGCCGCCAGAAAGCCCGGATGGACAAGGATGACGTGTCCCGGCACATGGCGGCCCGCGATAACGAGACGATCATTGAGCTATATGACAAGAACAGGGACATACTGGAGCGGTTGGCGGCATTGGAGGAGGCACTGTACAAGCTGGTGCGTTGCAAGCATTATGACACTTGCCCCGCTCGTAACAAGTTGCAAGAGTACAAGGAAAGTTACCGCTACCAACGTAATCGACAATCTCCTATGGAGCAGAAGGGGGTACGTTACCCCCGTGACAATCCCGTTAAGCCGGGCGACGCTCCGGATTCCGCTGGACAGCCTCCGTAGGCTCCCCGGCGGGGCCATCTATCAAGAGCGGGACGGACGGGCGACGGTTTCGGCCACGGTGAAGGACGGGACGCTGGTCGTCCATGCCGAATGCGACAGCCTCCAGCAGCTGGTCTATGAGCTGGAGGAGCGACTGTCCGCCCAACGGGAACAAGCCTCCACGAGGAAAGAGATAAAAGTCCCATCGCCCACGCCCGTTCGAACACGCCTCAAATGGTATTCGAGCGGCGTTCTGACAGGACTTATCGCCGCCCTCCTCTGGACACATAGAAAACGAAAAAAGGGAAACCATCCCCCATAACTCATAATTCATAACTCATAACTCATAATTCAAAAGATCATGGCAGAAAACAAGACAAGATCCATAGGCCTGAAGGTCGCCCAGTTCGGTGACGTGAACCCGGCCGGAGGTATGCCCGACACGATGAAACAGTTGGCACGTACCATGAAAGGGACGGCCTCCTTCACCACCGAGGCCGATACGACCACCGATTTTTACTGCGAGGAGGAGCCCGCCGCCCCGGTGGAGAGCATCGGGAACGAGCCGGGATTGAAGCAGATCAAGCTGAACTTCCTGGAATGGGACAACGACACCTTGAAGGAGACCTTCGGCGGTACGGTATCGGAGCCCGAGGACGTGACCATCGACGGGAAGACCTACAACGTGACGAAATACCAAGCCCCCCGTGACATCGTGACGGTGCGGAAGGCCGTGCGGGCGATCTCCCTGCACGGCGTGGTGATCGAGATCCCGAACGCGCAGGTGACCGCCCGGTTCGTATGGAACCTGACCCGCACCGACATCGCCCAGATCGAGGTGACGGCGAAGGCGCTGGCCCCGATCGGAGAGAACGAGGGGCCGTACGCCATCTATAAGTTGGGCGAACCTAAAGCGTAAGCCCGTATGGAGAAGCGAACCATCGAATCCCACGCCGCCGACGCCCTGCTGGATCGGCGGCTGACCGTCAACCTCCCGGCCCCGTGGTTGCTCCGGAAGTCGGGGAGGAAGACGATCCGTTACGGTGTCCCCTTCCCGAAGGCGCAGACCCTTTGCCGGATGGCGGCGATCTTCTGTAGGATGGATCTCGACCTGAAGGAACTGAGGGCGGGCGATCTCGGCACGACCTTGGAATGTATCGCCCGCAACGGCAAACGGGTCTCCCGGGTGATCGCCGAGGGGATGGTGGGCGAAGGCCTCCTTTGCCGCCTCTTGGTCCGGCCGCTCGCCTGGTACCTCCGTTGCCACATGACGATGCGGGGGATGGCGGAATTGGCGCAGGTGATCCTGCTCTTGGCCTCCCCGGAGGGTTTTATGAACACTATCTCCTCGCTCGCCACGATGAACCTGATGGCGCCGACGACGGAGAGCCAACCGAGGAAAGGGAGTTAAGGGAGGAATACGAGCCTCCCCATAGCCCGTTCGGACGTATCTACGCGCTGATCGCCTCCGGGGCGTTCACCTACGACGAGGTGATGCGAAAGATCCCTTGGTGCGTCATCCTCACGATGATCAACGACCAAGGACGGATGCGCAAGAAGAGAGATAAAGAGGAAATGCTTGAGACGGAAGAGGAGGAATTAGCCTTCTTCGGCCTCTCCTAATTCAAAATTCATAATTCAACAGTTCATGGTGGACGAACCTTTATACGTGACATTCGAGTTCCGCGGCAACCTCGCCGAGGAGGTCGATCGGGTGAAGTTAGGGATAGCGGGCTTGCGCAACGAGTCCGCGCGGACCTACCAGCGCCTGATCGCCGACAGCGACGAGGCGTTCGCCTCCATGAGCAAGGGCAACCAGCGGCTGGCGGTCAGCATCCAAGAGGACATCAACAGCCTCCGCCAGCTTGACGCGGCCAATAAGGCATTGGACGAGGGGTTCGCCCGCGGTACGGTCACGACCCTCCAGTACGCCGAGGGCAAGGCGAAGCTCGCCATCCAGGAAACCGACCTCCGTACCGGAATCCAAGAAAACATCAAGGTACTCCAGGAGTCCATCGAGCGGGAACGGATGGCCGAGGGGAGCATCGAATCCCTCCACTCCTCCCTCCGGAAGATGGAGGAGGCGTGGCGCAAGATGTCCGCCGCCGAACGGGAATCGGCCGCCGGACAGGAGTTGCAAGAAAAAATACGATCCCTAAAAGAAGAGCTTTCCGGGCTGGAGAGTGACGTCGGTGGCGCTACCTCCGGCTTGAGACAGTTCCAGACCCAACTGGAGTCCGTTCCCGGCCCGCTCGGCCAAACCGCGGCGGCCATCGGGAAAGTGACCAAGGCGGCTCTCGCCTTTATCGCCACCCCGCTTGGCATGGCGCTCGCCGCCATCGCCGCCGGCCTGGCCGCCGTAAACAGCTGGTTCCACCGTACCGAGGAGGGCGAGAACGCGTTGGCGGTCGCCACGGCGGCGTTCAACCAAGTGCTTGGCAGTCTGCTGGACGTTGTGGACAAGGTGGGCGAATGGCTCTACAAGGCCTTTACCGAACCGAAGAAGGCACTATCTGATCTGGCCAATTTCCTCTCCGGGCAACTGATGAACCGCCTCCGTGCCATCGGCAAGGCGGGCGAGGCGGTCTGGAAGATATTGACGGGTGATCTCAAGGGAGGGATCGCCGACTTTTCCAACGCCTGGGCGCAGGGCCTGACCGGTATCGAGGATGCCGGACGGAAGGCCTCCGCGTGGATGGCCGATACCAATGAGAAGATCAAGGAGTCGGTCGAGTTGCGGAAACGCAGGAACGCCCTCGACGTGGCCGAACGGGACCTCTTGGTGGAACGCAGCCGCATGGAGGCCCGTATCGGTGAGCTTAGAGATAAGGCCTACGACATGAGCCTCCCGGAGGCGGAACGCTCCAAGGCGTTGAAGGAGGCGATCCGCTTGACCGATGATCTGTTCGCCAAGGAACAGGCGATCGCCAAGGAGAAATACGAGATCACCAAGGCGCAGAACGCGCTGGCCAACTCCAACAAGGCCGACCTCCGCGCCGAGGCGGAAGCCCTCGCCGAGGTGAACCGCCTGGAGGCGCAACGTTATGCCTCCCGCCGCATGATGCTCCGGCAGAGCAACACGTTAGAGGGAAAAGGTTCCCGCTCTCCGGAGAAGGCCCAAGGCGATGAGCGGAGGGAGATCGAGGCGGCCAACGCCCTCAAGGCGGAGACCGCCCGGCGGGAACGGGAGATCGAGCGGCAAAAGGAGGCCTTGGCGGAAAAGGAGAAGGACGCGGAACTGGATCTCCGTCAGCGACGGATCGGCCTGATGCGGGAGGGCGCCGACAAGGAGTTGGAGCAGATCCGGCTGGACTACGACCGGAGGATCGACGAGGTCGAGCGGAAGGGACAGGAATACGTGCGGGCCCAACAGGAGATCGAGCGGGCCGTATGGGAGAAGGACAACCCGGACTGGAAGAGACAGGGCCTGTCGTTCCGGCCATCGACCTCCTCCGTATCCCAGCTCCCCGAGTCCCAGCGCAAGAAGTTAGAAGAGGCCGCCACCATCGCCGCTACCGCCCGGGAGAAGGCGGAGGCCGACCTGTTGGAGAAGACATTGCGGCAATACCAGGACCACACGGCCAAACGGCTGGAATTAGAGAAGAGATACAACGAGGACGTGGCCTACCTCACCGCCCAACGGACGGAGGCGAACGCCGAGGCCATCGACGCGGCCATCGAGGAGGCGAGACGAACCTTAAAAAAGAACCTGTCCGACCTCTCCATGGAGGAGCTGAAAGGATCCGGCCTGTGGGACAGGCTGTTCGGCGACCTTGACAGGATGGCGACGCCCTCGCTGGAAGCCTTGCTCAAGCAGGCCCGGGAGGTCAATACCTCGGCGTGGGATCCCAGGAACGTGAAGGAATACCAGGACGCCATCAAGCGGCTGGAGGAGGCCATCCATTCCCGCTCGCCATTCAAGGCGATCCGGGATGACTGGAAGAGGCTGCTGGAGTCCATCGGGAAAGGTGACAGGGATGGCATGGCCGCCGCGTTAGAGGGCATGGATACCTCCGTACAATCCCTGACAGCCGACCTCGACACGATAGCCGGCGGTATCGGCGACATCCTCGGCGACGAGGCAGGATACGCCGCCGGACAGGTGGCGGAGCTGACCTCCGCCCTGTCCGGCCTCGTAAGCGGGGCCGCCAAGATCGCCAAGGGGGATATCCTCGGCGGGGTCACCTCCGTGATCGGCGGGATCGGCAAGATCTTCTCCATGGGCAGGCAGGTCAAGGAGATGAACCGGCAGGCCCGGGAGGAGCAACAAAAATATTACGACGAGGCCATCACGGGCGAGCTGGAGTACCAGCGGCTGCTCCGGGAGCGGCTGCGTACCCAGCAAGAGATCGGCGAGACGACGCTGGCCTACAACAAGCGGATCTCCGGGGAGCTGGAGCGGCAGCGGCGGGCATCCGGAAGCGAGTACGACCGGTTGCTGGCACAGATACAGGGAGAACAATATATCAGCGGCGTAGGCTACCGCCACGGCACTTGGTTCCGGAAGGCGAAGACGTGGAACGAGTACGCCAGCCTCGCCGGGAAGAGCTACGAGGACATCGAGAAACTCTATACCGAGGGCAAGCTGGAGGAGAAGGTGGCCAAGCTGTTCGAGCAGCTGCGCGCGCTGAGGGACGAGGGAGCCGATATCGACCGGATGCTGGATGACCAGGAGGAGTCCATGCGGGAGGTATTGACCGGTACCACCACCGACAGTATCGCTGACAGTATCATACGGGGCTTCGCCGAGGGCAAACGCTCCGCCAAGGATTTCGCCGACGATTTCCAGGAGATGCTGAATAACGCCGTCCTTCAAGGAATAAAGATGAAGGCATTGGAGGAGCCTCTCCGGCAGTGGTACGAGTCGTTCGCCGAGGCGAGCGGCGCGGGGCTTACGGAAAGCGGCATCGCCGACTTGCGGGCGCAGTACGACAAGATCATCGAGGATGCGGCCCGCCAGCTGGAGGACATGGAACGGGTGACGGGTGGCAGGATCGACTCCACCCTCACCCAGCGGGCGAGGGCGGGCGCGTATACCATCGCCAGCCAGGACTCCATCAACGAGACCAACGGCAGGCTTACCTCCATCCAGATAAACGTCGCCGAGACCAAGGAGTGCGCCTACGACATGCGCACCATGCTGTCCCGGGGGCTGGAGCTACAGGAGGAGATCGCCCGGAACACCTCTTATTGCAGGAGGCTGGAACGGATCGACAACACGCTGCTGGAGATATTGAGAAACGGAATTAGGACCAAATGACATGAGGGAAGGAAAGCTATTCATCAACGACAAGGACGCCTACACGAACTATGGCGTGTTCCTGGCCAAGGACCGGGGCGGGACGTACGACAACCTGTCGGCGCTCCTGACCCCGCCGCCCGCCAAGCGGCACACCACGGTCGATTACCGGGAACGGGACGGCGAGGAGGCGGACGTATCGGACGTACGTTTCGAGGCGCGGGACATCTCCCTGCGATTGGCCATGATCACGGACAACGAGCAGGAGTTCCGGACAAAATACAAGGGTTTCATAGAGGTCCTGAGATCCGGCCTCCTGAACGTGAGGGTCTCCGAGATCGGGAAGACCTACAAGCTCTATTACCTGAGCTGTCCGGGGACGGTGATGAAGACACGGCTCCGGACAACCGGAAGGCTCGCGGCGATATGGACGGTCAAGTTCCGCGAGCCGAAACCGGATTTCTAACGATGTTGAAGCGGCATTAAAACGACACTTGAATGGAACTGAGGATATACGACAAATCGGGGAACCTACGCGCGGAAGTCTGTCCGGACGACAACTCCACGCAGCAGAAAGCGGTGATGGGAGACAACGCGCTCAGCGTCTCTTTCACCACGTGGGAGGCCATACCCTTCGACATCGGCGATTACGTGGATTACGAGGGGGAGCGATATACGCTTCTCACCGTCCCGTGCCCCACCCAGGTGAGCACGCTGGAGTATGAGTACTCCCTGCGCCTCCAGGGCATCGAGAGCGAGCTGTCGAAGGCCCTCTGCTTCCTCCTGACGGACGGTGACATGGACTCGGACTTCTCGCTGACGGACGGCCCGGCGGCCCACCTGCGACTGATCGTGGACAATATCAACCGCGTCAAGGGAACGACGGACTGGAGGATCGGGAGCGTGATCGCGGCCGACTACAAGGTCGTGACCTACGACGGGATCGATTGCCTCACCGCCCTGAACCGGATCGCCGAGACCTTCGAGACCGAGTGGTGGATCGTCGGAACGAGCCTCTACCTGGGCAAGTGCGAGCACGGGGAGTCGATGGGGTTAGGCTACGCAGCCGACGGTACGGTCGTGGGCGGGCTGCTGGGCATGAGCCGGCGGGACGAGGAGAACGAGCGTTTCTTCACCCGGCTCTACGCCAAGGGCAGTACCCGAAACATCGACCGTTCCAGATACGGTTCCGACCGCCTCCGCCTGCCTTCCCCGTTGAGATTCCTGGAGAGGAATACCGAGTACGGCATCGTGGAGCGGGAGGTGATTTTCGAGGGGATCTATCCACGGCGTACCGGGACGTTATCCGGCGTACGCTCCATCGAGCGGGAATCCGAGGGGAAGACGATCCGCGTCTACTACGTGACGGACAAGGACATTCCCTTCGACCCGAACGACCACGAGATCGGCGGCCTGACGAAGCGCGTCGTGTTCCAGACGGGGGAACTATCCGGGTATGACCTCGAGGTCAACTACGACTCGTCCACAAAGGAGTTCGAGCTGATCAACCAATACCCGGACGAGAACACCCAGATCCCGGGCGGGGTGATGGCCCCGGAAGCCGGCGACACCTATATCCTCTACAACATCCGGATGCCGGACGAGTATTACACGCTGGCGGAGGAAGAGCTGCGGGAGACCGCCGATGCCTACCTGTCCAAATATAGCGTGGACAGCGCCGTCTACAGTGGCGACAGCGACCCGATCATCCTCAAGAAAAGGGGGATCCACGTTTCCTTGGGACAGCGTGTCCGGTTGCATAACCCGGTCTTTTTCCCCTCCACCGGCTACCGGGACAGCCGGATCATCGGGTTCACCCGGAAGTTGGCCGATCCCTACGACATGCGGATCGACATATCCGACACGGTGACCCCTACATGGCGGGAATCCATCGAACGGAAGGTGGACTCCTTCCTGCCGATGCTCAGCCAGTCCGGGGGAGCGATCAACCTCATCAGGAGCGGCGACGATACGGTACCCACCGACAACAACGTATTCTCGGCCTTGAGGGCGATATCCACCTTCCTGCGCAAGGACAGGCCGGACGAGACCCGGTACCTCATGAGATTCATGGGCGGGCTGGTCTCCGACAATATCGAGTCACAAGACTTCACCGCCGGGCCGTTCGGCTCCGGGTTCGTGGTGAAACGGGATCCGGAGACGGGCAAGTCGTACATCGAGGCGGACGAGATCTACATCCGGCTGAAGGCCTACTTCGATACGTTGGAGATCAAGCGCCTCTCGCACGTGGGGGGACGGATCGTCCTGTCGCCGGCCTCGATGGAGTGTATCCGCGTGGAGGAGGTATCGGCCGAGTACGAGGACCTGCACGACAGAGCGGGCTCCATCCTGTACGATTCCGGGAACGACAGGCTGCGTGCCGCCGTGGATGGCGGCGAGCGCGCCTACCGTTGCTATTTCAAGCAAACGGACGGCGAGCGGGAGATCGTGAACGAGTTCGCCGTGGACGACCTGGCGCAATGCCGGGAGTTCAACGTGAAGGAGGGCACCTCCCAGAACGTCAGCAACCAATATTACTGGCGGCGGGTGATCCATGTCGGCGAAGACTATATCGACCTCTCCACCACGGATCGCGACACGGGCAGCATGATCCCGCGGGCCGGCGACACGATCGTCACCGTCGGTAACAAGACGGACGCCGCCCGGCAGCACGCGGTGTTCCTCTCCTCGTACGACGATGACGCGCCTTGTATCAAGCTATATTCCGGGATCGACTCCTACTCGATGGCGGGCAAGGAGGTGACGGTGATCTCGCCGAACGCCGACAAGAACGTGTTCACCGGCAAGATGGTGATCAAGCCGGGATCCACGGGCTTCGGGAACCTGACGGACGCACCGGACATGACGGTCATCGACCGTGAGATCCGGGAGGCCAAGGACGCGGCGGCCGACGCGAGCAAGGAGGCATCGGACGTGCGGGACAGCGTAGGCAGCCTGAAGGGGTACGTGGACGGGGCCTTCGCCGACGGGCTGGTATCGGAGGCGGAGGCCAAGGCGATCGAGAAGTACGTCAACGTGGTGAGCAACGAGCGGCAACAGGCGTTGGCCACCTACAACGGACTGTACAACAACCCCTATTTAGAGGGCTCTGCGAAGACCTCGCTGTACAACGCCAAGGTTTCCCTCTTCTCCGCCACGGACGCGCTGGTCAACGCCATCAACGCCGCCATCGCCGATGGGAAGGCGACCACCGCCGAGAAAAACAACGTGGATAGCCGGTACGCCACGTTCACGACCTGCCACAACAAGTTCCAAACGGCAGTGGAGACGGCCAACCAGTCCATACAGGACAAGCTGAAAGGCTACTCGGACAACGCCCGGAAGGCGGCGGACGAGGCCAACAACACGGCCTCGCAGGCCATGGAGGGCGCGAACGCCGCCAAGGATGCGGTGAGCGACCTGAACAGGTACGTGGACGGGGCCTTCGCCGATGGTTTGGTATCGGAGGCGGAAGCCAAGGCGATCGAGAAGTATATCAACACGGTAAACGCCTCCAAGCGGGAGGCGGACGCGACCTATACGACCCTGTACGCGAACCCCTTCCTTGCGGGCACGGAAAAATCGGTCCTGTACGCGGCGAAGAACAGCCTCAACACGGCCACGACCAACCTGATAGCCGCCATCAACTCCGCCATCGCCGACGGGAAGGCGACAACAACGGAGAAAAACAACGTGGACAGCAAGTTCGCGGCGTTCAACAACGCCTACGCCTCGCTCGCCACGGCCATCGAGAACGCGAACAAGGCGATCCAACGGAAGATCAAGCAGGAGGCGATAGACGAGTCCAAGAGCGACCTGTCCCAACAGATCGGCGAGGTGTCGCTGAAAGACCGGAACGACATCGCCAAGATGATGGGATACAAGGATTACGAGGAGCTGGTCTATTACGCGGAGCGGGGCATGTCTGTCATCAAGGGCGGCAGCATCAACACCTCGCTCATCAACGCCGACCTGATAATCACCTCCGCGCTCATCGCCAAGGCGATCCGGACGAATACTCTGAACGTGAACGACCGGTTCAAGATCCACACGGACGGGTCGGTGGAAATGGACGGGGTCTTTCACTCGTTGGGGCCGAACACGGAGCTCATCCTGTCGAACGGGTACGTACGGATCACCCATGACGGGATCGACGTGGCGAGGCTATCCGTCAATAACGGCACGCCGGAGCTTAACCTGTCCAAGGGCGGCAGGAGCGCGGTGGTGACCCCCGGGTCGCTTACCCTGCGAAGCGCGAGCGGCAAGTTCATGACCTTCTCGGCGGACGACCTGAACCGGAGCGGGAAGGTGTTCACGAACGATGACGGGGTGTTGCGGGTGGCCGAGCAGGATTACGAGATACTCACCTGCTTCGTCTCCGTCTCCCCGACAGGCGGCGGAACGACGGTACCGGAGGCCGGGGGCTACCTGAAACGGATCGGCACGTCCGAGTACATAGAGGCCATACCGGCAGATGGGTACGAGTTCGTCCGCTGGAGCGATAACGGGAGCCGCAGGCACATGATCACGTGGGGGCAGCCCAACAACTCCTTCACGGCCTATTTCAGCAAGATACAGGTCGAGCGGTTCACGCTTTCCCTGTCGGTCAGCCCATCGGGAGGCGGATCCGTCACGGGAGCGGGAAGCTACGAGAAAGGAACCAAGGTGACGGTCAACGCCACGGAGGCCAGCGGTTGGCGGTTTATTCGCTGGTCGGATGGCGGGTACCAGCGACATACGGTCACGATGGACGCGAACAAGAGCCTTACGGCCTATTTCGAGCGGTACACCGTCACCGGGGACGAGATCCTGCAAGGGACGGATCTCACCAGTACGTCCTATTGGAACGCTTACGGGAACTCTTCCGTCCAGTCGGTCAGCGGCGGCGTGGCCACCTTGCGGTTCGGCGGGGAGGCCAATACCGACCAGGTGATGTTCAACAAGGGACGCATGGGCGGCAAGCTGGAGATGGGACACCGGTACCGGCTATCGTTCCAGGCGAGGACATCGTCCGGGACGACGAACATCATATCGGCGATCGGCGACAATAGCTTTGACTTCATCAATACCGACGATGTCATCTATGGCGAGGAGGCGAGCGCGTCCTACAAGACGTTCTCGGTGGAGTTCAGGGCGGATCGGGACAGCACCTCGGGGGATGGACTGCTCTTCACGGCGATCTCGGCGTGCGTACTGCAAATACGGAACATAACATTAAAGGAGGCGTGACAATGAAGAATGAAAGTAACCTGTCGATAACCGGCACGGAGATGAAGTTCGCCCTGGGCCTCGACCTGCCGGGCGGGCTCACGATGGACGACGTGGAGTTCGAGGCCCTGTTCTACATCTATTCCAACCGGACGGCGACGATCCCCAAGTCCGGGATGGGCCGGATTGACGAGAACACCTATGTCGTAACGCTCGACACCGCCCGGATCGGTGGTGGCGGACGGATCAAGTGCCAGGTGAGGGTGGAGATCCCGGACGCGAACATGGCGGACGGCGTGAGGACGGAGATCATAGGGATCGAGACGGTACGGGTGGAGCTGGAACGGATCGGGAGCGTGAGCGCCACCCTCCGTAGGATGGCCCGGGTCGGCGCGAGGCTCACCAAGGTCTGCGGCGTGGATTACGGGGCGTGGCTGTTGGTATCTCCCGACGAGCCCGTATGGGTGACCGATGAGATGCCCGCGCTGTTCGGGGTGAGGTCGAACACGGAATGGAGAATCGAGTGATTAACAAATAAAAAATACGAAAGATCATGGCGAAAGCGGCATGGGCGGTGGTCACCCCGCCCCAAGGATCGGGTGACAAGGAGGTAAGCGTAAGGTCGGACGCGGAGCATACCGGCCGGAACGCCCGGAGTACGGTATTGACATGGAAGGCGGTGAACTGCCCGGACGTGCAGCGGACGGTCATGCAAGCGGGCAAGCCCGAGTACGTGGACATAGCGGACACGGCGGCGAGCGAGAAGACGGGAAAGGTGGTCACCATATCAGGTGTCAGCAACTCAAAAAAGCTGACCTTCTCCCTCGGCATGGGAGACCTGGATATAACGCTGCCCGGCAATTATACGGCCAACAGCGTGTTGACGGCCAACGGCGAGGCGATAGCGGGCGATCCCGGGGGACTGGCGGTGTATGATTTCTCGATAGCCGTGACGGTACCGGCGAACGAGGAGATCGAGCCGCAGACGAGGCAGGTCATCGTGACAGATGACGGCGGGCACCAGGACGTGTGCCTGTTGACCCTGGCCGCCGGCGACGCCTACCTGCGTGTCGCGGAGGGCGAGATCCTGCTGGATTACCAGGGCAACCCGGTGACCGTGAACGTGGAGTCAAACACGGACTGGACGGTGGAGTGATGGCTACCGTCACGATACCCTGGGGCCAAGGGGGCGGCGATATCACGGTCGCCCTGCCGGAAACCGGCGATGGCGTGGCCACCCTCTCGACCGGAACGGTGAACGAGGGCGTGGATCGCTCCCGGACGGTGACCTTCAGGACCGTACGAGGCGGGAACGTGGAGGTCATACGGACGGTACGGCAGGAAGGCAGGCGGGAGTACCTCCGCAACGCCTCCGGCGACCTATTGAGAGATTCGAACAACGTGGAACTTAAAGCATTGAAATAAGATGGGACTATTGAATTACACGACGGCCAAGATCAACGAGCTCTTGGCGAAGGTGGCGGCCTTACCCGCCAAGGTGATGGACGGCGACACCAAGATCCCGTCCAAGACAAGTGACCTGGAGAACGACAGCAAGTTCGTCAAGGAGACCGGGCTGAAGACCGTGAACGGGCATTCCCTGCTGGGAACCGGCGACCTGACCATATCCGGCGGCTCCGGAGGTGGCGTGGCAGACTCGGTGGACTGGAGCAAGGTGCTCAACAAGCCGGGCTGGGTAAACTCCCAGACCAAGCCCTCCTACACGGCCAGCGAGGTAGGCGCGTTGCCTTCCGACACCGCCATCCCGTCCAAGACAAGCCAGCTGACGAACGACAGCAAGTTCGTCAAGGAGACCGGCCTGAAGACCATCAACGGGCAGTCGTTGCTGGGTACCGGCAACATATCCATATCCGGCGGCTCCGGGGAAGGAAGCGGCGGAGGAAACGTGAACGTGATGAACGCGGCGGAGCTGAAAGCCGTGAGGAACTACGTGTTCAAGCCCTCTAACGATGGATCAACGGATGGAACGTTTTCCGCACTCAATATCGCTACCCTAAATGAATCTGGATTGATGAGCACTCAACAAGTCAAAAAATTGTATGATATCAAGGACGTTTACAAATTCCCGGCAGCTGTATTGGGCTTGACCTCGGCATCCACCAGCGATGAGATCTTGGCGGCATTCGGGCTTGATCCAATCCAAGAGAACGGAAATCTTGCGTACATAATCTATTTATTATCATCTGGGCAATCTGCAGATTACAATGAAGAATTTCCATCGTTATTCATCGGTAATTACGCATGTTATGTGTACGCTACTATGGGCTCAAGCACGGGAGAGATGGAATTGTCATATATAGGACAAGGAGGAGTGCTCAAGACTGTCAAAGTAACGTGCAAAGATGCGGCGGATGATAAGTTTACCTATTCTGTGTGTTTCTACGAAAGCGGAGGTGAAGAATTTTATTTACCTTCCTCAATCTTTGATTTGACAAAAACATCTACAAAAGAGGAGGTAGCGGCTGTATTCAATCCTCTTGGAGGATTAGATCATATAATAGAATTGGCAAAAAAAACGACAACTAAATTCTATATTGTTGATGCTTCCACAGGAACAGGAAATAACCGTTCTTGCGTTAACCTGGGAGGGCATATAGCTGCTAGTGTACTTCGCTATATAAACATATCTTATGTTGATAAGTTTCTTGTCTCACATTATATTCAAATATCCGGGATTAAAACAGCTTATCTTGTATCTGATAAAAAAGATATAAATCTTAAATCTGCCATAAACTATGAAACGGTTAGCCCAGAGGTTTATGCCTTGACATCCCAATCGACATCTGAAGAGATAAGGTCTGCGTTCTTTTCTTTAAGCGAATTTAAAAGATATATCGAGGCCGCTAAAAAAGGATACATATTACGAACGAGTATTCCTGAATCCATGGGATTAGATTATAAGAATCCAATTTATCTCAATACGCTTATCGCTCATGTCACAAATGATGGTGACGCTATTTTGGAGTATATAATAGCTGGTCCCGGAATAAATGGCTATGCAGGGATGCAGATTGTATTTATAAGCTATACTGCGTCCAGTGATTCTTTTTCTATAAGCGTATTGCCATTTTCGACTGGAAGTTAAGCTTATAAAAAAGAGATCGGGATAGATCCTAAAGAAATATTTATTGAATTCTTTATTCTTGTAATAAAAGCAATGATTGTCGATTGATTTTATCAAGACAACTTAGAGACCTTATCGGGGACAGGCAAAAAAGAAAGCCCCCGGCTGTTAGTAAAGACGCCAATCACATACTAACGAACAAATGCGAGACACCGCACGACCGGGGGCTGTAAGCCTTCAGCCGCGATGTCTCGTTTTGTTTTATGTGATTGGCAATACAAATATACTTTAATTTTTGGAGATTATGACAATATACGAGATACTTTCTTTCAATAAGGAATTGCTCCAGCGTCTATTTAATGCCGGAATAAGGACAAGCGATTGTTTGTATGTCGATTTGTTCGATGATTATACCCGAATGCGGGCGGCGGGTGAAAAGACAACCTATATCGTGGCCGTCCTTTCTGACAAATATGCCTTGAGCGAGCGAAAGGTGTACGGTATCATTCGCTATTTATCAAGCGACTGCATAGGCCGTGCAGTGCAAGGTCAGGCGTAAATTCGCTCACTAGATAGTTTGGTTCTACCTTTGTCCCAAATCCTTAAAACGAGACAAGTATGGGCAAGTACACTTACAAGCCGCAATATGGCGTGATCGTCATTTGTGCAGATGAAAAAGAGCAAAAGGAGATTTATGAGCGTCTCCTGAAAGAAGGTCTAACCCTTAAAGTGGTGAATGTATGAGAATAGAGGTACAACATCATTGTAGCGACTTCAACAGCTATCGGGCCGCACGGGTAAAAAGCCTTTTCAACGCGGAGAAAGGCTGCGACTGGAAAAAGACGGTAGAACTACCCATCGAAAACCGGGTATGGCAAATCGGACTGATTGTCGGTCCATCCGGTAGCGGAAAAACCAGTATTGGAAGTAAGATTTTCAAAGAACCTATTTATGACCTCTATTCCGGCTGGGATAAGAATAAACCTATTGTGGATTGTATCGCCCCCGATGGGGACTTTAACACGGTGACGGGTATGCTTTCAGCCGTTGGCCTCGGCGATGTTCCGGCGTGGCTCCGGCCGTTCCACGTGTTGAGTAATGGAGAGAAATTCCGGGCGGGTCTCGCACGTTTGGCGTGTGAACGACCGGAACACGCTGTAGTGGATGAATTTACGTCTGTCATAGACCGACAGATAGCCAAGGTAGGGGCCGCCGCATTCTCAAAGACATGGAGACGTGGGGACGGGCAGATCGTACTTCTCTCCTGCCACTATGATATAATCGAATGGTTACAGCCCGACTGGGTGTATGATACTGCGGAGGCACGGTTCTATGACCGTGACTGCCTTCGGCAACGTTCAAAACTCGAACTTCAAATTTATAAAGTCAGGGGAACTATATTCCCAAGATTGTTTAAGCAGCATTATTATTTAGACCTTCCTATGCCGGTTGCGGCCGAGTATTTCGTTGGCTTTGTCGGTGGTGAGCCCGTCTGTCATTTAGCGGTAACACCACTCTTTACGGCAAAGGCTTACCGGTCCACCCGGTTGGTAGTACTTCCCGAATGGCAGGGAATAGGCGTTGGTACTAAATTTTTAGCGGCCGTTTGTGAATATCATCTTCAGGGACATGGTAGATGTGGTAAACCTTACCCGGTATTCTTTCACACCTCACACCCGCAACTATGTGGGGCGTTACGCCACTCTAAAAAGTGGATACAAACCGGAGCGCGTTTATATGGGGATAATAAAGGGCGCAGCGCGGCTTCGATGACACGTTCGGCCCAAAGGTTAAATAAGTCTGATCGTGCGGCAACCGGTTATGGCGGCCATTTCAGGGCGGTTCAGACATTTAAATATATAGGGAATGGTTATTAAAATATTGGGAAATTGCGAGTCGGTGGCATTCAAAGCGGCCGAAATGTTCGTTAAGGCAAAAGGGCATACGCTTTGGTGTGATGGGTATCGGTGTGATCTTGCCATTGCGCCACTCCTTACGGTGAAAGTTTCCGATGAGGAACTGAAAGAGGCGAACTGGGGTATGTTGATATTCCATCCCTCTCCACTACCTTACGGGCGCGGGGCATCATCTATCAAATGGGCGTATAAACGAGGGGAACCGATAACCGCCGCCACATGGTTTTGGGCAGACTCCGGCTATGACACCGGCGATATTTGCGAGCAGGAGATAGTAAAAATAGACTATGGTGTGCGGCCTCGCATCTTTTATGAGCAAGAAATCATTCCGGCCATGATCCGGACGTTAGGACGTTGTTTAGACAACATCGGGAAAGGTATTATACGTCGCGTCCCGCAAGTAGAAGCCTATTCGACATACGATAAAAGGCTATAACAATCCATCTTAACTACCTTGTAAAGGTACGAAAAAAGTACGGAATAAACAACTTTAGTAGACGCTTTTTTACCACAGCCGGCAATAAAAAGACGGTATTCAAATAGGGTTAGAAGTCCATTTGAATGCCGTTTATTTTTTAATGAAAAGAAGGTGTTTTGCTTTGATTTTGCAAATGGACGGTTGCTTTGCGGATTAAATTTGAAGCACATTTCGTTTTTGATAGAAAAAACGCATTTCGTTTTTCACAACCATCACGTTTCGTTTTTCGGGATTTACAAGGATAGTTTTGGTTAGTGAAAATTTACTTAAAACGTTTTTAATCGTACACGCACGGAATTAAGATTGTCTGTAGATAGAAAAGGCTCTAGCCGGGATCATCAGATACCGCTAAAGCCTTTTATGGATAGGAAATTCTTCGAACCTTATTTAAACTGCATCATCTTGCTGATATACTTCCCGACAATATCGAACTCTAGGTTCACTACCGTACCTTTCTCGATCTGGCAAAAGTTCGTGTTATCGTGCGTATAAGGGATGATAGCGACTTGGAAACTGTTTTGCTGGGAGTTGCATACCGTCAGACTGACGCCGTTCACGCAAACGGAGCCTTTCTCCACGGTCATATACCCCTGCCGGGCCATCTCCTTATCAAAAGCGTACTCGAACGTATAGTACCAGCTGCCGTCCGCCTCCTTCACCTCCGCACAAACGGCAGTCTGGTCCACGTGCCCCTGTACGATATGCCCGTCCAGACGGCCGTTCATCAACATGCTACGCTCCAAGTTCACCTTATCGCCCACTTTCAGGTTCCCGAGGTTCGAACGTTCCAAGGTCTCCTTGATAGCGGTAACCGTATACGTATCTTCCGTCATGCTTACCACCGTAAGGCAAACGCCGTTGTGAGCCACGCTCTGATCTATTTTCAGCTCATTCACGAATGAGCACTTCATCGTCAGATGAAGGTTTCCTTTATCGGATTGGAGGGCTACTACCTGAGCCGCTTCTTCTACAATACCTGAGAACATAATCAAATCGTTTTTAGTTTGTACTCCCAAAACTGTTATTTATTCATGGGCAAAGATAACGCCTTTGAGGTAATAAGCCCGATAAAAAGGAAGTTATTAAATGTTTTTAATTTACGATATTATTTATCGTCCAAGGAGACCAAATCATACCGCTGGCTTCCCATACCCAACGCCTCCGCATGCTCGACGATATGGATGCCATGGCGGGATTCCATGCGCTCGATCAAGTGGACACGGCCAGGGTCCGGCGAGGCGTAAACCATATCTACGCAAGCCTTATCCAAGGCCACGGGATCGAGTGAGGCTAGCATACCGATATCCGCCATTTTCGGCTCTTCCGGGTTCGAATCGCAATCGCAATCTACGGAGAGTCGATTCATTACGCTGATATAAAGTATATTTTCGCCACAATGGGTAGTCACGGCCTTAGCCGCCTCGGCCATTGATTCCAAGAAATGATCCTGTTCGGGAAGGTTGTTCCACAAGTCGGTTTTCGTCTTACCCGCCGTATGTATCCAAGCCTTTCCGGCGGATGAGGCTATACCGATAGAGATATTTTTCAGCGCTCCCCCGAAACCGCCCATGGCATGTCCCTTGAAATGGGAAAGGACGACCGTAAAATCATAATCCAGATAATGGGAGCCTACGAAATCCTCTTTCAGGTGTTTACCGCCTTGAACCGGAAGAGCCACCTCGCCGTCGGCATCCATGATATCCACCTTAGCGATGGCCGTGAAGCCATGATCGGCGGCGGCTTTCAAATGGCTGTCGGTATCCGCGCGTCCGCCTCCGTAAGCCGTGTTACATTCCACGATCGTACCGTTTACTTTCTTTACCAAGTCTTTGATAAGTGTAGGTTGCAGGAAGTTATGGCCTCCCGGCTCTCCGGTAGAGAGCTTCACCGCCACTTTCCCCTTGGCCTTCCGTCCCAAGGCGTCGTAGAGACGGATCATGTTCTGAGGAGTGATATCTTTCAACATATATACCTTCGAAACTCCGGCAGAGGATTCGCTTTTCGCAATCTCCGGCCTCACTTCGCCTGCGATACTCTCTACAGGTATAGAACCTGCCACCATCCATGCGCCACCCATAACGACCGAACTCCGTATGAAGTTACGGCGTGACATTTTTTGTTTTGCTGTCATGATATAGAATTTAAATTCATATGTTTCTTATTTAATCGATACGCGAAGTTCTTTAAAAACTTGAAAAATAAGACTCCTTTACGAACAAAACGAATTTTGAAAGCCTAAAAACGAAATGGGGGTTGTTCACACGGCTCCGTATCCCGTATATCATTCTAAAACATTCCTTAAAGCCACTTGTTTCATAAATAGATTATCCTAATAATATAGATCTTATGAAATCAAAGAATTTAACACTGGCCTCTCTTTTCGCCGGCTTGTTCATGTTCATGAACCCTATGGGAAGCGAGGCGTGTACAAGGGCCGTTTACCTCGGGCCGGACGATATGGTCGTAACCGGACGTACCATGGATTGGAAAGAGGACCCGCAATCCAACCTGTATCTCTTCCCCCGGGGCGTACAGAGAAGGGGAGCGATATCCGATAATACCATCCAATGGACCTCGAAATACGGAAGCGTGGTGACCGCCGGGTATGATATCGGTACGTGCGACGGCATGAACGAGAAGGGACTTGTAGCCAACCTATTGTTCCTCACCGAGTCATCTTATTTCCGACCGGACGATAACCGCCCGGTTATGGGGCTTAGCATCTGGACGCAGTATGTACTCGATAATTTCGCCACGGTAGATGAGGCGGTTGCCGAGTTAAGCAAGGAGGTCTTCCGCATCGACGATCCGGATCTTCCGAACGGGGCGAAATCAACCTTGCATCTCTCGATCTCGGACGCATCAGGGAATAGCGCTATCTTCGAGTACCTAAATGGGAACTTGGTTATCCATGAGGGACGGGAATGCCAAGTCATGACGAATTCCCCTACATACGATAAGCAACTAACCTTAAACGACTACTGGCAACAGATAGGTGGCTTGGTCATGTTGCCGGGTACGAACCGGGCTTCCGATCGTTTCGTGCGTGCCTCTTTCTATATCCACGCCATCCCGCAGACAAGTAATTTCCGGGAAGCGGTAGCCGGGGTATTCAGCGTAATGCGTAACGTATCGGTACCTCTGGGAATCACGACCCCGGATCAACCGAATATCTCCTCTACCCGCTGGCGTACGGTAGCCGACCAGAAGAATAAGGTATATTACTTCGAGTCTACTTTAAGCCCGGATATCTTTTGGGTCGATTTCAAGAGCTTGGACTTCAAGGCAGGTACACCTATCAAGAAACTAACGCTCACAAACGGCGAGATTTACGCCGGAAACACCGCCAAAGATTTCAAGGACAGCAAGCCGTTACCGTTCTTGTTCGGGATCTGAAGGGCTAGAAAAACAGACAAGAATAAATAAGGGGAGGTATCAAAAGTCGGTATTTACTCCCCCCTTATTTTTAAACAAGCGTTATTACCTTTTATGATATGCTTAACAATTAAAGCCTATGCCTAAAGCTATCCACCGGATTCGATGTGGCAGCCCGGTAGCTCTGGAAAAAGACAGAGACAAACGAGATCACGAGGCAGAATAAGCCGGCAGCGATAAATATCAGCGGGCTTAAACCGATACGATACGAATAGTCGGACAGCCAATCTTTCATAAAGTACATAATAATAGGTATGGCGATCACGAAAGCGATCAGCACATAGTTCAAGAACGTGAATACGAGCTTAACCAATATCTGCCGGTTGCTGGAACCAAATACCTTTCGTACGGATACTTCTTGCAAACGCTGTTGGATAAAATAAGTGGACATCGCCAATAAGCCTAGCAAAGAAATAAGGATGGCGATTATCGAGAATACGATTACGATCTTTGCCAAACGGATTTGCGAGTCGAATGAGTTTTGTAAACTCTCATCCATGAAGAAAGCCTCAAACTCAAGTCCGGTCACTTTCTCATATACTTTACCGATAGCCTCCTTTGCGGCGAAAGGATCACCTTGTGTCTCGATCAAAATCATCCAAGGAGCTTCATTATCTTTCAAGAAACGGAACATGACAGGGTTCATCCCTGTCGTCACATTTCCAAAGCAATAGAAATCCCGGACGATACCCGCTATCGCTATCGGCCTTTCGTGCCTATCCAACATAAAAGAGGTCGCATCCTCCGATAAGTTCATCTCACGCATCGCTTGCTCGTTTAGGAACCAGCCCTCTGTCGTTAAATGGTTATCACGCAAAATCTCCAATCCCAGCATATCGTAACAATCCTTATCCATAACGAATTGCTGAAAAGATATATTTTGCCCCTGATAAGTAGAAGTCCAATTATTACTACCGAATAAAGGCAATCCTTGAGTCTTCCCGACCCTATCTACGCATGACAAACCTTTCAACTCACCGACAAAAGCGGATAACTGCCTTTCATCCACCGATCGCATAGCCAATAAATTCTTCGTTTTATATCCGACAGGAGCGTTGATCATATGAACGATCTGGCAAACCATCGTGATAGAGGCGGCGATCATCGTGATCGTGATCACATTTTGGAATACGATAAAGAACTTACTGAATACCATTTTCGTCTTAGCCCGGAACGTACCCCTTACCACCTCGATCGGTTTAGAAGAAGAAATAATGATAGCAGGCAGTAAGCCGGATAAAACTCCCACGACAACCGTTAATGAAACCAAAGCCAATAGCCAGACAGGTCTACCCAATACATTCATATCGACACGTGTCTGCAATAAATCATTGACAAACGGCACGACTGCCAAGGCAAGGAGAACCCCGATAACCAAAGAAATAAACGTAAGCAAAGTAGACTCCAGCATCAAGCGCATGAATAACTCGCCCCGTGAAGAACCCAAAAGGCGCCGGGTAGCCATCTCCTTCGCCCTGAAACCCGCTTGGGCAACCGTCAAGTTTATATAATTAATGACCGCGAAAATCAAGATAAGGAAACCTACGGACATCAGCACGATCACGAAACGCCAATCTCCCTTTCGCAAAGAAGAGTAAGAAGCGGCTTTCGCAAAATACTGCTCACTAAGCGGCAATATGCGTACCTCCTTTGCCGTCCCATATTGATACGGCCAATAAAACTCCTTGAACCAATGGGCCATATCCTCCGCACGAGAAGGGAAATCACTACCCTCACGCACCAAGACAAAAGCCGATGTACTTCCGGCATTCCCCAACTGATCCGGGGCTAAGCTGGGGTTAAAACAGCTAACCTGCTCCCAACGCACGATCACATCCGCTTCGGGAATAGAGGAATGAAGTAAATCCTCCACCACCCCGTTTATAGTAGCCGATATGGTATCTCCCACCACTAACTGCCGTCCCATCGGATCATCCGTTCCGAACATCTTACGGGCGAACGAAGAGGAGACCACCGCATAGTTCCCGGCGGCCAACGCTTGCTCACGAGTGCCTTGTAACAGCCGGAAATCAAAGAAATCGAAGAACGTGGAGTCCGCAAACATCACGTTCGCCTTCAGTTTCCGATCACCGGAAACTACAACTATATTGCTTGAATTATCTGCCACTACCGGGCAAACTTTCTCTACCTCCGGATAGCGTTCCTTTATCTTATAAGGAATGGCAGCTCCGGTGGCCATCCAATTTTCATTCCCGACCAGATAGATACGATCCGCCTTGGTATGGAATTTATCTGTAGACATCTCCTGTACCGTATAGACCGCTATCAATAACACAAACATCAACGATACAGACAGACCAAACACGTCTATCAGCGTATAAGCCTTATTCCTTCCGAGGAACTTGAAAAAGGACTTAAAGTTCAATAAATTATTCATGAATTATAAATTTTCAATTACTCAGATTTCAAGCAGTTCACCGGATTATCATTAGCCGTCTTGCGGGCATCCAGACAAACCACGGAATATATAATCAATAAGACACATACGCCGCAACCCAAGAATATGTACCATGACAAAGGTACTTTCTCCGTGAATTGCTCTTGCCACTTTTGCAAGACAAAGTATGCTATGCCACCGCCTAATATGACCGCATAGATACAGATATATCCGATATCCTTTATGAACAACCTCAATATATCCCATAAGGTAGCTCCATTCACCCGGCGGACGGCGATCTCCTTACGACGACGGCTCACCTCATCATTCGTATAGCCTATAAGTCCTATCAACGTAACAAGAAGCGTGACCAGACCTCCGATCATCACGGAATCACGGAATTGGCGGGAGTCCTTATATAGATCCATGATCTCGGAACGGAAAGAGATAGCGCTCAGTTCACGATCCGGAAATGTCTCGGATATCTTCTGCTGTAAACGAGCCATATTATCGTTGGTCAGCTCATGGAACTTCACCTGCAAGGTGTACATGGGCTTATGCGCATAGAATAATACGGAGGGCCGCATATCTTGGTTCGAGATTCCTCCCAGACGGATATTCTCATACACGCCGCAAATCGTGAATGGCTCCTCATTCCATTTGCTATGCTCGGTGACGCAGATATCCTTCCCGATCACATCATCCGTCCAACCCGCTACCAATTTCATTTTCTCCACGAAACGGCGGTCTACCATCACCTCTCTTGAATTGGTCACATTTTCCGTGAACGAGCGGCCTTGGATCACGGGAATCTCCATCATGTCCAAATATCCGTTACCTACCCAATAGAGATCGGCGATATTAAAAAGCTCTTGAGTCTCACCCGGTAAAAGAATATTATTACCGGAAGCATGCTCGAAAGGCAATTGATAGACGGTGGTAGCCGCAACGACCCCCGGAAGCCGCATCACCTCATCCAGAATCTTGGCACGAGAGGTAGAGTCCACGCCAGCTAACCCGCAGTAGGCAAGGTTCTCATAGGCATATCCCGGACGATCGTTCACCATAAACGTATATTGACGGGCAACGAAAACAAGCATCGTTACCAAAAAGCCCGTGGCTACAAACTGGACAAGCAACAAGGCTTTCTTCCAGATACGCTTATTCTCCCGGTAATTACGGAAAGCGGAGGCCACCGGAATCCGGGCGTATAATGATCCCGGCATAAAACCAGATACGAAAAACACCAAGATACATATTCCTAGCAAGACCAAGCTACCATTAGACAAGAGCAAGGAATCTAACGAAGTCGCCAACAACTCCTCTACCGTACCTCTAAACGCAAGGATCAACAATAAGGCCAAGATCAGTGAAAGCACTATATGTACCAACGCCTCACCAAACATCATACCATGAATATTATTCTCGCTTGCCCCATAACATTTATGGACAGCCACCTCCTTCGAGCGATTTACGATAGAGGATATCACGATCAAGATATAGTTCATCACCGCCGTAAAGATCAAAGCGAAGGCCAGTAAGGAAAGTATCCACGTCATTCGCTTGACTTGCGGCAACTCCTTGTGTAGATTATCTAGCTTATGAAATGAGAAATCAATGCTTAACCCGACCTTTTGCTGTTCCTCCGGAGGGAAATAAGAATTCACAAACGTACGCACCTGTTCCTCCAAAGCTAAAGGATTCACCCCCTTGTGCAACTTCACATAGCTTATGTAACGATCGTTTCCCAACATATTAGTAGGCGAACCCTCCCACATGAACCGACCCGCCGAAGCCATGGAAACAATTACATCGTAACGGGAATGAGAATTTTCCGGAACTTCCTCAAAAACGCCACCAATAGTCATAGTACGTCCCGGCGAATTGTCTACCGTGAAGTTTTTCCCGATAACATCGCCTCCGATATTTTTCGCTATACGACTTGATATCAACACGTACATCGGGGTGGAAAGAACCTCTTTCGCATTTCCGATCAACATAGGACGAGGAAGAATATCAAAGAAACAACTATCCGCAATGATACAACGACCGGAGTATTTCATCTTGGTGTCGGTCATCGTAAAGGTCCAGTCTCCAAAACTCGTGTATCGGGTGACGGTCTCGATCTCGGGTATCTGTTGTTGCATAGTTGGAGCGATGCCACCGCTTGTTTGCGGATAATCCTTCAACTCCCCTCCATTTTGCTGGTATTTCGCCCAGACTTGATAGACCCGGTCTCTATCCGGATAAAAATCATCATACGATTGTTCGAAATAGACTTTAGCGATCAATACCAAGCCTACCGCTAAGCCGATTCCCAACGATACGATTTTCATCACGTTATGCCGCCCTTTCTTAAAAATGGAACGAATGGCGATTAGTATGTTTTTCATATTATATCGATTTTATTCCAGCACCAGCACTTCATTATCCTTATAACTCTCATAACTGGACACAATCACCTTCTCACCGGCTTCCAGACCTTCAAGAACCTCATAATATTGCGGGTTCTGACGGCCGATCTTGATAGAACGCCTGTAAGCTTTCTTTCCATCCGGATCAAGAACAAATATCCAGCTTCCGCCCGTGCTCTGGAAGAAAGTTCCCTTCGGGATAATGATACTCTCGGTAGGTTGCCCCAGCTCCAAGTTGATATAGTAGGTCTGTCCACTACGGATATTATCCGGACGCTCACCCGTGAAAACGAAATCCGTACGGAACTTACCATCACGAACCTCGGGATAAACTTTGCGCACCGTTAAGTCGAAAGACGAGCCTTGACGCTCGAAAGCGGCACTTAAGCCCGGTTTCACACGGTCTATATAATGCTCGTCGATCATGGCCTCAATCTTATAATCGGAAAGGTCGTTAATCTGGCCGATCTTTTGTCCCGGATTGATACTTTGCCCCAATACGACATCCAACAGTCCCAACTCACCGTCGATCTGGGAACGGACATTCAAGTTTTCCTTACGTTCGCGGATCAACAGGATATTCTTCCGCATGTTCGCCAAGCTGGCCTCCATCTCATCCATCTGGATCGTGCGGGAGATAGAGTCTTGGCGCAAGCGCTCGGTAATCAAGGCGTGCTTTTGAGAGGCTAACTCGAAGTCCTCCTTCGCTTTCAGATAATCCTCCTTGGCGATCAAGTTCTCTTTATACAACTGCTCTTGTTGGTTGAACGAGCGGCGGGCCCGGTTCATGTCCATATCGTATTGAAGTTTCTCCATCTGATTGGTCAGCTTATCCTGCTCCATGGTAACCTGCGTATTACGAAGGAAGTTCTGCTTCTCCGCCAACTCGGCCTCAGCGTTCAAGATCTGCAAATCTAGATTTGAGTTGCTCAGACGAACAATGATATCGCCTTTCTTCACTTGGGCACCCTCTTCCACGACTTTCTCCTGTACGATACCGCCCTCCTCGGGGCTAAGCTGCACGACCGTGATAGGTTGCACCTGACCATCCATACGAAAGAAGTCGTTGAATTGCTCACGGGTCACATTACCGATGCTAATCCCTCTCGCGTCCACTTTCAACGTAGAAGCATGATCACCAAAGATAATCCATCCCAACAAGATAACGAACAACACGCCACCCGCTACATAAGGAATATGCTTCTTCTGAAGACCTTTCTTTTTCTCTAATTGTATATCCATCGTATTCTATATTTTTTATTATCATCTAAATTCTATGTTCTCAATTCTTATTCATTGATAAGAGGCTTGCCCTTATAATAATCTACCAACTTGCTTTTCAATAAGTACATCAATCGCTTTTGAAGCAGATTGGCCTTGGACTCCAACAGCGTATTCGCGCTTGTCTGTACATCCAGCGTGCTCATCAGGCCTTCCTCGTACTTCCGTAGGGTAACACGATAAGCCAACTCATCCGATTTCACCTTCTTATCCATCTGTATGGCCTCTTTAGCGTATCCCTCACGATCCAAGACCGATTGCTCTACCGCTGTCTGCAACTGGCGAAAGACCTCTGTCCTTGTCTCCCGTGCGATCCGCATATTGTTACGGTAACGACGAGCGTTCGTTAGTCTGCTCAAACCATCGAACAAGGGAAAGCTAAGGCTAAAAGATACATATTCACCACGGTTATTTTTAAACTGATCCTTGAAACCTTCCGGGGCATTATCAGACTTCAGGTTCTCGAAATAACTCGTAGAGATTCCGGCATTCAAATAAATGCTCGGCAGCAACTTTCCTTTATAAATACGATATTGGTATTTACTTTGCGTTAATTGATACTCGGCTTGCAAGGCGGTAGGGTTATTCCCGGACGCATAAGCGAAAATCTCCGCCACATTCTCTACTTCCGGGATATAATTGATATCCGGTAATAAAGTATCTACCTCCAGTTCTAAATCTGATGGATAATTCATACATTCCCTCAAGGTAAGCAAGGCCGTATTGAAAAGATTCTGCTGGTGGGTCAATGTATAATCATCGGCCGCTACTTGAGCCTCGAATTGAGCTACATCCGCTTTCCCTTTCAAACCCAGCTCTTCTTGCCGGCGAGTCTTATATAAGGTACGGTTACTCTCCTCCAATTTCTCGGCCGCCATACGAATCGTTCCTTTATAATATACCACATCCATATAAGCCTGCATAGCTTTCATCGCTAAATCATCTTTCGCTTTCTGGATGTCATTAACTCCCATACGGCGATTGGATTTTGCCATCAACCATTGATTGATCAGCTGTCCGCCCGTAAAAATAGGAATAGAAGCGTCGAGGCCATAGTTATTATTAAACGTAGAAGTATTCTCATAGGTATTGGTCGCAGGGTCAATCGAACGGCCAAAACTATATTGCGCTCCGACCTTAGCCGATGCCGCCGGGAAAAAAGAAGCTACGGCGGCATTCCGTTCCGCCTTATACGTATCTGATGTATAAACTTGCTTTTTAACCGATGGGCTGTTTTCCACGGCATAGCGCATACATTCATCCAAAGTCCAAAGTTTCTCTTGGGCCACCGTCGCGGTAGCGAAACTGAGAGAAAGAACTGTTGTAAGTAATATTTGTTTCATTGCTCTATTATTTTCTACTTAAAATAATAGCAAAGAACGTGCCAAAACACATAAACAGCTAAACAACAACCAGATAACAAAAAGCCATTCTTTTAGAACTGTCCAATATTTTGACAACGCTGTCTAATTGTTTGACACTATTCCCACTTTGACACGTAAGAGCGTCTCCTCTTCTCCATAAGCAAAAAACGCTCCGCTCCTATATGAATTCTTGCTCGATAGCCTATGAATTCTTATGCGCATACTGTATAATTCTACAAACCACGACGTGGTCTGTACAGATCAAGACGTGGAATATACAAATCACGACGTGGTCTATATATTCCACGGCGATAATCTGGAAATAGATGAGATAGTAATTATATTTGTATATAGTAAGAAGAATGTTTTTTACTTGAAGATACGAACAATTGTTTTGATTACAATCGTTGACTATCCTTTAGATTTAAGGGCAGGACACAAAAAAAGGGAAACAGTTGGATATCAACCATTTCCCTTTTCCTAAGTCGGGGTACCAAGATTCGAACTTGGGACCCCCTGCTCCCAAAGCAGGTGCGCTAACCGGACTGCGCTACACCCCGTTTTGCAATTCATAGTGTTTATCTCTGATTGCGGTGCAAAGGTACGCCTTTATTTTAAACTACAAAACTTTTTGGTAACTTTTTTCATGAAAAATATCATTTTCTTGTTGAGTGGATAGAATGGAACTTTGCGTCAGATAGTTCTTATCGTTGGCGTAAATAAATAAAAGGGTTCCATTCTTTATCGTATTAATAATTGGCTTACTGACAGATACAGGCAACGCAGGGCAACCAAAGCTACGTCCTAACCGACCCGAGGAAGCTGCCACAGAAGGATCGGAATAAGAGGCGCCATGAATTACAATCGCCCTTTGCTTAGCCAAATCATTTATTCCTTTTTCCAATCCATTTAGGATAAGCGAATAGCCATTCCGGCCTTGGTACGTATTTTCCGTCAGATAAAATCCTAAAGAGCTTTTGTGGGAACCGTTCTCGTTCGAGAAAGAGGTCGCATAATTCCCTCCGCTATTCTTACCGTGAGAAACCAAAGAGGTGTAAAGTATTCTCTTTTGCCGTATATCCAATACAACCATACGCTCCGCCGTAGAAGGTTTAGAGAAATCGATCAATGTAAGGATATCCTTATTTTTCCGATCAATCTTCTCGGAACCTCTAAGCCCCTGCATAAACGCATCGAAACAAACCCATTGATCCAATCGCATCTCCTCATATAATTGGCGCCCCATAACCGCCACAGACGTTGATCCCGTTTCCGGAGATAGGGCACGCAAAACGCCACCGGTTGAAATTGAACCTACAGACAAGACAATAAAAAACAAATACAAGAAAATCCTTCGCATACTAAAAAACAATAACGCCGCAAAGTTATGATTTTTATTCTAATACAAAAACAATCGTCTCATTAACAGGCGCCCAATCGTAAACAAATTGCGCATGCGAAGTCGCGTTTCTCACACACATATGAGACCGTGGTGTCGTTCCCAACGAAGGACTATATTCGATCAACGATTTACGAGGAGCGTTGACCGGTACGCCATGGATATACGCCCCATTCGTAAAACGGTTGGCATAAGGAGCGAATCCACCTGTCTCCTTGGAACCGTCTACCAAATAGATCATGCGAGACTTTTTTTCTTGGAGAACATACATTCCCAACGGGGTTTCCTGCGCATAAGGAGGACGATGCTGTCCGGTAGTCGCAGGGTTCATGCTACGAACCAACCATTTTGAGCCGACGTGCTCCAAGGTCGCGATATTCTGGTTATGACGATCCACGAAGATCGCCTTATCGAAGACTACCGTATCCCCTATTTGCTTGATATATTTCTTCGGAGCATACCACTCCTCCTCCCCATCATACACGGTTTGTATACGAGCGAATTTAGAATCCTCATCCATCGCCTTGATACGAACCAAGCTACCGTCACGTCCATAGATCTCGGGAATCACGGTATCAGTCAGCAAATAAAGCGGGACGGATTGATAGCGTTCTACACCAAGCGTATCGGAAACCCTCTTATAGGCATCTCTCTTGAAGACTTTTACAAGAGGAGCCTCTCCATTCCTGTTTTTATAGTTCTGCAAGATCGCCCATTGAGACGGCTCCCTTTGGATCGACTCCAATAAGGATAATCTTTCTTTCATTTTCTCCCACTGGAACTCCCGTGTCGTATCTTTATAGGGGTAAGTATCTTCTAAAGTATGCTTATCGTAAAGCAGCTCTTTCTCTATTTCGATATGGGGAGGCAAAGTCTCCATGATCACAGCGGAATCCTTCGATATAGAATCCACAGGAGTTAAGACCTCGGTTTGAGCAGGCTCGGTCCTCGGCGTACAATAACTTAGCGTACAAAGGCTCGATATCAAAAGTATAAAAACTGTTCTCGTCATCATTATTACCCGGGATTTATTTGAATATCGTAAATATACGATTTTTTCCAAATAACAGGTAATCTTATCATCTTGTTTACAAAGTAACTGCGCCAAATGACAGAGCTATCCTATATTCATCCTATAATCCATTTACTGCCCGGTATTAATGAGATAATCTTTGTCGTCACATAACAGCAGATAAATGTACTTACCGCAATACATGGTATGGCGGCGACAGTAGGCAAGGCTAAGTCGTGCTTAAACACCGTTACCCACAATCCGAGCCAAAATATATGCATAAGGTACATACCGTAGCTGAGTTTAGACATCTCTGTTATGAGTCGTGGAGATTTCGAATTGCCTATGCAAGTAAAAGCGAGGAACGTACCCGCCGTAAGAAGCACACAGTTAATCGTACAGAAAGCCCATCCGATCTCTATCTCAGGTGTGACAAGAGTTACTCCGGGTATCGCTTGGACATAGAAGGAATAAATCGTCAGCAAGGCACCGACGAGCATCGAGGCGATTCCGATAACCAGACGTTTAGAACGGTTCCATGTAAGATGGACATGTATATAATGTGCCAGTACGAGGTATCCTAAATAACCGGAGAAGTACCACAGTATATGGTATTCGTTCCAAAAACATTGTCCCCACACCTCGCCGAAGCAACGATTGAGATAGGGCATACAGGTCGACAACAGAAACAAGCCGATGAAAAAACGCTCTTCTTTCGCCGTGGCTTTATTCAACCATGGCGATATTACGGGTATAAATAAATAGAGGCTGATCAAAGGGTACATGAACCACAAATGTCCGGCCTGTGAAGGAAAGTTCAAGAATATTCTCGATATATCTTTCAATGATGTCTCGGCATCTATCTGCCCCCACAGCAAGGGTAAAGTGCTGTATAGTATCATAAATATGAAAAACGGCGGTAAGATGCGGATACAACGCTGACGGTAGAATTGCCAAGAGGTCAGCCCTGCCTTCATCGGCGCAAGAAGAAAGGCGGAGACAATTATAAACAATGGCACCGCCATGCGTGAGAAACCATCGTATACGGCTACCCACAACCGATCGGCCTCATTGGCCAGATAAGATTGCGGTCCCACCATATCCGTGGAGCCCTCAGCTCCATAAAAGTTTTCACTGGCGTGGACAACCATGACAAGGAAGCACGCAAACACACGCACGTAATCCAAAAAAACTATACGCTTCATTTTTTGTTTTAGTATTATTATTCGTTAGATGATTTCAAGTTTGTCTTTTTACGCGAAGCATGCATTCAAGAGGGATATATTTCGATGTTTTTCCTGATACTGCTTTATGGCGCACAAAGGTAAAAAAAGTCGGAAAGAATATATACCTTTGTCATATTATAAATGAAATCTAAAATAAAAACATATGAGATCTATTAATGGCGCGGTTTTACGTAGCGCATTTGCGATGGTATTAGGGTTTGTTTTGGTATTATGGCCGGAAGCAGCCATAACCTATCTGGTTATCACGATCGGTATACTATTCATTTTACCGGGATTATTCGCTATCCTCAGCTATTTCACCCGACCGAAGAACGAGAACGGGGAGAAACCGATGTTTCCTATCGAGGCAGCGGGAAGCGTACTGTTCGGAGCGTGGTTGGTGATCATGCCCGAGTTCTTCGTGAATATATTAATGTACGTACTCGGAGCCTTATTGGTAATTGCCGGTGTACAGCAATTGGTTTCATTGATATCCGCAAGGAAATGGAGCAATGTACCGTTGGGCTTCTACCTGATGCCGGCTTTGATCTTGATAACCGGAGTAATGATTCTTGCCTACCCGTTCGGGGCGGCGGCAAATACATTCGTAATCTTCGGTGTAGCCAGCATTTTCTACGGGGCTTGTGAGTTGATCAACTGGTATAAGTTCCGCAAGCGTATAGAAAATACCGGATTATGATTTCCGGTATTCCATGGGTGATATACCCATATGCTTCTTGAAAAACTTACCGAAAGTGGATTGATCGGAGAAGTGGAGTATATCCGCTACTTGCTGAACCGTGGCTTGCGGGGCCTTCAACAGCATCTTAGCCTCGACGATCAAGGCGTCGTCAATCCATTTATTCGCTGATTTACCCGTTAGCTCCTTCAAGATAAGCGAAAGATACTGTGGGGTAATAAATAATTTCTCGGCATAGAAAGTAACGACGTGCTGCTCCTTGCAATGCTCGAAAAGCAATTGCAGGAACTGCTCGAAAAGCTCCTCCTTCCGGGAGAGTGTAGGTGCCGTCATCAGCTCCTTCTTACCCATAAAGATATTAGCCAACTCGATAAAGAAACCGATTAAGGCGTTCTGGAGAGCCTCCTTCTGGAAAAAATGGGTACGCAACTTCATCTTTTCCCGTAAGATGGAGAATTGGCCGGATATATGCTCAGTCTCCTCGGCGCTAATCGTAGCACATGGATTCTTACGGATCTGCATATAATGCACCATGGAGTTCTTTTTCCCTGCCGGGGCAGTATATCCATCCAGAAAAGATCTGGACACGATCAACAAACGCCCTCTTAGGTCTTTGCTCACCTTCGATACCTGTATGATATGAGTCGGCATCAAGGTTATAAACGTATTCTTCTCTATCTTATATGGAATATAGTCTACCGAGATATCGGCGGTACCTTCCTGTACCAAGATCATCAACAAGGCATTTAAACGCATTGGGGTGGAATGCTCCAGCCTTTTTTCCTCGTAATTAATCAAATCTCCGTTCAGATCCGCTATCGATAAATCATCTTGAAAGTTGTCTCTGGACTCAATTCCCTTGATTAACTCAGTGACTTCAATTAAAGGTAAATTTTTCATATCTATCTGTAGATTTTTATTATCACCTCGGACAAAGATAGAAATAAAAAGCCAAAGACCACCCACTATTTCGTTTTTAACCAATTTTCATCCAAAATTGAACGAATAACAAGAATTTTTGACAATATCCTGTTTCATTCCATACCAATACCGTAACAGTATAAACCTTTCTGGTTTTCTAAATATATCAGACCTTTGCGAATAGATTCGACGGGAATATCCGGTCATTGGTCGATTCCAACGGACGAGTCAGCGCTTTTTACTTGTATACGGGGATTGCCCTGGCTACTTTTGACGTAACAAAAACGAATATGATAAAAGAACAGATTATTAATACGGCGTTCGATCTTTTTTCTCAATATGGCATCAAGAGTGTGAGTATGGATGATGTAGCGAAAGCGGCTGGCATCTCCAAGCGTACACTTTACGAGTCGTTCGAGGACAAGGAAACCTTGCTGATCGAGGGGATCGATCACAATTCCGAATCGCTCGGACAATATCTGACGGGACTGGAAAAAGAACCTTTCAATGCCTTGGAAGTAATCCTGCTCTTCTATGAGGAGATGATGAAAAACCCGAGATGGTTCAACGAGAAGTTTTACGAGGACTTGAAGAAATATCCGAAAGCCCAACAAAAAATAGAGATGAATAAAGCGAGAATGGGTAAGAGGTGTATGGACTTGTTCACACGGGGCGTTAAAGAGGGCGTGTTCCAAGAGGGGATCAACTTCGAGATCATGGCCTTACTGGTGAAAGAGCAGACGAAGATGTTGCGGCCTTCCAATGTCTTCTGCAAGCATTCCATCACCGAGGTATACAACACGATCCTCCTCACATTCCTGAAAGGGATCAGTACCGAGAAGGGAAGAGCGATCCTAGACCGATTCGATCTCAAACAATCCTATGATTTATAGCGAACACTTAATGAGTTTAATCACAGACAAAATCTATCCTAAATGAAACGATTATTGATGAGTAGAAAAATGATGTTGGTCACATTTATGGTATTGCCTTTTCTGGCGGCGATACCGGTTCTGGCTCAAGACACCCTGAAACTGGATCTTGGGAAAGCGCTAGAGATCGCCCTTAGCGAGAACCCGACCGTAAAAGTTGCCGATAAAGAAATACAGAAGAAAAAGTACGCACGTAAAGGCTCGTACGCTTCTCTATTTCCGCAGATCAGTTTTGCGGGGGACTACAACCGTACCTTGAAGAAACAGGTGATGTATATGGATTTCGACATGGGTGACATGGGAGGCGGCAGCTTGCCCGAAGGCACGGACATGTCGAGTATGGACGAGGGCTTCGAGGTAGGACGTAGCAACAACTGGAGCTTGGGCTTCAACGCTTCCATGCCACTGGTAAACGCCTCCTTATGGAAAAGCTTGAGTATCTCGGCCTTAGACGTGGAATTGGCGGTGGAGCAAGCTCGCTCTTCTAAAATAGCGATGGTGAACCAAGTGAAAAAGAGCTTTTACGCCGTCCTTCTGGCAAGCGACTCTTACCGGGTATTCAAGCAAAGTTACGACAATGCCATGGAGAATTATCTGGATATCAAACGGAAGTATGAACAGGGAACCGTAGCTGAATACGACTTGATACGTGCCGATGTGACGGTAAAGAATACAGAGCCTAATCTGTTGCAGGCAGAGAACTCCCTTACCTTGGCTAAATGGCAGTTAAAAGCGTTATTGGGCATGGATCTGGATTTAAATATCGATTGCGACGGACAACTGACGGATTTCAAGTCCAGCCTCTTCGCCGACTATCTATCCACGGATACAACCTTATCCGAGAATACAGACTTGAAACAATTAGACCTTCAGGCGGAACAGCTGAAAAAGACGCTGGTCATGCAGAAATTCGATTATCTGCCGACCTTGTCGCTGACCGGTCTATATCAATGGAGCGCCATGAACAATGACTTCAAGTTCAAGAATTACAGATGGAACCCCTATTCGATGATCGGTATCACGTTATCGGTTCCTATCTTCTCCGGAGGTAGTAAATTTTATAAGGTAAAGCAGACGAAAGTCTCCATCGACCAATTAAACCTGCAACGGGACGATACCAAGCGTAATTTGCAGTTGGCCGTTAAACAGTACATAGATAATATGAATACCTGTATCAAGAAGTTCGACGCCGCCCAAAAGGGAGTCGAGCAAGCGGAACGGGGATATATGATCTCGCAAAAACGGTACGACACCGGAGCCGGTACATGGCTGGAGATGAACGATGCCGAACTTGCCTTGACGCAGGCCCGGTTGAACTTCAACCAATCTATCTACGACTATATGGTAGCGAAGGCAGATCTAGAGAAAGTATTGGGTAACGGACAGATGAATTGAAAATTAAAAATTGAAAGTTTAATAGATAATAATTAGGAACAATTATATGAAGACAAGTCAAATGCTGAAAGTAATACCGATAGCTACATTGGCCCTGCTGATGTCTTGCTCGGGTAATAAGAGTGAGGAAGCCACGGAAACACAGAATGAGAAAGTAAAGGTGAAAGTGGAGACGGTCTCTGTTCAAGACGTGGAGCAACTCAGTGAATTTACCGCTACGGTGGAAGCGAATATCAAAAATAATATCGCTCCCCAAACCCCATTCCGTATCGAGAAAATCTTCGCCGAGGTAGGCGACCATGTAAAAGCCGGGCAGTTATTGGCCAAGATGGACGCTACAAGCCTAAAGCAAGCGAAGATACAATTGGATAACCAAGAGATCGAGTTCAAACGTATCGACGAGTTGTATAAGGTAGGCGGTGCTTCCAAATCCGCTTGGGATGCCCAAAAGACTTCCTTGGAAGTGGCTCGCGAGACGTATAAAAACTTGGTGGAGAACACCCAATTGCTAAGCCCGATCAGCGGAGTCGTAACCGCCCGCAACTACGATAGCGGCGATATGTACAGCGGCGGAAACCCAATCTACACAGTGGAGGAAATCCGTCCGGTCAAATTAATGGTGAATGTCTCCGAGAGTCTTTTTACAAAAGTGAAGAAAGGCCATGAGGTAGACATCCGGCTGGATGTGTACGGAGACGAGGTTTTCAAGGGTAAAGTCAACTTAGTTTACCCGACGATCGATCCCGCTACCCGCACGTTCCCCGTGGAGATCAAGATCGCCAACTCGGATGAGCGAGTGCGACCGGGTATGTTCGCCCGAGTGACGATGAGTTTCGGCCATATGGATCACGTGGTGGCCCCGGATCGCTCTATCGTAAAACAATCAGGCGCCGGCGACCGGTATATCTATGTATGCAAAGACGGCAAGGTATCCTACCAGAAGGTGGAGCTAGGACGCCGTATGGGTGATAAATATGAGATCATATCCGGAGTGGAGGATGGCGACCAAGTGGTTATCACCGGGCAAAGCCGCCTGACGAACGGTATGGAAGTTGAAATCGAAAACGAATAACAGACTATGAGTTTATATGGAACAGCGGTAAGAAAGCCCGTATCGACCGCCCTTGTATTTGTGGCGATCGTGATCTTCGGACTTTTTTCCTTAAGCAGGTTATCAGTGGACTTGCTTCCGGAGATAGAGACGAACACCATCATGGTGATGACGGCCTATCCCGGCGCCAGTGCTTCGGATATCGAGATGAATGTTTCGAAGCCCTTGGAAAACGTGTTGAATAGCGTAAGCGACTTGAAGCATATCACGTCGCAATCCCGTGAGAATATATCGATCGTAACGTTGGAATTTAATTATGGCATCGATATCGATGTCGCCACGAACGATGTCCGCGACAAACTGGACATGGTGGAGTCTTCCCTACCCGATGACGTAGAGAATCCGATCATTTTCAAGTTCGGTACGGATGATATCCCCATCTTGATCCTTTCCGTGACCGCGGAGGAGAGCACGAACGCTCTTTACAAGATCTTGGACGATAAGGTATCCAACCCATTGGCCCGTATCAGTGGCGTGGGTGCCGTGTCTATCTCCGGTACGCCGATCCGTGAGTTGCAAGTGTATTGCGACCCGTACAAGTTGGAGGCTTACGGCCAGACCATCGAAGGTATCTCTACCATCATCGCGCAAGAGAACCGGAATACACCGGGAGGTAGCGTAGATATCGGCTCTAATACCTACTCCTTGCGTGTTCAAGGAGAATTCACGGACGCTAAGCAGATGCTAGACCTAGTGATCGGTAGCCAGAACGGAAAGAACGTATATCTGCGTGACGTGGCCCGTGTAGAGGACAGTATCGAGGAACGTGCGCAAGAGACGTTCAACAACGGCACGAAAGGTGGTATGATCGTCATACAGAAACAGTCCGGAGCGAACTCGGTGAACATCGCCAAGAAGGTACACCAGAAACTTCCGGAGATACAGGCTAGCTTACCCTCAGACGTGAAGCTGGACGTAATCATGGATACTTCCACGAATATCTTGAATACGATCGATAGCTTGAAAGAGACGATCATGATTACCTTTATCATCGTTATGTTGGTGGTATTCGTGTTCTTGGGACGTTGGAGGGCCACGTTTATCATTATCTTGACCATCCCGATCTCCTTGATCGCTTCTTTCGCTTATTTGCTGGCCTCGGGTAATACGTTAAACATTATCTCGTTGAGCTCACTTTCTATCGCTATCGGCATGGTGGTGGACGACGCTATCGTGGTATTGGAGAACGTAACGACCCATATCGAGCGGGGTAGCCAGCCGAAACAGGCCGCCGTACACGCCACGAACGAGGTGGCTATCTCGGTTATCGCCTCCACCCTTACGATGTTGGCGGTGTTCTTGCCGTTGACGATGGTTACGGGTATGGCGGGTATCTTATTTAAGCAGTTGGGATGGATCGTTAGTATCATCATGATCGTTTCTACGGTAGGCGCCTTGACATTGACCCCGATGCTTTGCTCACAGTTATTACGCCAGCAACCGGAGAAGGGTAAATTGTACCGGATGTTCTTCACGCCTATCGAAAAGGGATTGAACGCCTTGGATCGCGGTTACGGACGCTTCTTGAACTGGGCCGTACGCCACCGGAAAACGGTGATCGTAGGCGCTACGCTGATCTTCATCGGCAGTATGATGCTGATACCGGTCATCAAGACGGAATTTTTCCCGACGCAAGATAACGCACGCATCGGTATAACGATTGAGTTGCCGATCGGTACACGGCAGGATATTACCCGTGAGTTAGCTCTCGACATCGACAAGAAGTTCCGTGAGAAATATCCGGAGATCCTAATCAGTAACTTCACGGAAGGTACGGCGGATACGGATAATACCTTCGCCCAGCTAAGCAATAACGGTACGCATATTATCGAGTTCAATATAAACCTAACTAGCGTGGGCGACCGTGAGAGAGGTCTTACCGAGATTTGCGAGTTGATGCGGCAGGACTTAGCCCAATACAGCGAGATCAAGAAATTCGAGGTACTCGCCGGAGGGCAGGAAGGTTCTATGGGTGGAGAGACCTCGGTTAACATCGAGATCTATGGTTTTGATTTCGCCCAGACGGATGCCGTGGCGAATGAGATCGCCCGTCGTATGAGAAATGTAAAAGGATGCTCGCAAGTAAATATCAGCCGTGAGGATTATATCCCGGAATACCAGATCGACTTCGACCGGGAGAAACTGGCCATCAACGGGCTGAACGTAACAACCGCCTCCATGTATCTCCGAAACCGTGTAAATGGTTCCACCGCTTCAAAATATCGTGAGGATGGAGATGAGTATGATATCAAGGTACGTTACGCCCCAGAGTTCCGTGAGTCCGTAGAGGATCTTGAGAATATTTTGATCTATAACAATGAAGGCAAAGGCATCCGCATCCGTGATTTAGGCAAGGTAGTGGAACGTATGACTCCCCCGACCATCGAGCGTAAAGACCGTGAGCGTGTGATCACCGTATCTGCCGTAGCGGGTAAGGGAGCGGCATTGAGCGACTTGGTTGCCGCCGCCCGGAACGAGTTGAAACAAATGGATATCCCATCCGACGTAAGTTGGCAGTTGGGTGGAACATTCGAAGATCAGCAGGATACATTTACCGATTTAGGTATCTTAATGGTATTGATCATCATCTTGGTATTCATCGTGATGGCTGCCCAGTTCGAGTCGTTGGTAGACCCGTTCGTGATCATGTTCTCTATCCCGTTCGCCTTTACAGGTATCGTATTGGGATTGGCGGTCACGCAGACACCATTGGGCGTTATGGCTTTGATCGGCGTGATCATGTTGATGGGTATCGTGGTTAAGAACGGTATCGTGCTGATCGACTATACGATCTTATGCCGGGAGCGTGGCATGGGTATTATCACGTCGGTAGTGACTGCCGGTAAATCCCGTCTCCGTCCGGTATTGATGACAACGTTGACGACCGTTTTGGGTATGATCCCGATGGCGGTGGGAACCGGCGAAGGTTCCGAGATGTGGCGCTCGATGGGTATGACTGTGGCTTGGGGTCTTTCCGTATCCACCTTGATTACCTTGATTATCGTTCCGACGGTCTATGCCGTATTCGCTGCCAACGGCGTAAAACGAAGACGCCGCAAAATAAGGAAGGCATTACGAAATAATTAATTATCTTTGCGTACCATAGGGAAGCCGAGGCCAAGCAAACCTCGATGGGCATTGTTAGGTCATAACAATGCCCATTGTAAGGTGCTTACGATGCCCATTATAAGCAGGCTTGAATGCCCATCGTAAGAAAAGCTTCCCTACGGATATGCGATCTCATAAAAAACAACTATATGAAAGCGATATTTATATCTTTCAATCAAGCGTATTACGAAGCTATCGTCAGTATCATGGACCGTAATAACCTTAAAGGTTTTACCTATTGGGATGTCGTGCAAGGACGGGGAAGTAAAACAGGCGAGCCACATTACGGCAATCACGCTTGGCCTACCTTGAATTCAGCTATCCTTACGATGGTAGAAGACGAGAAGGTCGATCATTTTCTGGAAATCCTACACAACTTAGACAAGGAAACGGAAGCGCAAGGGCTTCGGGCCTTCGTCTGGAATATAGAGAAAACCATCTAACTTAATTTTTCGAAACAACTATATTAATCTATTGATATGGACAAATCAATCCTGTTTACACCCGGTAAGATCGGTCCGCTAACACTTAGGAACCGCACGATCCGGGCCGCCGCATTCGAGAGTATGTGCCCGGGAAACGCTCCCTCGGAGCAGTTATTCAACTATCATACATCCGTAGCCGCCGGAGGGATCGGCATGACGAACATAGCTTATGCCGCCGTGACGCAAAGCGGCTTGTCGTTCGAACGTCAGCTGTGGATGCGTCCGGATATTATTCCCGGCCTCCGCAAGCTCACCGACGCTATCCATAAAGAGGGAGCCGCCGCTTCCATCCAGTTAGGCCATTGCGGTAATATGTCGCATAAGCGGATTTGCGGATGCACGCCTATCTCAGCGTCCAGCGGGTTCAACCTCTACTCTCCCACGATCGTACGAGGTATGAGACAATCCGAGATCGCTTCCATGGCTCGTGCCTACGGTGAGGCCGTACGATTGGCACGTGAGGCAGGTATGGACGCTGTCGAGATCCATGCCGGGCATGGTTATCTGATCAGCCAATTCCTTTCCCCGTACACCAACCACCGGAAAGACGAATATGGAGGAAGCCTTGAGAACCGTATGCGCTTCATGAGAATGTGTATGGAAGAGGTGATGAAAGCAGCAGGTTCCGACATGGCCGTAACCGTAAAGACCAATATGCGGGACGGGTTCAAGGGAGGACTTGAAATAGACGAATGCCTAGAAGTAGCCCGTACACTCCAAGACCAATGCGGAGCGCATGCCTTAGTACTAAGCGGCGGATTCGTGAGCCGTGCCCCCATGTATGTAATGCGGGGAGAAATGCCGATCCGTACGATGGCGTATTATATGCCTCGCGGCTATCTACCGATTGGAATCCGCATGGTAGGTAAATATATGATTCCCTCGGAACCGTTTAAGGAGGCTTACTTCCTTGAAGATGCGTTGAAATTCCGCAAAGCCTTACATTTACCTCTTATTTACGTAGGAGGATTGGTCTCCAGAGACAAGATCGAGGAGGTACTGAACGACGGGTTCGAGTTTGTGGCCATGGCACGTGCCTTGGTGAACGAGCCGGGCTTCGTCAACCGTATGAAAGAAGACGAGCACGCCCGTTGCGATTGTGGGCATAGCAACTATTGTATCGCCCGTATGTATAGTGAGGATATGGTCTGTCATAAGAACGTGAAAGGTCTTCCGGAATGTATCGTACGTGAAATCAAAAGGCTTGAATATAAATAATGGAAAAGAAATGGGCTTTAGTCACGGGGGCCAGCTCCGGAATAGGTCTCGCCTATGCCGAGGAACTAGCCTCACGAGGCTATCAGTTAGTGATCGTCAGCAATGAGGAACAGGCGATCCGGGAGAAAGGTGAGTTTCTCTCCGAGAAATATGGTATAGAAGTTTTGCCGCTTTATCGTGATTTGGCGATCCCCGGGGCGGCCAAGGAGCTATATGATACTTGCCAAGAGAAAAACATCCCAATAGAGGTATTGGTCAATAACGCCGGTATGTTTTTTTTCTGCGAGACCTTACAAGCTAAGGCCAACATCGTCGAGAAAATGCTTTACCTCCACGTGACCACTCCTACCCAGCTTTGTTATTATTTCGGTCAGGAGATGAAGAAACGGCGTCATGGATATATCCTCAATATGTCATCCCTATCTTGTTGGCTACCTTATCCGGGAATTACGCTGTACGCTTCCACCAAGCGATACTTGAAAAGCTTCTCCCGAGGCTTGCGTTCGGAGTTACTGGATTATGGAGTAAGCGTAACCGTACTTTGTCCCGGTGCCGTCGCCACGAATTTATATAACCTAAGCGACAACTTAAAGATTTTAGCGATCCGCCTAGGTATCATGATGCGTCCGGAAAAACTGGCTAAAAAAGGGATTAATGCCTTGTTTCACCACCGGGCTTCCCTATTACCGGGTCTCTTCAACAAAATATGCACACCCCTCGTAATGCTCCTCCCCCACGGCCTTGTCCGTTGGATCATGCGAACCACGAAATTAGTGAAGCTGGATCGACAATCCGACAAATAACATGCGAAATATTTGTCACATCAAACAAAAATCGTATCTTTGCACCGCTTTTTAGCCCCGTACCGTGTGATGGGAAATTAGGAAGCAAAATAACTAATTTTGAGTAACACAAAAATTAAAGAAAATGAAGACATTTGAGTTAGAAGGAAAAGGAAGAGAGATCGTCGCTCGTTCCGCTGATCAGAAAAGAGCCTTGAAAGCAATGCGTAAGAACAATGAAATTCCCGCTGTATTATACGGTGGCGAAAAAGTAATTCACTTCACGGTTACAAAAGAAGCCGTTCGTAAGTTGGTTTACACTCCGGAGATTTTCGTTGTTGAGTTAAGCATTGACGGTAACAAGACGATGGCTATCGTTAAGGACATGCAGTTCCAACCTGTAACTGACGAGATCCTTCACATGGACTTCTTGGAAGTATCTAAGGACAAAGCCGTAGTAATGGAAGTTCCGGTTGTTTTGGAAGGTCACGCAGAAGGTGTTAAAGCCGGTGGTAAGTTGTCTCTTCAAATGAGAAAACTGAAAGTGAAAGCTATATACGATCAAATCCCTGAAAAGTTGACGATTAATGTGGATCACCTTGGCTTAGGTAAGACTATGCAGGTAGGTGCTTTGCACTTCGAAGGTCTTGAATTGATGAACGCTAAAAACGCTGTTGTTTGCGCCGTTCAATTGACTCGTGCCGCTCGTGGTGCTCAGGCTAAAGGATAATCTGAGGTAAAAACATTATTACAATACATGAAGGGGAGGATATTCATAGAATGTTCTTCCCCTTTCTTTTATAGATTCGAGGATAATGAAATATTTGATAACAGGACTTGGTAATATCGGTTCCGAATATTGGGGAACCCGTCATAATATAGGTTTCCGGGTTGTCAACCATTTGGTAGAGAGCGTAGGAGGCAATTTCACTGAGGAGCGATACGGGGCAATCGCACGCATACGGGTGAAAAACTGTGACTTGATCGTGCTAAAGCCGAATACCTTTATGAACCTCAGCGGCAACGCCGTTCGGTACTGGTTGCAAAAAGAGAACATTCCCGTGGAAAATCTATTGATTGTCGTAGATGATCTGGCATTGCCATTCGGAACCTTACGTCTGAAACCAAAGGGTAGCGACGCCGGGCATAACGGGTTGAAGAATATCGCCCAGTTATTGAATACGCAGGAATATTCCCGCCTTCGTTTCGGCATAGGCAGCGATTTTCCACGGGGCGGACAGATCGATTACGTGCTAGGGAAATTTCCCCCGGAGGAATTGCAATTGATGCCAGAGATATTGGATCGTGCGACAGAGATCATCAAGAGCTTCTGCCTCGCCGGCATCCAGATTACGATGAATCAATTTAATAATAAATAAAAAGAGACTGAGAATACAGATATGAACGAGGTACGTATCGATAAATGGATGTGGGCGACCCGTATCTTTAAGACCCGCACGATAGCCGCGGAAGCTTGCAAGAAAGGGCGTATCATGATAGGTGGAGTAACGATCAAACCTTCCCGCATGATCAAGGTTGGCGATGTGATCCAAGTGCGTAAACCGCCGATCACCTTCTCTTTTAAGGTAATCGGATTGATCGAGAATCGTGTGGGCGCGAAGCTCGTCCCGAATTACTTGGAGAACGTGACAACCCCGGATCAGTATGAGATTCTGGAGATGAACCGTATCTCCGGTTTCGTGAACCGTGCGAAAGGTCTCGGACGTCCTACCAAGAAAGACCGTCGTGAACTGGAGCAATTCACTGAGCCGGAATTCATGGATGACGGATTCGATTTCGAGTTCGACTTTGGAGAAGAGGATGAGGAGTAAGCATGCTGATTTCCATTCAATTACATTTACCAATATTTTCATCAAGAAGTAAAAGTATTTTCACCTAGAGGTAAAACTGTTTACATACTGATGTAACGACATTTACCTCTAGAGGAAAAAACATTTACCATTAGAGGTAAATGTCGTTACAACGGTATGTAAACGGCAATTATTCCTATTGATTCTCCTCGGAAAGCAGATTCCCCTCCTCATCCCAGCTACGCCAGACACCAGATTTCTTCCCTGCCGTATAGAACATCTCATACAACAAATTTCCCTTATCGCTCCAGATACGCCAAGGGCCGTCCTTTTGCCCTTCCTTATAAGAAGCCAGGCCGATCAGCTGGCCGTTATCGCTATACGTGCGCCATTCACCATGGAAGATCCCGTGATAGTAGGAACGCACCTCGGCGATCTTGCCATCCGGATAATAGATCACATAGGTTCCCTCGGGACGGCCGTCCTTCAGGTACAGCTCCATCTTGAGCATGCCATCCTCATAGAATTCCGTATAGCGGCCCGTATACGGGGTGGTTTGTGTCTCATCGGTATAGTACTGCCCCTCGCTCAATACCAAGTCTTGCGCCTGCACGGTCAAGGAGGCTCCCGCCAGAAAAGCGGAAAGTAACAATAGCTTTTTATTCATGATACATTCTTATCTAAATTATACATAAAAAGACACCGAGGGATCTTTCCGGATACCTCAGTGCCTTAAACAAATTCACAACCTATTCAATGCCAAGCTTGATTAATATTCGGTATTTTGAGGATCCCAATTAGCCCAACCAGCAGTCCAGTCATTCTTTCCGTCGAAAGCACCTTTGTAAGTTACTTTCTCGAAGAAGCTGTTGTTCAATACTTCATCGACAAATTCAGCGCCTTGCACAGCTGAAGCTACGACAGAAGAGTAATCACCATCTTTAGAGATAATCTCGTTGGTCGTTGCCAGAGTCCTGTTGCTACCGGCAAGATTGAAGAAGTTCTCACTTACCTTATCATCCTCATAGAAGTTTTTCCACATACCAGCAAAGATCACATTCTTGATGGCAATGCCATCGTTTGCCGTACCTTTCTTATCAGTAGCACGAAGTCCGTAAGGCCAGCCGGTGAATACGGAGTTGTAAACATTCAAGCTGGTGTTACGACGCAGGTGCATGGCTGCCTGAAATTTACCACCCTTGGCACCGTTAGCAGCGTCGGCTGTCTTGGCTTCCACCTCAGCCTGTGTCTTATCGGATACCTTGCCATAGAAAGGACCTATCAAGGTTACGTTGGAGAAGACCGGCTTGGTAAGCGGAGTGTTGGAAGAACCGTCACCGTCGTTATCAGATTCAAAACCGTTAGAGTCTGAAGTATCAGCGATATTCTTATCACGTACGCTCAACAAGAATTGCAGTTTACCCGTATAACCGAAGTCTGTATCGAAATCATCATCCCAGCCTTTGTAAGCGATCAAGTGTTTGGCATTTACCGTTCCACCGAACCATTCGTAAGAATCATCGTTCGAATATGAAACCTGAATGAACTCGACTTCCGTGCCGCTACCAACGCCGCCGAAGGTTAAGCCATTGATTTCCTTGTCTGGCTCCAAAGGATAACCGGCGAACTCGATACGAACGTATTTCAATTTACCGGAACTTTCCGTATTAAACTCATCGGAGGTCGTATTTCCATATAATGTACCAGGTCCTCCTTCGATAGTTGGTTGATTTGTACGATTCACACGAGCGTTACCACAAATAATCAGACCGCCCCAGTCACCTGTCAAACGTTTACCCGGCTCTTTATCGGATGTAAAGACGATCGGTTTATCAACAGTACCTTCGGCGATGATCTTAGCGCCCGGCTCGATAATCAAGGAAGCGGCTTTCTCGCCCGGACTAACGGACACACCTTTGATAACAGAACCAGCCTCAATAGTCAATGTAGCGCCTGATTTCACGTATACGAAGCCTTTCATGAAGTTCTTGTCGGCAGCGTTGATCGTAAAATCAGTCGTGATATTTCCTTCCAATATCACCTCCTTGGAAGACGGAGCATCATTAGAGACAGTCACGGTACAAGTAGCCGTTTTACCGCCATCCTTCGTAGTTACAGTAATCGTAGCGGAACCTTCGGCCACAGCTGTTACCTTACCGGCATTGACCGTCGCGACCTTTTCATCGGAAGTACTCCATGTAACCGTTTTATCCGTAGCATCACTTGGAGTAATAGCCGCGGACAAGGTAGTGGATTCGCCCACCTTGATAGTAACGGTAGTAGGACTGACTGCCACAGCCGATACAGCTACGGAGCCATCAGGTTTATCATCGTCATCACTACACGATACAGTCCCAAACATAACGGCCATCGTTAACACAGAGGCCAAACCTTTTAAGAGAAATCTGTTCATAATAAAAACATTTTGTTTGTAATAGATATATATTCAATTAAACATCAAAACCTAAGGGAAACACCGACATTGATATCCACTCCCGGGCGATAGCTGCGGATCAGTTGCTCACGCTCGCTCTTGCCGCCTTTGTCGTCCGTCAGTTTCACGAACTGCTTGTACTCGACCTTGGAGTTCAACATATCCTGGATTCCCGCCTTGATCTCGACAATCTTGCCAATCTTCTTCGAGAAAGTAAGGTCCAACGAGTTGCGGGGCATCTCATATATATCAGGGATATCCTCGTTCTGGTTCTGCATCGGGACACCGACCGACTCAATACGCTTCCCGATCCGGTTATAGAGCAGGGAGGCGGAAATCCCCTTGTCATCGTACTGGTAGAAAAAGCCGGCATTAACCAAGTAGGGAGATTGCCCTGCCAAAGGGCGATCCCGCTCCGGCGCCCCTTCCTCGAAACGGACACGGCTATAGATATATGCGGCGTTGCACACAAAGCTCAAGCCTCGCAGCCCTATAAAGTCGAGGTTCTTTTTAACGTCCAACTCTACGCCGAAGGTCTCGGCGTTCTTCGCGTTATGATAGGTATATTGCAGGCCGGAACCAGCCTCGTTGTACGTCTCCTCGATAGGATCCTTGAAGTGCTTGTAGAAACCGCCGATCGTGATCATTTCGCCCGCGGCTGGATAGAACTCATAACGAAGGTCGATATTGTCAGCATAGGCATTCTTCAGCTCCGTATTTCCCACGATGTTTGCGTCTCGCTCGAAGTTGAAGTACACATAAGGCACTACCTCTCGGAACTCCGGACGGTTGACCGAGCGACCGTAAGCGGCGCGGACCAAATGTTTTTGTGAGAGGTTGTAGGCAACATTAACTGAAGGGAAAAAATCCGTCGTCTTATTATCCAAGTGTACCGGGGTCGTACCGTCGGAGCTATATCCGTCCATCTTCAATTGGTAGTATTCCATACGAACACCGATATTAGCGTTCAACACCTCCCCATAATTCAGTTTAGCGGAGACATAGGCGGCTCCCAACATGTTCTCGGAAGTATAAGAGTCACTGTTCGTAGTTGTTTCACGCATCCATATCTTATCCGCCGAGATATTTTCATTGGCGAACAACTCCGTATAATCCCAATCCGCATACCGGTCGTAGCCGCTACCCAACAGGTTGTAGCCAAAGCGACGGGCAGCGAAGGTACGGCTCTTATATTCACCGTAGACACCTCCATTGAGAACAGGGGCGAACCTATCGGATACGGTGAATTTATGTTCGTAGTTGGCGGCTATAGAGGCGCTATGATCCTTCAATTCTTGGTAATAACGCATCGGGTCAGAAACATAGTAGTTCGGCTGTTCCGTACGGTTCTCGTCAAGGATGGAGTTCACGATCTTACGATCCGGCTCACGGTAGGAGGCAAAGGCATAGCCCGCCGTCCAATCCACCTTGTTAACATTCTCTCGCAAGGTATGCACACCGCTGATCTGCCCGGAGTAAGTGGTACGCCCGGTATAGAGGGATTCCCACTTACGGATATTCTTGTCGGAATAATAGTTCATTCCTTCCCTTTGTGTCAGAGCGGAAACGCCACGCTGGCTGAAGAAGTTGCGAAGCTCATATTTGCTGCCATCCCGTTGGAATGACCAGTTAAAGAGGGCCCCTAGCTTGGAGGTATTCTTATAGCGGATATCGTTGTACTCAAAGCGGGGACGGGATACGTCGTTCTTCACGTCGTAGGCAATGTAGTTGTTATTCACCGTCTCCGAGTAATCGTACTCGGTACTCCAGTTCAAGTTCGTGATATTTCCGATCTTCCAGCCGCCCACATCATAAGAGCGGTGCGAGGTAAGGGATATCTTCTGATCGGGGATGGCGGTGAACTTGTTGATCCCCCAACGTTGGTTGATTTGGCGGGTAAAGGCAGCCGCCTCATCCGTGGAGTGTTCTCCTAGGTGAGCGGGGAAAGAGGAAGGCAGGTTTCTCACGCCCGCTCCGAATCCAAGGTAATCCTTTGCCGTGCCGTCCGTCAGCTGGAAGTTACGGAAGGTGGCGTTCGTGTTGAAGCCCATTTGGTAGGATACGTTGAAGGTGTTCCCGTCCGGGATATTCTTGGTCATCACCCGCACGAAACCGCCGGAGAAATCCGCCGGAAGCTCGGCCGAGGGGCTCTTGTATATCATCATGTTATCGATCAAGGAAGAAGGAAGCACATCGAACGAGAAGGCACGGCTGTCCGTCTCGCTGGAAGGAGTCGTGGCGTTGTTCAGCCATACATTATTATAACGTTGCGCAAGCCCTCGAACTACGATAAAACGATCGTCCACGATGGTGATTCCCGGGATACGGCGTAGTACCTCGGCGGCATCGCTATCCTGTGTTTTACTGATTTGCTGGGCGGAGATACCATTCACGACCGGAAGGCTCTTGCGTACGGTATTTAATACGGCCATCTCGGTTCCCAATTTCCGTTGGGCCACTACGACCACATTCTGTAATTGGAGGTTAGCATCGGAAAGCTCGATATTCAACACCGCCTCTTGGCATGCGACTACCGGAACATCCTTTACCGTTTGCGTTTGGTACGACACGTAAGAGGCGGCTACCGTATAAGTACCTGGTTTCACGTTCTCGATACGGAAATTACCGTCTATATCCGTGATAGCGCCAACCGTAGTCCCCTCGATCACAACCGAGGCGCCGATCAACGGTTCTTTTATCTTTGCGTCCGTAACCGTCCCGCAAATAACCCCTGTTTGTGCCCATAGAGAGAATGACAGGAAAACTCCCACCCAGAAAAGCCCTAACCTTTTCAATCTTTTGCCCCTTAAACTCTTTCCCATTATCTTACTACTTATTATTTCACCTTTGATTTCGACGCAAAAGTACGGGGGCGGTATTTCAAAGATGTTTAGATCCGATAACAATGAAGACAACAAATGTTACATTTTTAAGACCGCAACTTTTCCTTATCGTTTGACATAGCTAACGTATTTTTACTACATTTGCACTCCTGAATGCATAAAGACATTTAATAACATGAAGAACATTAAAATTTTCCCGAAAGACTGGTTGCAGTTGCATCCCTATAAACAAAGCACTCCCGTGGATTCCTATTATACCGGAATAGCGAACCGTATCTACGATATCATGGAGAAGACCGAGTTGGTAAACTCCTTCGAGGGCGAGGAAACAAAGCAGATCTGTATCCGCATGGCCGCCTACTTCGAAGACGTGATCTCCGGCATGGGGCTTTGGCGTGCCTTCATCCTTACCCATAAGGAGCTATACGGCAAATACCTCCCCTTCTACACTCCGGACGATCATTATTACGACGATGAGGTGAACCTTGAGGACGTGCGTTTCCTCCTTTGGCATTATACCCAGCAGTATCACGGCTATCGTAAAGGCACTTTTGTCAGTCCGGACAACCCTGCCAACGAATCCACCGGCATGCTTATCTACGACCTGTTCTGCAAAGAGTGGACCACGGCGCCGGAGAATACCCGCATGGCCAAGCTTTTCGCCCTTGATACCCGCTACGAGCGGCAAGAGGATTACGATCGTCTATTGCAATGGTTCCATTACGAATCCTATATCCTGCCTGAGTCGGCCCGGGAACTGAGCGACTTCGCCCACGACCGCTGGAAGGAGCAGCCCGACCTCAACCAAGAGCAGCTTAACAACCTGCTCGTCAACAGCCACGGCATGATGGCCTACACCAGCAAGACCTCCTTGCTAGGTCTGACCTCCCCGCAATGGCTGGCAAAGATATTGCCCGCCGAGCATCCCGACCATGAGGTATTCCAGAACACCGCCGACGAGTCCGTTGCCACCCTGCCCGACGATATGCTGGAGGAAAACCGCCAACAATACGAGACTTTCCGCAAAGCCGCAGGTGACAAACTGCTTCTCTATTTCGACAAGACCGAAGATGCACAAACATTTATCACGGAGACTTCCGGCCTTATCCCCGCCGAGAACTTCCATCTTCCCGAAGACTGGCAAGGCAAGAAACTGGCGATCTACGCCACGCCCGAGGAAGGCGCCCAAGTCATCACCCGAGACGTGGAGCTGATCAAGGATGAGAACAATCCCTTCTACGACGCCAACCGTGCCGCCAAGCAAGCGCTCTCTTTCTTCATCGTGAAACATTGCAGCGTTTACTTCCTGCCTGAGCTGGTAAAGCGAGGCATGCTGGCCGACGCGCAAACGAAAAGCCTTATCAGCCCAGAACGTGGCAAGGCGATCATACAAGAGAATTGGAAGTTCCTAGCCCGCTATTTCATCCGAGAATATCCCAATAGATAAAACAGATAGAAAGCACTGTCGCAAAACGTGACGGTGCTTCTTTTTTAGCTCATCTTTCATTTAGTAAGTCCACAAACCAAATACCTTTCAAATAAAAAGAATAAACCTAGTAAATTATTACAAATAGAAACATCAGACAAGATATTCTTATCTTTTTCCCGCTCTTTCGCCCCGGCAAGCAATCACATTATGTCATTAATACCTATATTTGTAAAACAAATTGACGCAATAATTATTTATACACAAACATAAGGTCAACAAATGAAAACAAACAAGAATCATTTTAACAGCAGACAAGGATTATACGACCCGTCTTATGAACATGACGCTTGTGGAGTAGGAATGTTAGTAAATATCCACGGCGAGAAATCGCACGACATCATCGAATCAGCCCTTAAGGTACTAGAGAACATGAGGCATCGAGGCGCTGAGGGAGCCGATAACAAAACGGGTGACGGAGCGGGAATCCTATTACAGATCCCTCATGAGTTCATCCTCCTGCAAGGAATTCCGGTTCCAGAGAAAGGCAAATATGGCACCGGACTAATCTTCCTCCCGAAAGACGAGGAACAGCAAGCGAGTATCCTCAGCATCCTCATCGAGGAGATCGAGAAAGAGGGATTAACCTTGATGCACTTACGCAAAGTTCCCGTTCATACGGAAATCTTGGGAAAGGACGCACAAGCGACCGAACCGGATATCAAACAGATATTCATCATCGGCTGCAACGATCAGCAAGAGCTGGAACTAAAGCTATACCTCATACGTAAGCGGGTCGAGAAAAGGGTATCGGCCGCCGACCTTCCGGCCAAGGATGATTTCTATATAGCGTCTCTTTCCACCAAAAACATCGTTTACAAAGGCATGCTGGAATCCATGCAGCTACGCCATTACTTTCCGGACCTGACGCAACCTTATTTCACTAGCGGACTGGCCTTGGTACACTCACGTTTCAGCACCAACACCTTCCCCACTTGGAGTCTGGCGCAACCTTTCCGCCTACTGGCACATAACGGGGAAATCAACACGATACGGGGCAACCGGGGATGGATGGAGGCCCGGGAGAGCGTACTCTCCTCCCCCAGAATCCCGGATATCAACGATATACGCCCGATCATCCAGCCGGGCATGAGTGACAGTGCCTCACTGGATAACGTATTGGAATTCTTCGTGGCCTCCGGGATGAGCCTGCCGCATGCCATGGCGATGCTGGTACCGGAGAGTTTCAACGAGAAGAACCCGATCTCCGAAGACCTAAAGGCTTTCTACGAATATCACTCCATCTTGATGGAACCGTGGGACGGGCCTGCCGCCCTGCTCTTTAGCGACGGACGCTACGCCGGAGGCATGCTAGACCGTAACGGTCTCCGCCCCGCCCGTTACCTGATCACGAAACATGACATGATGGTCGTGGCCTCCGAAGTCGGCGTCATGGATTTCGAGCCTAACGAGATCAAGGAAAAAGGCCGTCTGCAACCCGGAAAGATCTTACTCATCGATACTGAGAAAGGCGAGATTTATTACGATAGCGAGCTGAAGGAACAACTGGCGAACGCCCAGCCCTACCGTACTTGGCTGGAGAAAAACCGGGTGGAATTGGACGAGTTGAAATCCGGCCGTAAGATCCCTCATAAGGTAGAGGGATACGACAAGCTACTGCGTACGTTCGGATACAGCCGTGAGGATATCGAACGTATCATCGTACCGATGTGCACGGGAGGGGCGGAACCGGTCGGCTCCATGGGCAACGATACGCCACTGGCCGTATTATCCGCCCGTCCGCAAATCCTCTATAATTATTTCCGCCAACAATTCGCCCAAGTAACCAACCCGCCGATCGACCCGATCCGCGAGGAACTCGTCATGAGCCTGACCGAGTATATCGGGGCCGTGGGAAGCAATATCTTAGTTCCAACCGAGAGCCACTGTAAAATGGTTCGGCTGAACCATCCGATCTTGACCAATACACAACTGGATCTCCTGTGTAACATCCGGTATAAGGGCTTTAAAAGTGTTAAGCTCCCCACTTTGTTTGACGCAGAGAAAGGATGCGCAGGACTGAAAGCTGCCTTGGACGAATTATGTAAGCAAGCGGAGCAATCCGTCACCGATGGCGTTAACTACATCATTTTAAGCGACAGAAACGTAGATGAGAAAAAAGCGGTGATTCCCTCCCTGTTAGCGGTAAGCGCCGTGCATCACCATCTGATCTCCGTGCAGAAAAGGGTGCAAACAGCGCTGGTAGTGGAAACCGGCGAGATGCGTGAGGTAATGCACGCCGCCCTCTTACTAGGCTACGGAGCCAGTGCCATCAACCCCTATATGGCTTTCGCTATCTTGGATGATCTAGCAGACAGGCAAGAGATACAATTGAATTACGAGACTGCCGAGAAGAATTACGTAAAAGCCATTTGCAAGGGTTTATTCAAGGTTATGAGCAAGATGGGGATCAGCACGATCCGCAGTTACCGGGGAGCAAAGCTTTTCGAGGCGATCGGCCTAAGCCGGGATCTGGCAGATACTTACTTCGGGGGAACCACCAGCAACATCGGTGGTATCCGCTTGGAAGAGATAGCGGCAGACGCGATCGCCATGCACAATGACGCATTCTCCCACCCCACGGATTCTTTATTGGAACATAAAGGCATTTATTCCTTCCGCAAGGATGGCGAGAAACACGCTTGGAACCCGGACACCATTTCCATGCTTCAACTGGCTACCCGCTTGGGGAGCTACAAGAAATTCAAGGAATATTCCCATACGGTCGATGAGAAGGAAAGCTCGATCTTCTTGCGTGACTTCCTGACCTTCAAACAACGCACCCCGATCCCCTTGGAGCAGGTAGAGCCGGAAGAAGCGATCATGCGTCGCTTTGTCACGGGAGCGATGAGCTTCGGTTCTATCAGCCGGGAAGCGCACGAGACGATGGCTATGGCCATGAACAAGATACACGGACGCAGTAACACGGGCGAGGGTGGTGAGGACTCGGCCCGTTTCGTCCCCCGTGAGGACGGGTTATCGCTCCGCTCCGCCATCAAGCAAGTGGCCTCCGGACGCTTTGGCGTGACCACGGAATATCTGGTAAACGCCGACGAGATCCAGATCAAGGTCGCCCAAGGAGCGAAACCGGGCGAAGGAGGGCAGCTCCCCGGCTATAAAGTGAACGATATCATAGCCAAAACCCGTCACTCGATCCCGGGAATCTCTCTGATCTCTCCCCCACCTCACCACGATATTTACTCGATCGAGGACTTGGCGCAATTGATCTTCGATCTGAAGAACGTGAACCCTCAAGCCGAGATCAGTGTGAAACTCGTATCCGAGAGTGGCGTGGGAACTATCGCCGCCGGCGTAGCCAAAGCTAAAGCGGACCGGATCGTGATCTCCGGGGCGGAAGGAGGAACGGGGGCTTCCCCGATAAGCTCTATCCGTTACGCCGGAATCCCACCCGAGCTAGGTCTATCCGAGACTCAACAGACACTAGTGATGAACGGCCTCCGGGGACAAGTCCGCTTGCAAACAGACGGACAATTGAAAACCGGACGGGATATCGTATTGATGGCGATGCTGGGTGCCGAGGAGTTTGGATTCGCCACCTCCGCCTTGATCGTCTTAGGCTGTGTGATGATGCGTAAATGCCATATGAACACGTGTCCGGTAGGTGTCGCTACCCAAGATGAGGAATTACGTAAACGCTTTCATGGCCGACACGAATATTTGGTGAATTTCTTCACCTTCCTCGCCCGTGAAGTTCGGGAATATCTGGCAGAGCTAGGCTATACGAAACTAGACGATATCATTGGCCGTACGGACTTACTCATGCGTAAACCTTCCGATCATATCGAGAAACATGATCTATTGGATCTCAGCCGCTTGATCCATCTACCGGAACAAGCCGCCACGCAGGCCATCCATCATGTCACCCGTCAACTCCACGCGATCGACAACGTGAAAGATGTGGATATAATCCGTCACGCAAAGGCCGCCATCGAATCCGGACAGGAAGTATCGTTGGATTACGCGATAGCCAACACCGATCGTTCCGTAGGAGCCATGCTTTCCGGCGAGATCGCCAAGCGGTACGGGAACATCGGGTTACCGGAGAACACCCTGCATATCAAGTTCAAGGGGGCGGCGGGCCAGAGCTTCGGAGCCTTTCTGGCTCACGGCGTACATTTCCGGTTGGAAGGCGAGGCGAACGACTATCTCGGAAAAGGATTGAGTGGCGGACACATCAGTTTAATGCCTCCGGTACGCTCCACCTTTATAGCGGAAGACAATACGATAGCCGGTAATACCTTATTATATGGGGCTACCAGTGGTGAGGTCTATATCAACGGCCGGGTCGGAGAGCGTTTCTGCGTGCGAAACTCCGGGGCGATCGCTGTCGTGGAAGGTGTAGGCGACCATTGTTGCGAGTACATGACCGGAGGCCGGGTTGTCGTCTTAGGCAATACAGGCCGGAACTTCGCCGCCGGAATGAGTGGTGGTGTCGCTTACGTGTGGAACAAGAATGGTGATTTCGATTATTATTGCAACATGGAAATGGTAGAGCTTTCCTTGATCGAGGATAGCACCTCACGGAAGGAACTTCATGAATTGATCCGCAAGCATTATCATCATACCGGCAGCCATCTGGCCGGATTGATGCTCGATAACTGGAACAAGTACGTGGATGAGTTCATCCAGATCGTCCCGATCGAATACAAGAAAGTACTCCAAGAGGAACAGATGCGCAAACTCCAACGCAAGATCGCGGAGATGCAGAAAGACTACTAAATATTTACACAAAAACAAGAGAACTATGGGAAACCCAAGAGCATTTCTAACGATACATAGACAAGAGGCGGGCTATCGTCCCGTCCACGAACGTATAGATGATTTCAGCGAGGTAGAACAGACCTTGAACAGCGGCGACCGCCGTACGCAGGCCTCCCGCTGCATGGATTGTGGCGTACCCTTCTGCCACTGGGCCTGCCCGCTGGGTAACAAGCAACCCGAATGGCAAGATTTGTTATACAAAGGCCGTTACAAAGAGGCATATCACGTATTAGAGCAGACCGACGATTTCCCGGAGTTCACGGGACGTGTCTGCCCCGCCCTCTGCGAGAAAAGCTGCGTACTGAAACTTAGCTGCGACGAACCTGTCACGATCCGTGAGAACGAGGCGGCTATCGTGGAAGCCGCTTTCCGGGAAGGATACGTACAGCCTATCCAACCGGTACGCAACGGGAAAAAGGTAGCCGTGATCGGTAGCGGTCCCGCCGGATTGACCGTAGCGAACCAATTGAACCGAAAAGGATATGAAGTCACCGTATTCGAGAAAGATGAGTTACCGGGCGGCTTGCTACGTTTCGGCATCCCCAATTTCAAGCTAGGCAAGCACATTATCGATCGCCGTATCCGCATCATGGAGCAAGAAGGGATTCTTTTCCGTGTAAACACGATGGTCGGCAAAGAGATATTAGCGAAAGATGTAGTGAAAGATTTCGACGCTGTTTGCGTAGCGATCGGCGCCGAGGTTCCCCGGGATCTATCTATCGAGGGACGTCATTTAAGAGGCGTACATTTCGCCTTGGAGTTATTAAGCCAGCAGAACCGGATCTTAGAAGGCATCCCCATCCCGCCCAAAAGCCAGATCAATTGCAAAGGCAAGAAAGTCTTAGTGATTGGCGGAGGCGATACGGGTAGCGATTGCGTAGGGACAGCGAACCGTCATGGGGCGGCCTGTGTCACCCAGATCGAGATCATGCCCCAGCCACCCGTCGGACAGAATCCGGCGACACCTTGGCCCATGTATCCCCAAGTACTGAAAACCAGCAGCAGCCATGAGGAAGGTTGTATCCGCCGGTGGAACCTAACCTCTAACCGTTTTATCGGAGAGAAAAACAACCTGATAGGGGTTGAGGTAGAAGAAGTCGAATGGGTTCCCTCCCCAGACGGAGGCCGTCCGCAGATGAGGCTGACCGGCAAGAAAGAGATCATGGAGGCCGATCTGGTTTTCCTCGCCATGGGCTTCCTGCATCCGGAGCAAGAAGGATTGATCAAAGAACTGCGATTGGCTACCGACAACCGCGATAACATCGCCGTAGACAACGCCGGATATACCGCCAACAGCAACCTATTTGCCTGCGGAGACGCTGTCAGCGGAGCGAGCCTAGTCGTAAAAGCGATGGCCTCCGGCCGTAATGTCGCCCGATCCATCGACCGTTTCTTACAAACCAACTAATTTTCAACTTTCAATTTTTAATGATCATGTGTGGTATAACAGCGATATTCAATATACACGACGGAGCGCAAGCCCTGCGTAAACAAGCGTTATTAATGAGTAAACGAATCCGTCACCGGGGGCCGGACTGGAGTGGTATCTACCAAGGCAAAACCGCTATCTTGGCCCATGAACGCCTTTCCATCGTAGACCCCGCCTCCGGAGGACAACCTTTGGTCAGCCCCGACGGGAAACTCATCCTCTGCGTCAACGGAGAGATCTACAACCATCAGGAATTACGAGAACGGTTAAAAGGCGATTACGAGTTCCAAACCGGCTCCGATTGCGAGGTGATCCTCGCCTTATACAAGAAGAAAGGGATTGATTTCATCGAGGATCTCAACGGTATTTTCGCCTTCGCTCTCTATGACGAGGAGAAAGAGGTTTACTTGATCGCCCGTGACCCGATCGGCGTGATCCCGCTCTACATCGGATACGATGACGAGGGACACTTGATGGTATCTTCTGAGTTAAAAGGACTTGAAGGCTTCGCCACTCATTACGAGCCGTTCCTCCCCGGTCATTATTTCTATAGCGAAGACCGTAAACTCACGAGATGGTACACCCGTGACTGGATGGATTACGCCAACGTGAAAGATAATCCTACCGACGTACAACAACTTCACGATGCGCTGGAAGCCGCCGTCAAACGCCAACTGATGAGCGATGTCCCTTATGGCGTCCTTCTATCCGGAGGTCTGGATTCCTCCATCACCTCCGCTATCGCCAAGAAATACGCGGCGAAACGCATCGAGACCAATGGGAAAGCGGACGCATGGTGGCCTCAACTCCACTCGTTCGCCATCGGATTGAAAGATGCCCCGGACTTGATCGCCGCCCGTAAAGTAGCGGATGCGATCGGTACGGTTCATCATGAGATCCATTATACGATACAAGAAGGATTGGACGCTTTACGAGATGTCATTTATCATATCGAGACCTATGATGTCACTACCGTCCGAGCCTCCACCCCCATGTATTTATTGGCCCGTGTGATCCGGAGCATGGGTATCAAGATGGTACTAAGCGGCGAGGGTGCGGACGAGGTATTCGGGGGATATTTATATTTCCATAAGGCCCCGAATGCACAGGCTTTCCATGAAGAGACCCTGCGTAAATTAAGCAAACTGTATTTATATGATTGCTTGCGCGCTAACAAAAGCCTTTGCGCATGGGGCGTAGAAGGACGAGTGCCGTTCTTGGATAAAGAGTTTCTTGATGTGGCCATGCGTCTGAATCCGGTGGCAAAGATGTGCCCGGGTACGACCATCGAGAAGAAGATACTTCGAGAAGCATTTTCCGACAGCTTGCCCAAGGAGATCGCTTGGCGGCAAAAAGAGCAATTCTCGGATGGGGTAGGCTATGGCTGGATCGATACATTAAAGAAAATAACCTCCGAGTCGGTCACTGATGAAGAGATGGCGAATGCCGCCAAACGATTCCCGATCAATCCGCCCCAAAACAAGGAAGAGTATTATTACCGCTCCATCTTTGAAGAGCATTTCCCCAGCGAAAGCGCGGCGAGAAGCGTACCTTCCATTCCTAGCGTAGCGTGTTCTACCGCAGAGGCTTTAGCTTGGGACTCGGCTTTCAAAAACATGAACGAGCCAAGCGGCAGGGCCATAAAAGGCGTACATGAATCCGCTTATTGACGAATATTTCTTTTCTTTAGTAGTAAAATGCACCAACTTTTATGAATAATAAACGCTGGTGCATTTAATTTTTATAATAACTTTGCCAGCTAGAGTCATAAAACACTTTAAAACAAATTTATATGAAGAAAATCTTTACATGCATTAGTTTGGCAGCCGCTACATTCATGGCTACCACCCCAGTGATGGCACAACAACAAAAACAATTAACAGATAAAGAAAAAGCTGCTGTTGTTAAAGTTATTGTTCCTGCCGTTTTTGATCAAGTAAAGCAAATTAGTGGAGTTGATTTCATGTCTCTCACAAATCCTAATATCGAAAGCATAATTAATTCCCCTTTATTTTTGCCTCAAGTATCAAGCCTACGTGCAGATCAATTAAATCCAATCTCGGTTACTCCTGATAGTTTAAAATTGGATCTTAGTTCTATGGATTTTTCTGCGATAGCACCGGGAATGGGTGATTTCATCGCAGGGATCGTTAATGACGTAAAACTGACATTCAGTGATTATAAAGAATATAACGTTTCACTTAACGGACAATCCGTAAAAATTGATTTACCAGAGAAAATTGATGTATCCGCAGCTGCTTTAGTTGACGCAGAAACGGGTAAACCCACAAATTTATTATCGGTATTAATCAAGACCGGGAACAAAGGAACCATTCTTCCTTTCAACAGCTTATCCGTAGAATTGAAATTAGGTTGGTTAGGTACCGTGGGTAGCATGATCCCTAATTTCCCGCTTAAAGATGGAAAATTGATAAGCCTAACAGAAACAGCAAATAGCTCTGGTACGATTGATTATACGATTACTTTAGAAGATAATTTACGTAGTCTAGCAGCAACGTTAGCTCAAGTCCCGAACTTCCAAATATCTCTTGATATGACAAAGTTGATGACAGAAAGTACTATCAAGGCTAGCTTATTCGGTAAACCTCTACAAGCACCTAACGCAAAATTGCCAATGGGTGACGCTGTCGTATATGCAAACTTGAAATCAACTACAGGAATGCCTGCTGATTCTATTGTCTTGACTTCATATGATGCCGCATCTAGCAAAATCAAAGGATACAAGAAGTTGACTCCGACAATTGGCGTATCTGGAGCAAATCTAGTTTTAACGACAACAGATTCAGTACGTGCTGACGTAAATACAGCTTGGACTCCAATGTCTAAACAGATCGTTACAATGCCAGCAACAATGAGCACAGCAATCAATTCTATTATGTCCTCTCTTGTTAATGGTGTCGTTAGTAATCTTAAAGCAAGCGCAGAAACCAATTACACTATTACAATCGATTCTATTTACGAAGCTAAAAAAGATGAGGTTATTCGTGTAATGGAAATCGACGCAACGACAAAAGTTGAAGCTACGAGCTTAAAAGATACAAAGATGATCGTAGATGTCAACTTCTTGAAAGGAAGCAGTAAAGAAAAAGTCATGAATATCAAGGCTACGGCTCCTACAAATGATACTAAGATTACGGTAGACTTTAGTCCTGCTGTTGATCCTAATGGCGATGGCGTTAAAGAAAATGTCCGCATGGCGACATTATATATTACATCTGACGCTATGGGTATCATCACCGATAACGAGACTATCAATGACGAGGTTCAAGAGGTTACGGTATCTACAACCGCTAGCGGTCTTTATGTAAAGAATGGTAAGGGTAATTATGTAATCGTTAATATGGTAGGTAAAGTTGTTTCTACGGGTATCATCACTAGCGATGAGCAATACATCAGCACTCCGAATATGCCGAACGGCATTTATATGATCTCAATCGATCAGTCTAAGCTCTTGAGATCTGCTCATAAGACAACTGTTAAGTTCGTAAAATAAATTATCTAGATAATTAGTTAATCTGATAAAAGGAGCTATCCGGAAACAAAACCGAGTAGCTCCTTTCTTTTTGTCAATTTGTAAACCAAACTCCCGGAGAGTTGATTTTTCTGGCCTGATGTACTTCTCGTCCCTAAATATGAGAAAAAATATTAGCAAATGATTGTTTAGTAATATATTAACCAAATACGACCTTTTGTTCTAGAGAAATAATTCATGCTAGTTCACATTTATACGGGTCAAAACATGTTTTTTATACGGATAAAAGAGGCATTTCATACGGTTGTATCACCCGACGCGACTATATGTATCGCCTTACGCGACCTATCGCGTTGGCTAACGCCACTACTTGCGTCGCCCAACGCGACCTTTCGTGTGACAAAACATGACCTTTTACGTAGAAATCAGTGGTTAAATACGTATTTTCACCCATTATCTATCCCTAGTTGAGGCTTCTTGAAAAAGAGGCTCGTCAGACAAACAGACTTATTTTAAGCAAATAGATAGATATATAGCTTTTTTACTTACAGTTACAGCAACCCATATTCACAAAGCATATATTACGATATAAAACCAAAACACGCACTTATAATTATTATTTACAACTAAAAGCATATATTATAACTTCAATCTATTACAAACCTCATATTTATAAAACATTCGAGCCTCTCACCTGTTATATACTTATCAAAACGTTATATATTTGCACTACAATAAAACAAAAAGAAATAATATAAAGAATAATATCATCAAAATGACAAAATCAATCAGATTCACAAAGATGCACGGTGCCGGAAATGATTACATCTATGTAAACACGATGGCCTATCCGATAGACAATCCCGAGGAATTATCTATCGCATGGAGTAAGCCGCACACAGGCATAGGATCTGATGGTTTGGTCTTGATAGGTTCTTCAGACATCGCCGATTTCAGCATGCATATCTATAATGCGGACGGCTCCGAGGCGATGATGTGCGGAAACGCATCCAGATGTATTGGCAAATATGTCTATGAGGCCGGCCTAACGCAAAAGAACAAGGTTACCTTAGAGACCTTATCAGGTATCAAAGAGCTACAATTGAAAATAGAGCGTGAAGAGGTCACCGAGGTCACGGTAGATATGGGAAAGCCTGCCGTAGGCAAGATCGCCTTGGAGGTTGAGGCTGGAGGAGAAATTTACACCGGCACCGTCATCTCTATGGGAAATCCTCACTTGGTTATCTTCGTGGACGAGATGGACCAGGTCGATCTGGCAAGCGTAGGCCCGTTACTGGAATGCCTCCCGCTTTTTCCGGACCGGACAAACGTGGAGTTCGTGCAGGTGTTAAAACCGGACGAGGTACGGATGAGGGTGTGGGAACGAGGTTCCGGCATCACCCAAGCCTGCGGAACCGGAGCTTGTGCCACCGCCGTGGCCGGGGTCGTACGTGGGAAGACAAAGCGAAAGACGAAGGTCATCATGGATGGGGGCCCTTTAACCATCGAGTGGGACGAGCGAAGCGGTAAGGTCTTTATGACCGGCGGAGCGGTCAACGTGTTCGAGGGATTCATCAAAGTCTGACACGGGGAACAAGACAAAACAACAAAAACAACAACATAAAAACAAAAGAACTGAGTATGGCACTAATTAATGAACATTTCCTGAAACTACAGAACAATTACCTTTTCTCCGACATCGCGAAAAAGGTAAACAGCTTCAAGGTTACCCATCCCAAGGATAAGATCATTCGAATGGGTATTGGTGACGTTACGCAACCACTAGCCCCCGCCGTTATCGAGGCGATGCATAAAGCCGTGGAAGAAATGGCGAGCAAGGATACATTCCACGGATATGGCCCCGAGCAGGGATATCCATTCCTAATCGACGCTATCATCAAGAACGATTATGCCAGCCGGGGAGTCTTTATCGAACCGAGCGAGGTATTCATCAGCGACGGAGCGAAAAGCGATTGTGGAAATATAGGAGATATGCTCCGCCACGACAATAGTATCGGGGTGACAGACCCCGTATATCCGGCCTACATCGACTCGAACGTAATGAGCGGACGCACCGGGGTATTGGAAAACGGGAAATGGAGCGATGTCGTATACATCCCTTGCACGGAGGAAAACAACTTCGTACCGGATCTGCCCAGTCGCAGGGTGGACATCCTTTACCTCTGCTATCCCAATAACCCGACCGGAACGACCTTGACTAAGGACGAATTGAAGAAATGGGTAAACTATGCCCTCGCCAACGACGTGCTTATCATGTACGACTCCGCTTACGAGGCTTATATACAGGACCCGAATATCCCCCACTCTATCTACGAGATCAAAGGAGCGAAGAAGGTAGCTATCGAATTCCGGAGCTTCTCTAAAACCGCCGGGTTCACGGGGATACGTTGCGGATACACGGTCGTACCGAAGGAGCTGAACGCCTTCACGCTGGACGGGCAACGGGTACAGTTGAACAAATTATGGAACCGTCGCCAATGCACGAAATTCAACGGAACCAGCTACATAACCCAACGGGGTGCGGAGGCGGTTTATTCCACCGCCGGGAAACAGCAAGTAACAGCTACTATCAATTATTATATGACCAACGCGAAGATCATGAAAGAGGGCCTGCAAAACTGCGGTCTCACGGTGTACGGAGGCGATAACGCCCCATACCTCTGGCTAAAGACCCCGGACGGCCTCTCCTCATGGAAATTCTTTGACAAACTGCTTTATGAAGTCAAGATAGTCGGAACCCCCGGAGTGGGATTCGGGCCGAGCGGGGAAGGTTATCTACGCCTCACCGCTTTCGGCGACAGGGATGACACCCTAGAGGCCATGGCTAGGCTGAGGAAGTGGCTAAGATAAGTCATTTACTATAAACAACAATAATCATCAGGTATTATGTCAAAGTTAAGATTTAGAGTCGTAGAATCGGCGTTCGAGAAGAAAGCGACCGAGCTAGCCACTCCCGCCGAGAGACCTTCCAAGTATTACGGCGAGCTGGTATTCAACCGTGAGAAGATGTTCAAATATCTTCCAGAGAGAGCGTACGAGAGACTGGTGGACTCCATCGACAACGGTACCCCGTTAGACCGTGAGACAGCGAACGCCGTGGCCGCCGGCATGAAGAAATGGGCGATGGAAAAAGGCGCTACCCACTACACCCACTGGTTCCATCCCTTGACGGAAGGTACCGCCGAGAAGCACGATGCTTTCATCGAGCATGATGGCAAAGGCGGCGTACTTGAGGAATTCGAGGGCAAACTACTGATCCAGCAAGAGCCGGACGCCTCCAGTTTCCCGAACGGCGGCATCCGCAATACGTTCGAGGCCCGTGGCTACTCGGCTTGGGACCCTTCCTCCCCCGCTTTTATCGTAGGCGACACCCTGTGCATCCCGACGATCTTCATCGCTTACACAGGCGAGTCCCTCGACTACAAAGCTCCCTTGCTGAAAGCCTTGGAAGCCGTGAACAAGGCGGCGGTCGATGTCTGCCACTACTTCAACCCGGACGTGAAGAAAGTATACGCCTACCTAGGTTGGGAACAGGAATACTTCCTAGTAGACGAGGGCCTATACGCCGCACGTCCCGATCTGTTGATGACCGGCCGTACTCTGATGGGGCACGAGAGCTCGAAGAACCAACAGTTGGAGGATCATTACTTCGGAGCCATCCCCACCCGTGTCATGGAATTCATGAAAGACCTCGAGGTTGAGGCATTGAAACTTGGCATTCCCGTAAAGACCCGTCATAACGAGGTCGCCCCAAACCAGTTCGAGCTAGCTCCCATCTTCGAGGAATGCAACCTCGCCAATGACCATAACTTACTGATCATGGCCCTAATGCGCAAGATCTCCCGCAAACATGGGTTCCGTGTCCTGTTGCACGAGAAACCGTTCAAAGGCGTGAACGGTTCCGGCAAGCACAATAACTGGTCGCTGGGAACCGATACCGGAATCCTTTTGATGGGACCGGGTAAGACGCCAGAAGACAACCTGCGCTTCGTGACCTTCGTGGTCAACGTACTGAAAGCCGTGTACACCCATAACGCATTGCTGAAGGCCAGCATCTCCAGTGCGACCAACGCCCATCGTCTGGGAGCGAACGAGGCTCCCCCAGCGATCATCTCCAGCTTCTTAGGGACACAGTTGTCCAAGGTTTTGGAACATCTGGAGAACAGCGATACGGAAGATTTCAACCTAGCGGGAAAGCAAGGCATGAAACTCGATATCGCCCGTATCCCCGAGTTATTGATCGATAACACGGATCGTAACCGTACCTCCCCTTTCGCCTTCACCGGTAATCGTTTCGAGTTCCGTGCCGTAGGTTCCTCCGCGAACTGCGCCGCCGCCATGCTGGTATTGAACGCCACCGTAGCGGATCAGTTGAGGCAGTTCAAGGCCGAGGTAGACGCTAAGATAGCCACCGGAAAGGATAAGTTCGCCGCTATCATCGAGATAATCCGCAAGGATATCAAGGAATGCAAGGCGATCCATTTCGACGGCAATGGCTACAGCGAGGAATGGAAGGCCGAGGCCGCACGCCGGGGCTTGGATTGCGAGACCAGCGTGCCTTTGATCTTCGACGCTTATCTGAAAGATAGCAGTGTCCGCATGTTCGAATCCACAGGAGTCATGACCCGCAAGGAGCTGGAAGCCCGCAACGAGGTCAAATGGGAGATGTACACGAAGAAGATCCAGATCGAGGCACGTGTATTAGGCGACCTAACGATGAACCATATCATCCCGATGGCCACCAAATACCAGTCTTCCTTGATCGACAACGTATATAAGATGCGTGAATTATTCCCCGCCGATAAAGCCGCCCATCTATCCTCCAAGAACATGGAGATCATCGAGGATATAGCGAACCGCACGATCTTCATCAAGGAAAAAGTGGACGAGATGGTCAACACCCGCAAGATAGCCAACAAGATAGAGAGTGAGCGGGAGAAGGCGATCGCTTACCACGACCGGATCGTCCCGATGATGGAAGCCATCCGTTACCATATCGACAAGTTGGAACTGGTTGTCGATGACCAGATATGGACCTTGCCGAAATACCGTGAGCTTTTATTCATCAGATAGTCTTATTCAGACAGTAGTTTTTTGTTGATTGTTTTGTGTTAACAAGGAGAGGATGCTGCGAAGTATACCTCTCCTTCTTTTTTATCCCATACAAAATACATACCTTTGGGGCATAAATATATAGGAGGGAAATTGATATGACGACAATAGAGTTACAACAATGGAGAGAAAGCTTCGTGGAGAGATACCTTAACAAAATCGATGACATGGAGATATCGGAGGAACTGGAACGGGCTGCCAAAAAGATTTTTTCCAAGAGAAGGACACCCCGCCCTTGCGTAATCCACTCGCAAGAGGAGATGATAGCAGCGGTACGGAAATCGGTAGAAGATGCCCGAGAAGGTAGAGTTACATCAAGTGAGGATCTAGATAAAGAGATAGAGACATGGTTCTGAAACAGAAAAATCCATATTGGACAGCCAAGGCCAAAGAAGATTTGAAAGAAATTACGAAGTATTATAAGAAGGAGATTTCTATCAACATGGCCCACAAGAAAGTCAAGGACCTGAAACATTACGCCGATTTGTTAGCTGACAATCCTCTTCTCGGTTTTTATGAGCAAGCTTTATCCTCGGAGTCGCAAGGCTTTCGGTCTCTTGTTCATGAACATTACAAAATCATCTATTTTATAGAAGATGATATCATCTATATCTCCGCGATCTTCGACTGTCGTCAAAACCCCGATAAATTAAGAACATCTATCAGATAAACAATAACAAATATGAATTACGGATTCGTCAAAGTAGCGGCAGCCGTACCACAGGTTAAAGTGGCTGACTGCTTTTATAATATTCAACAGATTGAGGGATTGATGCGCCAAGCGTCCCAAAAAGAGGTCCAGATCATCGCCTTCCCCGAATTATCGGTTACGTCTTATACTTGCATGGATTTGTTCTCGCAAGAGACCTTACTCAGAAACGCCGAGAAAGCCTTGCTGGATTTAGTGAACAACACCGCCGATCTGGATTTACTAACGATCGTAGGTTGCCCGCTTGTCAGCGGAAGCCAACTGATAAACGCCGCCGTCGCTTTCCAACGGGGCGAGATATTGGGGGTAGTGCCCAAAAGTTACCTGCCCAGCTACAAGGAGTTCCAAGAAGAGCGTTGGTTCACGGCCTCTTCACACCTACAGCAATCCATGATCACGATCGGTAACCGGGAAGTGCCGCTGGATTGCTACCTGATCTTCGAGTACGATGAGGTACGTGTGGGTATCGAGATCTGCGAGGATCTTTGGGTTCCCATCCCTCCCAGCTCCGAGCTAGCCATGCAGGGGGCGAACTTGATATTCAATCTATCCGCCAGCAACGAGTTGATCGGTAAGCATGCTTACTTACGATCCTTGATCTGCCAGCAATCCGCACGTTGTATCGCCGGATACGTCTACGCTTCCGCCGGTTTCGGAGAATCCAGTACCGACCTCGTATTTGCGGGAAACGGTATCATAGCGGAGAACGGCACGTTGTTAAGGGAATCCGAGCGTTTCTCCATGGAGGAGCAACTCGTTATCAGCGAGATCGATATCCAGAACTTACAGAACGACCGACGGATCAACACCAGTTTCATGCAGGGTTATCTCAACCATAACATGGATAACGGCACCGTAGTCTCATTCAGCCTTCCCAACCGGACACTGGATTTGACCCGGGCAATCGACCCGCATCCCTTTACCCCTTCCGGCGATGCCTTGAAAGAACGTTGCGAGGAAATATTCCATATACAGGTAGCGGGACTCGCCAAGCGTGTCCTCCATGCCCACGCCCAAACCGCCGTCGTAGGCATCTCTGGGGGACTGGATTCCACCTTGGCCCTACTGGTCACCGTCATGACCTTCGATGCCTTGAAGATCCCACGGGATAAGATCATCGGCATCACCATGCCCGGCTTCGGAACGACGGATCGTACCTATACCAATGCCTGCGACTTGATACGCTCCCTTGGCGTGACCCTCCGGGAGATCTCCATCAAGGACGCTTGCATCCAACACTTCAAGGATATCGATCACGACATCCATGTACATGACGTGACGTACGAGAACAGCCAAGCCCGTGAGCGTACCCAACTTCTTATGGACGTGGCGAACCAAGCGAACGGCCTCGTGATCGGTACGGGAGACCTCTCGGAGCTTGCCTTGGGCTGGGCTACTTACAATGGCGACCATATGTCTATGTACGGCGTCAACGGTAGCATTCCCAAGACATTGGTTAAATATTTAGTGGAATGGGTGGCCAATAACAAGGTAGACGAGGCTTCCCGCGCCACGTTATTAGATATAGTAGACACTCCGATCAGCCCGGAATTGATTCCCGCCGATGAGCATGGGAATATCAAGCAGAAGACAGAGGATTTGGTAGGCCCGTACGAGCTGCACGATTTCTTCCTCTATCACTTCTTACGCTTCGGAGCCCCACCCGCGAAGATTTATTTCTTGGCGAAGCGGGCATTCGGGGAAACCTACGACGATTCCACCCTCAAGAAATGGCTCCATACCTTCTTCCGCCGCTTCTTCCAGCAACAGTTCAAGCGCAGTTGTCTGCCGGACGGCCCGAAAGTAGGTTCCATCAGCCTCTCCCCTCGTGGAGACTGGCGAATGCCGAGCGACGCGATGGCTACGCTTTGGCTGGATGAGATCGCAGGGCTTTAACATTTTTTCAATGGTATAGTCATAGACGAGGCTCTCTTATGGGCCATAGACGAGACACCTACCCCCATAAGAGAGCCTAATCTATGACCTATGAGAGAGCCTCGTCTCTCACCCGTATCAACCGAGGCCCTAACATAGATCGTAACTAATCGAACTGCGTAATCACCCTGCGAATCCGGGTGAAGCTATCCGTATCCTTCTCCAGTTTATAGATGTGCTTATAGGACAGGGCATCCTGCTCGGTCGGCGAACCATTGATCAAGAGAATATCCCGGTCGTTGGCAAATTTCAAGATCCCCGCCACGTTATTCGGGTGCAGCTTCCCGATCTCATCCATCATGCAATGGAGCCTGAAATCGGAGAATACCGTGGAGGCGTTCCGCTTGAACACGTTCAGCAACATGATATTCACCATGGATTTGACCAAGATATCCGTACCCTCGGAGCCTACGTTCGTAAGACGTTCTACGAAGCCCGTATCATTCCGGTTCTCGATCACCCGGAATTTAAGGTCGAAGAAGTCCGCCAAGCGGATCAAGTTGCCGGAATAAGCGTCCATCGACTTGATCAACTCACGTAGCAACGTCGTCGCCTTCTCCCGGGTAGCCGTATCGTCGGCTGAGGAAGCGAAGAGGTTCTGCCCCAAATCCCAGCTATATTCCTCGTTGAATCGCTTGATCTCCTTCAACAGATTGACGATCTTGTTCTGGCTCGGATCAATACGCATCTCGATACACTGGATAATCCCCACGAAGTTCTTCTCCTTGAAATCGGCGTTGATCTGATCCACCACGCCACGGATATTGCCTTCCTGAGAGACCATGCTTTTCGTGTCCGCCGTAATCTGCCGGAAGATATCGGAGTTGCGGGTATTGATACGCGATTGGTATTCCGAGACCTTATCCTCGTCGATAAACTCCTTCAAGTCGCAAGCGAAATCCATATACTCTTTATCATCCGAGAAGCTCGTCTTGAAGGCGAACACATTATCCTCGGAGAAATTGCCGGTGTAGGCGGTTATCTCCTTGCGCAACTCGGAAAGCTTCTGGGATTGCTCGCTGACGCGGATCGTGATCTCCCGTACCAAGGAACGGCAATCGCCATCCGTATCGGTACGGTTCATGGAAGAGAAGATGGATTCCCTAGAGGTAAACCAGTCCAACAGGGTAGAGCGGTGATATTCCTCCCGGTTCTCCAACGCTTTCCGATTGGCCTCCTTCAGCTCCTTCAACTCGGCATCTACCTTGAAGATACTCCGGTTCACGTCCGCCAGACGTTTTTTCAATTCCTCCCGTTCCCCGTGGATGATCTGCTGCAAGCGCAGGCTCTCCGCCGTCCAGTCGGGTACCTTATCCAGCATCTCTCGTTTATCTTTCAGATACTCGATAATCAATGCCTTGGTCTCGTTGATATATTTAATCTCCCCACCGATATACGCCAAGCGGGAATGGATCTCCTCCAAACGTTTCGGATCGCCACCGCTAGCGGTCAAGCTATCCAATTGCTCCCTGTCATATCCGGATTTGCGCTCTTCCAGCTCCGCTTTCTTGCGTGCGATCTCCTCCGAGATAGCTTCCCTTGCGATGGAGAGTTCCTTATCCAAAGCAGCCAACTCATCTTTCTCTTGCTCATCCAAGGAAGCGAGTTCCCGGTCCATCTTGCCTTGAAGCGTGGCGATCTCCTTTTGGATCGAGGAAAGGGCGGCCTCGGCAGCGTTCAACTCCTCCTCCAAGCGCCGGATCTCCTCCTGCCTCAGACGGGTCGCCTGATCCCGCAAGGCCGACAGACGAGACTCGTCTTCCTTCTTGCGGACCGCCAGTTGCTCCAACTCATATTCCGCATGATAGATATCCTCCTTGATGGGCTTCACCGAGGATTGATATTGCTTGCGAAGATTCTCTTTAGCCGCCTCCAAATCCTGCCGCGCCGTAGCGATGAACCGCTGGATTCCGGCACGTTTTTCCTCGGCCTCCTTCTTCTCCGTCAAGTAATCCTCCTTGGTCTTGACATTCCGGTGAATCCCGGAGGTGAAGCGGATTCCATAAAAGGTATCTCCCTCGCCTACCTCCGCCGTAAACTCTTTCCCGTAAAGCAGGCGCTCGTCACACACTTGCCCGATCGTCTGCTCCCAGCCGGGCTTATGCTCGGACAGCCAGTTGAAGAAGCTATCTTTCTGGTTGTCCAAGAACTCCGTCAGTTCCGCTAGCTTAGCGCTCAGGGCCTCGATCTTCACCTCGTTGGATTCCGCTAGCTTTTGATAATCCTCATCCAAATGCTTCCCGGCGGTCTCGAACTCTTTCGTCTGGTAGTTCAACTCGTACTTCAGCTCACGGATCTTCAGTTCCAAGTCCTTCCGGTTCGCGTCGTAATTGCCGAGACACCCCTTGACCGCCTCCAATTCCTCCGAGGTTCCCGACTGCCCCCGGGCAGTCTTGATACGCATATTCAAGGCGGCGACCTCCGTCGTACGTTTCTCCCGATCCACCAACAAACGCTCTTTCTCCTCCGAGGCGGCATGGCGCGATTCCTCCCGTAGCCGTCGATAATACTCCCGGCGAGCCTCCCGACGAGCATTGATCTCGGTCTCTGCCGCCAGTAATTGTTTCTGTTTCTCGTTCTCGAAGCCGGCCAACTCGTTCTTCAGATTAGCGATCAAATTGGCGTGCAAGACCGAGGCTTCTTTATTCTTGGAAGAAAGCAAATCTTTCTCCACGACTAAGGATTCCTGTTCCTGCTGTAAGATCTCCAATTTGTTACAACGATCCATCGCCGTCTGGATATCTTTCCCGGCATAGAAAACCCGTTTCGCTTCCGCCTCCGACAAGGCGTTTTTCAGCACGGCCAACTCGCCTTCCATCGTGGCTGTCCGGTTCTTCGATTCAGCGTCTAGCTTATCCCTTTGCTTATAGAAATCCGATTTGACCGCCTCCTGCTCATGTATCTTCCGGGACAACTCCGGCAAAATACGCTCCGTTTCCAGATAAGCCCCGCGCAATTGGCGGCACAGATCGTTGATCCGTAAATCCCGCTTACGGATATCGTCCGACAAGGTGGAGATCCCGGCGGCCTTCCGCGCCATGCCCGGCTCACGGAAAACACCGATATCATTCAGTTGCGCCTCAAAACCGGATAGATGGCTCCGATAACGGCTCAAGTCGATCACGCTATCCGCCTCGTTCAAGGAGGTGATGATCGTCTGCTTGATATAATCCGCCTCCAAGCGTGAATTCAGCAAGACGTTCTGGATCGTACGGATGATATTCTGATACGAGCCGCTCTCCATCAAGGAATAACAGGAGTAATCCCGTTTATTATCCGAGTTTCCGTAGAGGATATTCCGGTATTCCTCATACGTGGAGATCGCCCCGCTATACTTGATACCGTTCTTATCGAGCACCGAGCGGATACGATCCGACGGATAAGGCGCTCCCTCCTCGTCGATAAAAAGATCCGGCCGGTACGGAGAGGCGATAAAACGGTAGCAGATACGGTTCATCGTCTTATAGCTAAGTACCGTAAACCAACCATCCTCCCTCGCTACCTCGTAGATGATCGAGGAATCGGCATAAGGGAAATAATAATCCTGATACGACTTCTTCTCGACCGGGATTCCGAGACGCTGCGTATCGGCGTTGTAAAAGAAAAGGATCGCACGGAGGATCGTACTCTTCCCCACTCCCTGCGTTCCGATTAAATGTATATTTCCATCCAGCTGTACTTCCGAGTAACGGATAGCGGCGCTGTTTATAAATACTATTTTATTGAGATATCTCATCTTCGTTTTTTATGTTAATACTATGGATCATCTTCGTGAGGTAATCCCACGAGGAGAGCACTTTCCACGTCCCGTTCATATCGCTTACGCACTCGATAAAGCCCTCTTTCGTCATCCTGTCCAAGATGGTATCGAGGATATCCTTGCGTTTCTCCTTGCCTCCGGTATGTTTTTTCAACCCGTCCAGCTTCATCTCTAGATCCATGTCGATACGGGAACGTACCAATATCTCCGCCGGCGAGAAGGTGAAACCGGGCCCGAAGGCCGTATCGTACGTACAGAAGAAGTCCATGATATCGATCCAAGCGAAGAAACGCTGGAGTTTTTGCTCCAAGGTAGCCCGGGGCTCCTTGCGGGAGAAGTAGAAGTAATTATTCCCCTGCTCCAACACGAAATTGATATGCGAGAAATAATCACGTAAACGCTCAAAATTATCTTCTACGACCGAGAAGAGTGTCCTCAACTCCTTTACACTTGTATTCGAGCACAGAAAATTACCTTTCGACAGGTAATCATAGATCTGTGCGGTCTGTACCGGTAAATTATCTATCATCCTTATTATTGTTGTTTTATTTTATCCAGTTGTAGAGACGGGACGTGCCCCGTCTCATCACAGGGGACACGCCCCGTCTCTACAACAAGGTTCTTTGAATAATGGCATATTCTATATGCTCCGTATGCCCAAAACGGTCTGTTATCTCCAACTCATTTTCATAGAGGGAGAGCAAACGGCAAAATAACGTAACCTTCGCCTCGAAATCCATCTCCCGGTTATACTCGTAGCCCATCACGAAAGAGAACAAATCCCCTCCGGTCCGGCTAAAAAGATCCATCATTTTCCGGGTATTGATAGCGGCCTCCCCCACTTCTTGATTCTCCATCTGCTCGGCGGAGATCACGCCTAGCTCCTGCCGGTGGATCACCTTATCCGGTCGTATGCCGTCGGCCACCTTCAAGATGACATCCAGCGCCTCGTCCGTTTGCAAATAAGGAATGGAAATCTTGAATAAGGTAGGCTGCACGCCCTCCAATACCACGGAACGCTCCGCATCTACCACCTCCCGTACATTCGTGTTCTCTTGTAACTCAAACTGCTCCCGCAGATATTTGATACGACGCAGCTTACGGGTAAAACCCACCTGCGTACGGATCTGGTTCAAGTAATCAATGATATCCTGTTGGGAATGGATCAAGCTATGGCCGGCGCTCAATAACTCCGTCTTCAACTCACGGGCGATCGTCAACAGCTCCTCGTCCGGGACTTGGGCGAAAAAGGGAGTCCGTTCCCGATCCAGCAGCTTCTCCACTTCCACGATCAGGCGGTTGATCTCGATTCGCTTAGCGTCCAGATTCTCCAGTTTGGCGATCTTCACCTTATAGCTCGGCTCGTTCTTGAACGTATTATCGATCACCCGTTGCAAGGACACCACGTTACGCACCAAGATCTTCCCGATCTTCCGCAAATGCGCCTTGACCGATCGCAGATAGCCCAGCTTACGCAAATCGTTATCCTCCTTGCCATAATAATCGATCAATTGATACACCAACTGGATATTCTCATCGATCACCGAGGTAGAAATCTCCTCATTCGCCTCCAGAAGCAGCTCATAGAAAGAGAGATAATGCTCATCCATCTCGATATAAGGGCCGTTCCTGCGGATCACCTCACGCTCGATCAGGATATTCAATTTATTCTCATCGATAATATCCAACGCATAATCATAGCGAAACGGTAATGATTTTCTTTTCTCAAATAAGACCTCCAATAGGTCCTTTCCCAGATTTAGCGTGTTCGTTATATGGGGTATTGAATTATATATGTACATCCTAAACAATTAAGGACACAAAGGTAATAAAAATACAAGTAACCCTTTTTTCTCCGTGATGAAAAAGGATTTCCATCGTAGTGAAAAAGCTTTTTCATCACGGTGGAAAAAGTTTTTCACCCCGATGGAAAAAGAGGAAAATCACGAAGAGTTATCAATCCGCCGGATAGACAATTCCCAACTGCCGGCGTACCTCATCGATAATCTCCAGCGTGATCAAGGAGTTCTCATGGCTATTGATCTCGGACTCCCGCCGGCCGGAGAGGATAAGGTTGATAAATTCCGCTATCTCATAGTAATATTCATCCTTATCGACGCTCACGCTTATATCCTCCGGTACAGGTTCCGGACCTTTCCCCATCGCCGGAGCTAAACGGGGGAAATATGTCACTTTACGGATGATATTGATCCGGTCCAAGGTCAAGTTCCCCTCCTCCCCTTGTATCTCGGTAGGCAAGGCGGAGTTGGCGATCTTAGAATAAAGCACCGTGGCGTTCATCCCCTCATACAAGAAATTCACGGCCCCTTGCCCGTCCGCTCCTGAGGACAGGACTATGCCCGAGGCATCTATCTTCTTTGGACGACCAAACAAGACAACCATCGGATAGACCGTATAAATACCGATATCCATCATGGCCCCATTAGACAACTCCGGCTTGAAAGCGTTCAACACGATTCCTTCCTTGAACTTATCATAACGGGAGGAATACTGGCAATAGCAGGCGAAATAACGACGAACCGTACCTACACGCCCAAGATTCTCTCGCACGGCAAGAAAGTTCGGCGTAAGCGTAGGCTTCATCGCCTCCATCAACGTGACATTATATGTACGGGAAGCCTCGATCATCGCACGTACTTCTTTCGCATTGGAAGCGAAGGGTTTCTCGCAAAGAACATGCTTGCCATAGCTCATGCAAAGAATACTCTGGGAGGCATGAAGGAAGTTCGGGGAGGCAATATACACGGCGTCGATCAACGGGCTTTTCGCCATCTCCTCCAAGGAGGTAAACGTATACGGTATATTATGTTTCGAGGCGAAAGCATCTGCCGTCTCCTGAGTTCTCGAATATACAGCTACCAGTTCAAAACGCTCATCCTGCCGGGCTCCGGCAATTACCCAATCACTTATGAAATTGGTTCCGACTACACCAAAACGTACTTTATCCATATTCTATCGTATTATGTTCTTTATTTACAAATGTACGATTTCTGTTTAACATAAATACTCCGTGGAAATGTTATTGTATCTATAAAAAGGATAAGTCACAGGAACTTTTTCGCAACGACGCTGTTTAATCTATACAATTTAAAACCGTTTTAAAACTAAATCAAGTATGAAAAGAATTGTATCTTTTATCGTCGTTCTCGCTGTCGCTATGTGCGGAATGACACAAGTAATGGCTCAAAAATCGATAACAAAGGAAGCCAAAAAAGTAGAGAGAGAAATCAAAAAACAAGAGCGTCTGGCACAAGATGCCGTAGAAGGCCAAGAAGAGTTTAACGCCGCTGTACAAGCTATCAACAACCAATCATTCGTATTGGAGGCTAACAACATACAACCGATGAACGGACAGGTATTCTACGTAAATTCAAATACGAACTTCGTATCTTTGAATGACGGACAGGCTATGGTCCAGATCGCATCCAACTCTCCGTATCCCGGTCCTAACGGATTAGGTGGTATCACCGTACAAGGTAGCGCCTCCAATATCCAGACCAAGCAGGATGACAAGGGCAATGTTTATCTGAACATGAACGTACAGGGTGTGTTTATCTCCGCTACCGTTAGCTTGATGCTTACCAACGGAACAAACAACGCAACCGTTACCGTAGACCCGAACTTCTCCGGTAGAAACTTGAGAATGACCGGTACCCTACTTCCGTACTCACAATCGAACATTTTCCAGGGAACAACATATTAATCATGTCCAACTTTTCTATAATAAGGAAGGCGGTGCTCCGTGAGGAACATCGCCTTCGAACTATTTATAGATAGCCTTATCTCTTATTTACGGAAAGGAGCCTTTACCACTTGAGCCTTCAAGTTCTTATTACGCACCTTGATAAAGATATCCGTACCCGCTTTCGCGAACTCAGGTTTCACGTATCCCATACCGATCCCCTTCTTCAATACCGGAGACATCGTACCGGAAGTAACCACGCCAATTACATTCTCTTCCGCATCGGCGATCTCATAGCCATGACGGGGAATTCCCTTTTCCTGCAACTCGAAAGCACACAACTTACGGGTTACGCCCTCTTTCTTCTGACGCTCCAATTCCGCACGATTCGTAAAGTTCTTACCCTCGGCGAACTTCGTGATCCAGCCTAAACCAGCCTCGATCGGAGAAGTCGTATCATCCAAATCATTTCCATACAAGCAGAAGCCCATCTCAAGACGAAGCGTATCGCGTGCTCCCAAACCGATCGGCTTGATCCCTTCCGGCTTTCCAGCCTCGAATATAGCGTTCCAGATCGTCATCGCATCACTCGGATAGAAATACAACTCGAAGCCACCCGCACCGGTATACCCCGTGTTAGAGATAATCACGTTCTTGCAACCGGCGAACTCACCCGTCACGAATGAATAGTAAGGAATAGAAGATAAATCAACCGGAGTAAGACGTTGAAGAACCTCCTGTGCCTTCGGTCCTTGGATAGCCAATTGAGCCGTACGGTCGGAAGAATTCTCCAATTCGGCACCTACCGTATTATGGCTTACGCACCAATCCCAATCCTTGTCAATATTACCGGCGTTTACGACCAGCAAATATTTCTCCGGCTCGTAATGATATACCAAAAGGTCATCCACGATACCTCCCTTGTCATTCGGGAAGCAAGTATATTGAGCCTTGCCAAGCGGCAAGACAGAAGCGTCGTTAGAAGTTACGCTTTGAATGAAAGCCAAAGCGTTCGGGCCTTTTACCCAAAACTCGCCCATGTGGGAAACATCGAACACACCTACACCATTCACTACAGTCATGTGTTCGTCGATAATTCCGGAATATTCGATAGGCATATTGAAACCTGCGAATTCGTGCATCTTCGCGCCCAAGGCGATATGCACGTCGGTAAACGGAGTTGTTTTCATGTAATTATTGCATTTAAGATTTACGAGCCGATAGCTCTATGATTTTTATAACTGTTTCCATACTCTTTTCCAACGAACGAACGGGCAAGAACTCATAACGTCCGTGAAAATTCAGGCCTCCCGCGAAAATATTCGGGCAAGGCAATCCCATAAACGACAGGCGGGCACCATCCGTACCTCCCCGGATCGGTTTCACGATCGGTTCTACCCCAACGGAGGTCATCGCCTCAAACGCCAAATCAACGATATGCTTCTGGGGCTCCACGACCTCGCGCATATTGTAATATTGATCCCGAAGCTCCAAATGCGCACATCCCGGATGCGCTTCATTCATCTTATCAACCAACATACGAAGCAATTCTTTCTTCTCCTCGAACAACTTCCGGTCATGGTCACGGATGATGTAAGATAGAGTAGCTTCCTCAACCGAACCTGTCATACCGGTCAAATGGAAGAATCCCTCATAACCAGTCGTATGCTCCGGACGTTGCTCGGCCGGCAACCAAGAAGCAAACTCGATCGCACGCAAGGAAGCGTTTTGCATCTTATCCTTGGCGTATCCCGGATGTACGTTCAAGCCCTTGAAGATAATCTTAGCGCCGGCGGCATTGAAATTCTCATATTCCAACTCACCGATTTGTCCACCGTCAATCGTATATCCCCAATCACAACCGAACTTCTCCACGTCGAAATGATCGGCACCTTGTCCGATTTCCTCATCCGGGGTAAAAGCGATACGGATCTTACCGTGCTTGATCTCCGGATGATCCTTCAAATATTGCATAGAGGCGACGATAGCGGCTACACCTCCCTTATCATCGGCACCTAATAAAGTCTTACTATTCGTTACGATAATATCCTGTCCCTTATAATCTGAAAGCTCTGGGAACATCGATTGAGATAGTACAACATTTTCTTCCGCATCCAAGACAATATCACCACCCAGATAAGTCACGATACGAGGCTGGACATTCTTACCCGACATATCCGGACTCGTATCCAAATGAGCGATAAAACCGATAGTCGGGATTTTCTCGTCCGTATTAGCCGGCAGAGTAGCCATTACATAACTATTCTCATCCAAGGAGATCTCCTCCATACCAATCGCTTCCAATTCCTTCACCAAAGCCTCGGCAAAGACACGTTGTCCCGGCGTACTAGGAGTCGTACCCGTCTCCTCGTTCGACTGGGTATCGAACGTAACGTACTTTAAAAATCTATCTAAAACTGTCATAACTCACTCTTTTTAGCCATTAAAACATTGCAGGCATAAAAGTAGGTAAAATTTTTCTAAAAACAGCTTGAACCATCAAAGCAATGCGTACAAACCTTACACTTAGGAAGGCCGATCGCCTCCACCAAGGTTTCCAGCGTATTAAACTTCAAGGAACTCAACCCGAAACGCTCGGCGATAATTCCGACCATCTTCTTATATTCCGGAGAGTCTGTCGTAGCATATTTATCCAGATTCTTATTCTCATCCCCTTCCAATTCCTTGATAATCTGACGAGTTATCAACTCCAAAGGACTCTTGGAAGAAGTAAAACCGATAAACGGGCAACTATAAATCAATGGAGGGCAAGCGATACGCATATGTACCTCTTTCGCCCCATAATCATATAAGATCTTCACGTTATCACGAAGCTGTGTACCACGCACGATCGAGTCGTCGCAGAAAAGGATGCGTCTGCCTTCCAGCATCGCACGGTTCGGTATCAATTTCATCTTAGCCACCAAGGAACGCATCTCTTGGTTAGCCGGGGTAAAACTACGAGGCCACGTCGGTGTATACTTAGCGATAGCCCGATGATAAGGCACCCCCTTACCTTCCGCATACCCCAAAGCCATACCCACACCGGAGTCCGGTATACCACAAGCGCAATCCACCTCCGAGTCATCCTTCTGCCCCATCTTATAGCCACTCATAAACCGGACATCTTCCACGTTCTTTCCCTCATAGCAAGAAACAGGGAATCCATAATATACCCAAAGGAAAGAGCAGATCTGCATCCCTTCATTCGGTTTACGCATCTGCTCCATACCATCGGCACGCAAACGGACGATCTCGCCCGGGCCTATAAATTTCTCGATCTCATAATCCAAGTTCGGAAGACTGCTGGACTCGCTGGTCGCCGCATAAGCCCCGTCTTTCCTTCCGATTACGATCGGCGTACGCCCCCATTTGTCACGGGCAGCGATAATACCATCCTCCGTCAGGAGCAACATGGAGCAAGAGCCCTTTATCTTATTGTAAACATTCTCAATGCCCTCCACGAAGTCCTTGCCTTGTGTAATCAGCAAAGCGACTAACTCCGTCTGATTCGTTTTTCCTGAACTCAATTCCGAAAAATGCATATTCGCCTTCAATAACTCATCCTCCAATTCGTCCAAGTTATTGATCTTCGCCACCGTCACGATCGCGAATTTTCCTAAGTGAGAGTTGATAACGATTGGCTGCGCATCCGTATCGCTGATAATACCGACCCCGGCATTTCCTTTGAATTTAGGAAGCCCCGGTTCAAACTTGGTGCGGAAATAAGAATTCTCCAGATTGTGGATCGAACGCGTAAATCCTTCTTCCTTATCGTACGTAGCCATACCGCCTCTGCGGGTTCCTAGATGAGAATTGTAGTCCGTACCATAGAATAAATCCGTAATACAGTCTCCATTAGAAATAGTTCCGAAAAAACCACCCATTGTTTTTTATGTTTGTATTTATGTTTGAGACCGCAAAGTTACAAGTTTATTTATATATGTTCCAAAATTTACTTCATAACGTTTATTATCATCGGCAATAAAAAAAGGATACCCCTTTTCGGGATATCCTTTTCCTTATTCTTTGGTCGCAGAAACTTAGGCCTCAGCAACAACTTCTTTTACAGAAACGAATGATCTGTTTTCTTTTCCCCTACGGAAAGTAACAACGCCATCTACCAACGCATACAACGTATGATCCTTACCGATACCTACGTTCTCGCCCGGATGATGAACCGTACCTCTTTGACGAACGATGATGTTACCTGCTTTAGCAACCTCACCACCAAAAAGCTTAACACCTAATCTTTTACTTTGTGATTCACGGCCGTTCTTAGAACTACCCACACCTTTTTTATGTGCCATTTCTTTTCTTCTCCTTTAAACGTTAAGCAATAACTTCTTTAATACTCACCTCAGTGAACTGCTGACGGTGACCGTTCAATTTACGGTAACCTTTTCTTCTCTTCTTGTGGAATACCAGCACCTTGTCACCTTTTACCAGCGGAGATAATACCTCACATACTACCTTTGCGCCCTCTACAGTAGGAACACCCACTGTTACCTCACCGTTGTTATCTACTAACAACACCTTGTCAAACTCCACAACAGCACCGCTTTCTGCGTTCTGAATGTGATGAACGAACAATTTCTTGCCTTGCTCAGCCTTGAACTGTTGTCCGTTAATTTCTACGATTACGTACATCTGTCTTAAAATCTTTTAAACAGGTTAGGTCCCAGGGGTGGGCTCCGTCTCCGGCTCCACTTATTTACCCTCTGCGGAAAATCGAGTGCAAAGATAGAGGTTTTTATTTAAAGGACAAGGGAGAAGAGGAGAAAAAACATCTAACCAAACGTTTTCTTGTCATTCTTGTCATCCATTAAACCCGGATCAAGCACTCTTAATATAAAAGCCTTAACAAATAAAGTAATAAACAACACCTATTCATCTTTAGGCACATTTTTAAACTCAGTAGGCCCATTATAACTGAACCGACATATAATCTTGCGTTGCGTGTCTTGGAAGCCTTTGTTTTCCCATTGTTTGAGACATTCCTGTTTCTCATCTTCCGTAAATGAGACGATCGGAGAGTCAACTATACTAATCTTACATTCTTTAATGTATTGCAGGCATATCGACCTATCTACATCCGAATAGAACTCACCGCATGCAGCATCAAAAGCAGCTCGGCTAAATTTATCTGAAGATTTAATATCATCAGCTTTCTCTTTCAATATACTTTTCGGAAATAGTTTTACACTTCGATTTGTATAATTAAAAATAAATTCCGCTATCTCAGGGTCATGTTGAAAAGGTATCACCTGACGAACGATCTTGTTGAAATTTTCTTTAGGCAACATCTCTACAACAAAACCTGCTTGTTCACCCGGACGAGAAAACGGTTGAAGTCCGACAGCTCTCAACTTAGAAGATATACCAGATAATGGAATTTCAGCATAATGATAAAATACACCCGGTTCTTGTTGTGGTGTAGTGATTGGTGTATAAATGTCATCTTTACATGTCGTGGACGAAAAAAATGCTGCCACAAATTTATCTACGGTAACATCTATCAACTCTGTCTTTATTCCATAATGTTGTGCCAACGCTAAAGAATCGATATTCAATGAAACAGAATCACTACTACCATCTGGGTAATTAACATAAAGTCCGCCTGAGAATATTTTCGTAATCGGATATTCAGATATCAACAACTTAAATTCTTCATATTTTACCCGCTCAACAAACTGCATAGCAGGAGTCATCCCCTTTCGATATAGCGAAGGATAACAATCCTCATAATATGACGACTGTCCACGATAATAATCATTGAATGCGAGATTGCACGGAACTAATGAAGTTTTACCATCCGGCATCACCATAGTCTCAAACTTACCTTCATGTTCAATCCCGTGGAAAAGTCCAAGAAAGCTCCCTTGCTTATATCTCCATAATTCCTCTCCCAAAGAGAGGTGATCTAGGATGTCAAAAAGGTTTGTCGGCTCCTTTGGACCTTTATCTATATGCCAAGGGATATACGCAATTCTTGAATTAGATTCAAGCGATTTCTTTAACTCTAATAGATAATTCCTTATTTCCGATCCATGCTGTCGTTCCGCAGACCTCGCATATTTATCAAATTCTACTAAAGCAGCGTTATTGTCACCATTTTCAATACAAGCGGCAATATAAGCCTCTTCAACTATACAAATTGAAGGGAGTGCGCCATTACGTTCTGCTTCACTAATTTGTTGCTTCAAATCAGTCGTGTCTCGAAGAACATATGCTTTTACAAATCTCGCATGACGTTTTTCAAACGAATCATAATCTGTATCATCCATTTCACATACAATACGCTCAGCCTCATTTTTCAAGTTTTTATAATCATCTATATGCCGATTGAGAAGATACGCAGTATAACTTATAAGCGCCCTGTCGACCTTCGCCAAGGAAGCCAATTTTTCATTTCCTTCTTTTTCATAGCAAGTCTCGGCTTTACGAATGAAGTACAAAGCAAGTCCACTATAGCGAGCAGAGAACATTCTTGAGATTTCCATATAGATATTCCCTAAAATAGTCATATCACCTATTAATTCTGCTAATCCTAGAGTTTCCGACAAAGACGAAATACTAATACCACGCCGATTCAACATCATCTCCATTTTACTTTTATAAACTAGGATCTTAATGGTTTGCTTGATATTGGCTCGGATGGCAGATATATATTTGTCTATCTCTGCTATCCCCTCCTTATACTCTCCAAGACGGAAACATAACTCAGAACCGAGACTGAGACGGTAATATATAATGTCAGAAACTAATTCCTTTCCCCCAAACTTACTATCAAATTCTGACAGAAGAGCTTTTCCCGCCACGTGATCTATTCCATTAATAGCATCTTTACATTTATCGAGCAACTCTATTGCTTGTTTCGCTCTATTATTCATATTATCAACTTTATTTATAATAGTATAATTTTCAACCGTTAAGTTTAAAATTTTCAAAGATAGATATTTCCCCTCACATTCTTTATCAAATCTTCCACAAAGTGAACTACAAACAAATCAATGTAGCATAACGGCAGGAACTGCCTTCCAATCTATCAGACCATCCGCCGTACGTAAGTCCATAAAATCAAAATCCATAAGCCATCGTTTCAATTTCTCTTCCGCTCCACGCAAGCCATAATACGATTTGAAACGACGGATATAATTTAAGTCCTCAATCATCGGTTGCTCCGCATCCAGATCACGAGGATGGATGTAAGCCAACAAATATTCAGGACATTCACGTGTCCATTTCCTTAATAAGCTATATGGTACCAAGCGGAAATAGCCTCCTCCAGAGAAAACGATATGCTTACCCAATATCTTACGACACACGATCGGGAATTCCTTCATCCTTATCCCATTATATTCCACCCAGCTAGGTACCGTAAAAACATATGATGGCATTCCTCCATGCGCATGATGCGCAGGAAAAACCGAGCTATCCATACGAATCCCTAATTCATGCAATATCTCGAAAGCCCACCCCTCGCTCTCACGGATCGAGAACCCCGGCGCACGAAAAGCCTCTACCTTCTGCCCCGTTATATCCTCCAGCAATTTTATGGAAGAAGAGACATCCTCTTTGAATGCCTCCCTCGATTGTTGCCACACTAACTGATGATTCATCGTATGGCTTCCCACCTGATACTTGGATGCAATCTGTCGCACGATATCTGGATACGTTTTGGCGATCCAACCGATCACGAAAAAAGTAGCCTCCGTATCTGTCTCCTCCAAGATACGAAAAATGCGCTCCATATTCTCATAGATACGCACATCAAATCCTTTCCACTGTTCCTCCGAGCGTGTAGAGTCGTTATCGAGGAGATGAAACCATTCCTCGATGTCGAAAGTTAGTATGTTCATACTTTATTGAGGTACTACTTTAATAACTTTAGCAGGCCGCCCCATAGCTATAGTCCAAGCAGGAATATCTTTTGTAACCAATGAACCTGCACCAACAATTGCACCTTCTCCTATCGTTACACCGGGCATTATCATACTTCCGGTTCCTAATAAACAGCCTTTCTTCAACACAATAGGTCTTATATTATAACCCAATTTTGCATAATCATCCCCAATATGATAATTACTCAAATTCCTCTGGTGGCAAAGCAAAAAACATCTATTTGCAATATGTACATGATCTTCCAAAGTAATCATATCAGAATGCGTAACATCTAAATAAACCTCATAACCAATATAACAATCTTTCCCCATATTCGCTCCCATGACACGCCACAATAAAGGACGTATTTTTCGATAGTTTAGCGGAGATAAAATAACAGAGTACATACAATACTTCAACAGTATAGCATTTACTAAGCCCTTCAAAAAACGCTTAATAGCAAAAAAGAAAGATATTTGTCCATATTCTTCCTCTGAAAAATTAAGCCCTACAAATCTCAGAAATCGATAAGTATTACTCAGTTTAACACTCATAATTATATCAACTAGTTTTATAATTCCACAACCTTCTCATCAAATAAGATCTTACAAACAAAGGCATTATACGTATAGGAAAATGAGTAACAACATTTTTAAACAAATCCATCAAAGTATAAAATCCTATTTCATAAAAATATATAAACGTTCTTATTTCATTACTTGCATATAACCAACCTCCTCGCCTCCCAATCATATCATAAGAAGTCCTAACAAAATAAAGCACCTCTTGAACATTAGAAAAACGAGCTCCCGCCAGAAACATCCTAACCCACAAATGATAATCTTCATATAAATAACAATGTTGATAATTACCCGCTTTCAAAACCATACTCTTTCTATACATACATCCTGCATGACAAATCGGCGAACGCTTCTTTGCTAAAGCCAATATTTCATCATGAGTAGCTGGTCGTTTTTTTATTGCAACAGGATGTTGAATGTCTATATCATATAACAGAGACCAACAACTTACAACATCATAGCCTTCATTTAATTTTTCTAATTCTTTTTCAAAGCGATCACATGGCATCTTGTCATCTGTATCCATGCGAGCTATGTATTCATTAGAACAAGCCGATATTCCTTTAGCCAAAGAACGCCCTAACCCAAGATTCACTTCATTCGTCAGAATCTTAAATATAGGATGAATCGTAGCATACTCAAAGATCACCTCCTCTAACTCATCAGTCAAAGGACCATCTTTTACCAACACAATTTCATTTGGTTGAATCGTTTGAGTAAAAACACAATCAAGTGCCTCTCGAAAATATGCAGATCTCTCATTTTTATAAATCGATATTAAGACCGAAAATTCCATTTTAACACATCTTTTCTATATTTTACGAAATCTTGATTTGATATTTCGAATAACACATACAACATAAGCATGTATTTCACTTCCAAACGCAACAAATAAAAGCCTATGAATAGTCTTTTTTAAAAAATCAAAACCGCTATAATCAAGCCAGTTACCATCAAAATGATGTATCGTATATGTATTATCTGTCAACTTTAACTTTTTCGTTTGATAATTTTTTGGAGAAAAATAATCAGAAGGAAAGAGAGAGATTTCTGGCAAAACAAGAATCACATTTGGATCATCAATAAAACTAAAAACTCTATGTAACTGAAAATGAAACATTCTCGGAATTGGACGAGTATCTAAACGGCCATCCATACCAACAAAATGTCTATTTTCATAATAATCTAAAGCATTCTTTATCCAATTAGAATGTTTTTCCGATCCTATAATTGCGGCTTCTATAGCATTTGTAGAATCATATCCAATAAATGAATTCAAATTCAACAAGTCATCAAAAGGTTTAATCACCTCCACATCAGAATCTAAATAAATCCCCCCATAGTGAAATAAAGCAAAACAACGAATATAATCAGCAGCAAAAGCATATTTTTTATTCTCATATGCCTCTTTTAGCCAAATATTTGAATTAATATCAATTTTATTCTTATCCCATAAAATAAATTCATACCCCTTTAATTTTTTCCTCCAAGATTTGATACAACACTCAACTAAAGAAGGGTATGGATCTCCGCTTAACCAACAATAATGAATAATCTTTGGAATCATAGTTCTAAATCAAACAATAAATAAAAAACTATTTATTAACTAATCAAATATTTTTTGATATAAATCAAGATATAAAAAAGAGATCTTTTTTACCGAAAACTGTTTCACATTCTCTAGTCCTCTCTTTATCAAATCATGTCTTAATGTAGGAGTCTCCAGTAGAATCTTAAAACCATTACGAATGGATTCAACATTATACGGATCAACATAATAAGCCGCATTTCCTGCAATTTCGTTCATAGGTGCTAAATCTGAAGTTAAAACAGGGCGGCCTATGGCTTGAGCCTCTATGACAGGAAGACCAAAGCCCTCATAAAGAGAAGGAAAAGAAATAATATCTGCGCTAACATAAGCATTTAAAATTTCCTTATCCGTCAAATCAACCCCTATTTGATAATCAATAGAATATTTTTTTAACATTAACAATATTTCATCAGGACATACCCCAACAATAAACAACCGACATTTTATGTCACTCAAAGCCTCTATTACTCTAAACAAATTTTTATTAGAGCGAGTTCCTATATGTAAAATGACAGGTCGATCTAAGTCAAAAACTTTAGGTACATAGCTAAACTCTAATCGGATAGGATTGTAAATCACATGAATTTTGGGTCTTGCAAATGGAAACAAACAAAGTAACTGTTTTTTCACATCCACAGATATACAAGTCACCGCTTTAGCTCTTTTGATCGGAAGATAATACCAAAACATCCAAATCAAATAATATTTTATATCTTTTTTCTTGCGATTCAAATGGCTAAGATCATGTATAGTCAATATCGAATTATTCAAAAACAATGAACAATAATGAACATCCCCTACAACATGAACTCTTTCATTTCGATATTTAAAAACAAATATCATATTCAAAAAAAGCGATTTAAAAGAAAATCCCCAATAAGGAAGATTTATTTTCTCAATAGGTACTTTATTGCAGATTTCCAATTGAAGTTGGTCAAATATACGTTCTATGCTATAATAAAATCCTGCTTTTCTATGTAAAAAATAAACTTTTTTCATACTAATACATTGTTCTAAGATAAGTTGTATTTACAAATATTCCTTTATATGGAAAAAACAAGCTATTTGGAAATTTATATTCTGATTCATTCAATGCTTTATTAACAAATAATATCCCATATACAAACACACACAAAACGACAAACAATAAAGGAATTTTATTTTTTATTAAAAACACAAATTCTCCTATCAATAAAAATTCACAAACCATCAAATAAAGACTTAACCTTGACACCAAAATTTGCAAATTAGATCCATAAAACAAAAGATAAATAATCACAAATAAATAGTACATATTAAATAAAATCCTAAAATAACGATTATTCACCAATACTTTTTCCATAATAAAATAAGAAAAAAAGACAATTATAAACCTTCGCAAAACAGGAATCAACATCACAAAATAAGAAAATTGACTAAGATATTCATTTCCACTATAAAAATAATCATTTAATCTATCAACAAAAAGTATTGTTCCGCCCAACCCACTCACAAATTCAAAGAACAGTAAATCAACTAATCCAAACAGTGAAACAAATACAGAAATCAAAACACCTAATACATATATTTTAAGGCTAAAAGATCTATTTAAAAAAGCCACTATCAAAAAGAATAGAGCTGAATTATGAAGCAATGAAGCCAATAACACACATAATAAAAAACGCCAATATTTATAACAAACTACAAATCTCAACAAGTAAAAACAAATTGAGAAAGCCAACAATTGACGAATAGTCCCCATAAAAGCCAAATAGCCACAATAGAACAAAAAAAATGCGATTAACGGCATATTTGAATATTTTCTTATCGAATCACATATAAAATAGTAATAAATCAACGATATTATCAACAAAAAAATCGTATAATTTGGCCCAAATACATAATATATTATTCTATTAAGATATTGATAACCAATTTCTACTCGCATATCTGTCCTAATAAAACAATTCAAATAAATATCTTTATAATTCTCCCAATCATTTCCAGTCTCCCATCTCAACCCATCCAAAACAACCATAGCGGGAAAAAACACCAGCCACATAAAATTAGCCTGTGTATTATATCCCTTATAATAACACAATACTATTACTAGTATAAAAACATAACTATAAATATAATAACAAGAACATATATACTCCAACATAACAACCATATATTAAGCACATTATGACTTAAGTCACGTAATCATATCAAACACACAGTACTAAAAGAACTATCACATCAAAAAATGCTTATAAAATTCTCATGTATATTATTTCCATATAAATAGAACTATGTATTTAATACGTTTTATAGCAACAGATATCTTCTTCCTGCTACTCAAAAAATAAAAAAACATACGAGACAACAATGTTATACAATATAAAAATAAGGCTATATAAGTTCTTAAAATATTAGAAGTAAGTTTATAATAAGTGACATGTCCATGTTCCTCACATTGTATTTTCCAATCACTGATATGATTCTCGAAACTACCACCTACTAGATGTTGGATACATGCTTGGGGAACAGAATGTACTTCCAAACCTTTACAATTAAGACGATAACATAATTCTGTTTCTTCATAATACATAAAAAACTTAGGAGAAAAACCGCCCAATTGATTAAACACACACTGAGGCATCATCAAATCAGCACCAGTGATATAACTAACAGGTATTGCTTTGTCGGTAAAATTATGCTCTCTATTGCATCCCCATAAAGTACGTGCTATATAATCATGCAGTAAGTTATTCAACTCCCATCGGATACCGGGGAACCAACGGCGAAACGAATGACATGGTTGAAGATCTATATTATATAGATTTCCGCCACAAGCACCAACAGACAAATGAGAATCTAAATATTGAGACAATATAGAAATAGCATCATTAAGCAAAATAGTATCTGGGTTCAAAAATAAAATATTTCGTCCTTTCGCAAGTTTAACTCCCTCATTATTGGCCCTTCCAAAACCCATATTTTCAGGTAAAGAAACACATTTTACTTCAGGATATTGTTGTTGTATATAAGTCGCAAAATCATCATTAGAATTATTGTCAACAACTATTATCTCATAACTAATTTTCCGTGTTAACCGTTGTATAGAATCCAAACATTTCAATATCAAGGACACAGTTTTATAATTCACTATTATAATAGAAACATCTATATTCATAAGTACATTTTACAAATGCAAAATAGTCTGTTACATTTTGATTTATTTTCTGTCATATATAATAAATAGACACATTATTCTCTCTTTTATTTGAAACATTATCAAAATCTATATTTTAAAGAATAAATTTTTAATTCGTTCTCCAACTAAAGATCTTATTATTATTTGCAATAACATCCACAAAATACCAGCTAATACCACCGCACATCCCACCCCTAGCAATTCATTATCAATCCATCGTCCACAGCCCAAACAAATTACTACACTAGGCAAAGAGAACAACACATTTTTTCCTATTGCCTTGATAGGAATCAAGATTAATTCTTGCGATAGCACATACCACACATACATTCCGGTCACCCCCATTTCTGAACACAGTAATACGACTGCTGAGCCCACGCTTTTCACAGAAGGAACCACCAGCAAATTAATCAACAAGCTGACAACCGCTCCTATGATCGATGCTACCAATAACACCTTATCCTTCTTCATCGGCATCAATACCTGTATTGCCAATACCTGAGCCACACCTACGGCGAACGCCGCTGGCATGATAATCCGCATGGGTAATATCGCTCCCTCATAGCCGGGACCGGATAGGATATAAACAATCTGAGGGGCCATTATCATACTACAGAGGATCAAGGGGATGCAGCAAGTCGACATCACAGAGAACGAACGATTCACCAATTCTTGGAAACGATCCTTCTCTCCATTCGCCAGCAAGGAACTCATCCGAGGCAACATGACATTCGTGAATGCGGTAAAGAAACCCAAGACCACGGAGTACAGCTTAAACGCTGTTGTATAATAACCTACCTCCGTGTTATTAGACACCAGTCCCAAATACATCACATTAAAGGTGAGATACATCGAGGTCATCAACGTATAAATACCCAATGTCACGTTCTGTTTAAGATACTTGAATAATTGAATATTATTCCATCTAACCCGTACGAATTTTCGAATATATAATTGATTGATAAGAGCGTTCAATACAACCACTCCTACCGTGAGTATAAAATAAAGTCGATAGTCCGACGTATCTCTTACGAATAGGAAAACACTGATTATATAAAGAACTTTTATAAGGATAATTCTCAACGTAATATACCGGAAATTCTCTACTCCCGTAAAAAACCATTCCACTAGAAATACAGTAAAAAGTATCTTTGCCGTTCCTATATAAAACAACTCGTCATATTGACACAGCTTAGGTATTGTCACTACACAAAGTAGATATATACCCAACGATACCAAGGTGAATAACAGATTCAAGGCTAACACGCTTGAATACACTTGATCCCTACGTTTCTTATCCTCTTTTACCGCCGCTATCTCTCGAACGCCTAGGAGCCCAACCCCCATTGTAGCGAACAATAAGAAATAATTCACCGTATTATCCACAAAATTAACCAAACCGATACGTTCAACACCTAGCACCCGAGCCACGTATGGAAACGTAATGAAATTGATCAAATAAGTGGAAAGAGTCAGTACGCTTTTATAAGCGAAGTTTTTCTTTATAGAAGGTTGTAACATGAGTAATAAGCACTCAATTTAGGGCACACACCCTCAAAAGGGCACCGTACAGTGTCCTAAACCGAGTTCTGTAAAAAATTAATTCTGATTTTAACATGAGCCAGTGCCCCATGTAATTGCATCGGATATCAAATTCCGCACATAAATATACGCAAACAATTCCTCCAATTCATTTTTTAAATGAGAGAGAACCCAGGTGTCTGTTGATCACGAGCCACGAAGCCAAAGATACGGACATTTACGATTTCCCCACACCTATCCCGATAATAATTCTTTACTTACCGCAATTGCTCTCTCTCTTTCCGTTCCCGATTACGCTTAATCAGCCCATTCAAGCCTACATGCAATATACTCCAGCAAAAGAGGTTTAAGAAAAACAAATAGGTTATGTCAACACGCCATGCCAACGAGCTATTAAGCAGGATAAAGAAAGCGGAAATCGCGATGATACAAACCATCACCACCCGCACCCGCATCCCCGTGCGCAACAACTTATGATGAAAGTGATTCTTATCCGGCAAGAACGGGTTCTTGTGCTCACGCAGGCGATGCAAGACCACACGGATCACGTCCAGCAGCGGAACCAGCACCGTAGAGAAAGCGATCACCATGTACGGGTTGGACAATGTCGGAGAGACCTCGTTCGTCACGCTCATGTGAATGATCAAGAAACTGATCACGTAGCCCAGCGTAAGGCTGCCGGCATCCCCCATGAAAAGCTTATGTCCACGGTTGGCGTTACCGAACACGTTGTAGCACCAAAAGGGCATAAGGATACCCAGCGTACAGATCGCCAACAAGGCGTAAACATACTGCCCGCGAAGAAAGAATATAACGCTCAAGACCGACAAGGCGATACAACACAGGCCCGAGGCCAAGCCGTCGATACCATCAATCAAGTTAATGGCATTTGTTATATATACCACGATAAACACCGTGAACGGCACCCCTACCCAAACCGGCACCGAGTAAATACCGAACAAGCCACCAAACGAGTCGAACCAGTTACCTGACAGTACCAACAGAAACGCAGCGGCGATCTGCACGGCGAACTTATAGCGGTAGCCTACCCCCACCAGATCGTCACAAACACCCACCAGATAAAGCAGCGTCATGCCCACGAACAGGAACAGGTACTCATAAAGCATATTGAATGACAAGCTCGAGGTGTCCATATCCCAAAAGTACAGACGAAAACCGATCACCAAGAACATCGACATCAGGATCACCGGAAAAAAGGACAGCCCACCCAGACGGGGAACCGGCATCGTATGCACCTTACGGGCGTCCGGGACATCATAGAGCCGTTTCTTATGGGAAATCACCAAGATCCTCGGGATGATCACCATGCCGAGCGATACGGCAAACAGGAAACCGAATAATAGAAACAAAGATGTTTGCATGATCCTAACGTATAAGATTAATTCTTTCCTTCATCCATCTTCCCCCGCATGTAAGCGATATACCGCTCCACGGCTTCATGGGCCAGCCGGCGGAACCGATCCTCGTCATCCAGATGTTCCCAAAGGAGATCCAACAGGCGGACATAGATGCTAAAATGCATGTCTACACCTTTTTTAAAGCGTTATAGGTACTGCCGCCCATACCTCCGGTTACGCAGACGATGGATTTGGTCAGCTTGGTGACTTTCAGCAGCGTGTCGATGTAATCACCCAGACGGGGAAAGGATTGTTGTCGGTACATATGTGATAATCGTATTAATTTCTCTGAAATCCGTACGTGTGGGGATACGGCAGTCCCGATACCTCCCGCTCGTGCCACGACCGGTAATCTTCCGCAGGGAAAACGGGGACGGTCAATCGCTTATAATCCGGCTCGTCGATCCGCAAGATATGCTTGCGGGCGTACGAACGCAGCGAGCGATCCGTTACGGACACCATCACGACCGGAAACGGATACCCGAACAGGCGCATCGGCGTGGTCTCGCTGTCCGGGAACGCACGACGCAACTGATAGGCCGAACGCTCGAAGGCGACCCAGTAAGGCCCCGTACAATACAAGTGCATGGAGGTATGGTTCGCACGCTCACGTTCCATGATCTCGCACAAATGGTCGTTCAGCAACGCCACCAAACGAACGCCGGAAGGAAGGGTAGACATCAAATTTGAATTATGAATTTTGGATTATGATTTAAACTGTCAACTGCCACTTCTCAACTGTCAACCGATTCGTGGCCCAGCCATCTATCATAGTCGCCCAGCCGGCGGATCAAGGATAATTTACTTTTCTTAGGCGAGGGATCGACTTGCCAAGGATCCACTAGCTCGTGTGCCATGCGACGGTAGAGAGCGTTATCCGTACAGCCGTACAAGGTGACCAGCAACAGGGCACGGGATTGCGGTGCTTTCACGACAGGCAATAAGCCGCGCATCGTGTCGTGCAAGCGAACGAAAGCCTCCTCATCGCCCGACAGCTTATAGGTCGGGAGGAGCAACGCGCACAGCTTGCAACGCATCACGTCTGTCTCCGCACGCAAAGAGGCATATCCCCGCAGTACCTCGCCGGCCAATCGTCGATCCTCCTCGCAGACACTGCCGGAAGCATGGTAACGTCCCAAGGCCTCGTGCAGGCCCTCCGACAGGCGGTCGTTGTCCAGATGGGTATAAACGTGCTTGCTCTTCGCGTTCAACTCGATCAACTCGTACTCACCCGCCTTCACCTCGAACAAGGGTACCCACATGCAATCCAGTATGCGTGCCATCACCTCCTTATGACCGCCGCCCGGCTGGATCACCACCTCGGCCTCCATCCCGGTAAAATAACCGGACGTGATGCGTACCCGATCCCCCTTCAACAAGCGGGTGCTCTCCGGCACGTACACCGGAAGCTCGTTGGAGTAAGCCTCCGCCACCCAGCGCAAATTCGCCATCTCCTGATCCAAGAGGTGCGGGAAATAGGTCGTACTCCCGGAAGAGACACGGGGAAGGAAATTATACAAGGGGAGTGCCTGCTTCATGCGGAAGATTTCCTCTACCGAAGAACGGATAAACACGTAGTTGAACAGCAAAGGTCGCCTCGTGTTGACCAGCTTGCCACCCACCTTTCGCACCTCCACGTACGAGGGGGCGAAATACTCGAAAACAGTCTCTCCCCGACGTTCCCGCCGGGAAAGCTCCACGTCCAAGCCTTTGGAGGGGCTGATCCGGTCACGCCGTCCACCCGCGGCGGTAGGAAGCGTGAGCACGTACCAGCGCACGGCTTTCAAGTCATGACGCTTGCCGGCCTGTGTCAGGCCCCCCTTCGGACGATCGTTTCTCAAAATACGCGTCGGCATGATTCTCTTTTCCCTAAGATATACGAGGAGTTCCCCTCTGATTAAACGACAATTCAAAGCCCTGCCAAGCGTACCCTATTTACGCCTAACACACAGCACTTTAAGTTTTCAAATATGGCATTTCTGAAAATTACCATACCTAGTGAATATTTAGCTACTCGGGAAGTAGCGTAAAAGGTGCGAGAACGGTTATCACCCAGTTGTAGAGACGGGGCGTGCCCCGTCTCCCACCGTCTGACAGTAATTTAAAATACCATTTTGAGGGGATGAGACGGGGCACGCCCCGTCTCTACAAGAAGGTATGTTCGATTTTTAGAAGGGACGTAATGATGTAGGAAATACGAGGTCATTTCGTCTCTATTGTCATGTCTATACATGAGCAATAAGAACGAAGATTTAAGGAGAATCAAGGTCGAAGCGCAAACAAAAGCCTAATGATTGTTTGCTATTTGTTATTTTTTACTACATTCGCGGCATGAAAGAATACGCTACTTCCCGAGTAGCCAACCTCTTACCCCACCTCGGATACCGGTTTATACACGCTCTCAAAGCAAGCCCGGTTCACCGCCGACAGACGTTCCAAGGAAAAGCTCTTCAAGTAAATTTGCGTGGTCTTGATAGACGTATGCCCCAACAGCTCACTGATCATCTCGATCGGTACGTCCTGTTCCTTCAAGGTCGTGGCGAAAGAGTGACGGATCGTGTACGAGGTGACCGGCTCACCCACACCACAAGTCTCCGCCAGCGACCTCAAGTCGCGGTTAAAGCGCAGCAAGGCGCCGTTGTATTCCGCATAGGCCGCCTCACCCGTTTTCTTCCCGCTCAGAAACGGGAACAGGTAAGGCGAGTCCTTGTCCGTGCAAACCGCCAACTCATCCAACAAGAGCCGTACATCGGCCGGGATCTCCACCCGGATGAAAGACCCGCTCTTCTGACGATGGTACGACAAGACCCCGTCCTTGACATTCTCTTTCCGCAAATGGGCGAAATCCACGAACGCCATCCCGCTGAACGAGAACATCAGGCAAAAACACAGCTGGGTTCTCCGCATCTCCGGCTCAACTCTCGGAGTCCCCATCAACGAGCGCAAGCAATCCAAAGGCAACGCCTTCTTCCGCTTGCTCTCCACGCCAGTAAACACCCCCTTGAACAGATTCGGGATATACGAAACCTCGCCAGCCTCCACCGCCAAGTTATAGATATGCCGGATTCGCCGCATATAGGTGGACACCGTATTGCGCATACAGCCCCGCTTCGACAGCCATGCCTGATAAAGCAAGAGCCTCTCTTTGTCTATATAGGCATAAGGGATTTCCTCCATCCCGCAAAAACACTTGAACGAGCGTAAAGCGTCCAGATAACTCTTCGCAGTGGAATAACGCCCCACCTCACGAAGGTGGGCTATATAAGCCAACATACCCGCCACCACGTCTTCTTTTTTCATATAAATCCTCCTTAAATCCTTGTTTATTCTGTTATCTTTTATTTAATCATGTCAACACCATTAACATTGGGACGAACTGTTCGTCCCGCGCTTTATTTTATTAATCCGACCTTCACCGCCGTTAATCTAAGAAAAAGAATACATGAAAAATGAATTTAAAATGTCCCTTTTCGCAGCCCCGATCTCACCGGTCAAAGATAGCCTAACGGGACGAGTATCACGACCGGCTACCGTATATCCCAGTCGAGAAGTCACCTTACAGGAGGTGGTCCGACTCATCACCGGCGATCCGGCCCTCGAACGCCTCACCCGGCAGCTCCGCCTCCCGCTTGAGACGGGTGACAAGGAACGATTCAGCGAGCTGAAACGGCAAACGCTACCGTATGTCACGCCTTGCGGGACTTTCTCCTACCGGAAAAGCGATCGGCTCCTGGCCCCGAGCGGATTGGTGGTAGTGGATGTAGACGGATTGGACTCTACCGCGGAGGCGGAGGCCCTCCGAAGACAGCTGTTCGACGATGCCTACCTATGCCCCGCTCTCTGCTTCATCAGCCCGAGCGAACGAGGCGTAAAGGCTTTCGTCCCCTATCCGGAACATCCCGGAAACGAGACACCCGCCTATATCTCCGAGCATATCCTAGGCGTAATGAACTACGTGGAATATGTGTATGGTGACGGAGAGACGCGAGGCTCCCGGAAAGTAGACCCGAGCGGCAAAGACATCGTCCGCTCCTGTTTCCTATGTCATGATCCCAACGCACTTTTTAGGATTTGAAATCTAACTCATAAATCAGAAATTACATGTCAGACAGTTTATCCCGCTTAGTAGAAGCGGTTCGTTCGGCGGGTGTAGATATCGCCCCCGGATATTGTGAATACGTGCGCTTGGCGTTTGCCATCGCCAACGATTGCGGCGAGGCAGGACGAGAAGGTTTCATCACCCTGTGTTCCCTATCGGTGAAGTTTAACCGGGAGAAGGCCGAACGGCTTTTCTCCAACGCCTTGAATAAGGGAGACCACAGGATACACCTCGGTACGGCCTTCCACTTGGCCGAACTGGCGGGCGTACGTTTGGAACCTCCAAGCCGCCCCCGCGATACGCACGCAAATAATGCAAGTAATGCAAGTAATGCAGCACCTGTTTCCCACACACGTGCGTGCGATAATAATGTAGAGATCGAGGAGCAGGTCGATCCGTTCACCCACCTGCCCTTCTTCCCCGAGGGGCATGAGTGGCCCCGGATGTTGCGGCAGATCATGGCGTTCGGACAGAGCCGGGAGCAACGGGACGTACTCCTTCTGGGCGGGCTCACCACCTTGGGCGCCTCGCTCGCCCAGACGCTGCGGTTCCTATATGGCGGCAAATGGTTCTTCTCCAGTTTGCAAACCTTCGTCGTCGCTCCTCCCGCCTCCGGAAAAGGCGTGCTCGCATGGACGCGAATGCTCGTGCAACCGATCCACGACGAGATCCGGGCGACCGTGGCGGAGGAGATGAGAAGGTATAAGAAAGAGATGACCTCCTTCAATTCCTTGGGACGGGAAAAGGCGAAAGCCGAGGAGCCGGAAATGCCTCTCAACCGTATGTTTATATTCTCCGGCAACAACACCGGTACCGGTATCTTGCAGAATATCATCGACTCAGGCGGCGTGGGGATCATCTGCGAGACCGAGGCGGACATGGTCAGCAACTCCATCGCCTCGGATTATGGCCATTGGAGCGAGGTGATCCGCAGCTCGTTCGATCACGACCCGCTCAGTTACAACCGGCGGACAGACCGGGAGTATCGGGAGCTGCGGCACTCCCACCTGTCGGTATTGATAAGCGGGACGCCCGGGCAGGTGAAGCCGCTGATCCCTTCCAGCGAGAACGGATTGTTCTCCCGGCAAATGTTCTATTATATGCCCCGTGTACTTCACTGGATCAACCAGTTCAGCCTACAGCGGACCGACACGTCGCTGGAGTTCCAGAAATTGGGCAAGGACTGGATCGCTCACTTGAGAGAGATCCAGAAACTGGGGGTGATCTCGCTTCGCTTGACCGACGCGCAAATCGTCTCCTTCAACGAGGTGTTCCAAACCTTGTTCGAGCGCTCCCGAAAGGGTACCGGCAACGAGATGAACAGCTCCGTCGTACGGATGGCCATCAATATCGGACGTATCCTGTCGATCGTCGCCCTATTGCGGATAACAGGGGAATGCGAGGAGGCGGGAGACTTCGCCGCCAGCCTGCGCAAGTCGCCCCGGCTCACGCCAGACCCGCAGACCTGCTCCGACAACATCAAGGACGGGATCATCACCCGCTGGGATCTCTCCATCCAAGAGGATGATTTCCAAGCGGTCCTTTCCTTGGCCGAGCCTATGTACCTACACGCCGTACACATACTCTCGTTCCTTCCCGCCAACGAGGTGAAGAACCGGGGCATGGCCGACCAAGAACGTCTCTTCATCGCCTTGGATACGGGTTTCACCTATCAATCCCTCTTGGAAGAAGCCGAGAAGCTGAAGATACCCAAAAACACCGCATGCAGTTGCTTGCAACGTTGGCAGAAACAGGGAATCGTCCGAAAGGGAGAAAAACGAGGGGATTATAAGAAAACATAATCCCTCTTCCTCCTCTTCTTTTAAGTATGTACGCACGTGTGTGGGAAAACAGGTACTGCATTACTTGCATTATTTGCATTACTCGCATAAGTCGCACGCCCCACACGTACACCGGCATCGCCTCACGCCTACGCCCGTACAGGGCCACGCCGATATACGTGTGGGCTAACGTCAATATACGCATGAAGCGATGCCGATATACGCATGCGAAAGCGAACGTGGAAGATCCTCGTTCAAGGACGGCCCAAATAGCGAAAGATCAGTTCCACTTGCAGGGAGGTGAAAATCCGCTGCCGGTTTTGGTAGCCTGTCTCATCCAGCTCATGGCTGAGCTTCTGATGATGTCGGACCCATCCCGCCAAGCGGTTGAGAGCGGAACTCGGACTGATATCGGGAGCATAGGCCATGGCCAACTCCCGTTTGCTATAAGGGCGCACCGGCCACCCTTCCTGATATTCGTTATTTGTCTGCATAAAATAGGTGTTTTTCAATTCATTTACAGGAATAAAGATACTGAAAAAGTACGAATCCGGCAACGATCCGATCCACTAATATTCATCTTTTATCACCTTATATACCCCGATTTCACACCGCCTCTACGAGACTCATTCCGGAGGAAACCGGAAGTCGTACATTCGTAATCGAAAACAGATCGATCCCATTTTCAATTATCAATTATCAATTTTTAATTATCAAAACTATGGCATTAAATTACAGTGTGGCCCTTCGGCCCAACCCTTTGAAGAAAGACGAGCCGGCGAAAGCGTACGCCACGGCACAGGTCAATGGAGAGCTGTCGCTCAAGCAACTGAGTCGCCGGGTATCCATGCAAACCACCGTCAGCCGTGCGGACGTGGTAGCGGTATTGATCTCCACCGTCGAGAACCTGCTTGATGCCCTCCAAGAGGGAAAGCAGGTGGATTTCGGCGATTTAGGCAAATTCCGTCTACAGATACTCAACGAGGGGGCGGAGAGTCTTGAGAAATTCACATCTACAAACATCACCGGTGTCAACATCCAGTATATACCGGGTGAGGACCTGAAGAACATCTTCGCCGGACTGGAGTTCCAGCCGGTGGCCAGTCGCAAGGCTCAGCAAGCCGTGCTTCGTGCGGAGAAGGCCGGGGAAACCTCTGTCGATATCAGCAAGAAGCCCGCTTCCGGAGGGGACGACTCGGAATCGCCTGACGAGATCTAGCGTGTCACTTTTGGCTTGTACCCAATCGGTATGTCACTTTTGGCTTGACCCAAAAGTAACCAAAAGGTCAAGGCTGACGCTGACGGGCTACTTCGAGACCTGCGCTCGCTGTCGAATCCCAACTCGCTACGCTCAAACAGGGATGCTCCGGGCACTCGCTACGGTCTCTCCGCTTTACGCCCGTCCGCTGAGGCCGTCCTAAGGAAAGCGTCGCTTTCCTCTTATATCAGCCGGGATATCATTATTCACTATTAATTATTAATTATCATGAAGAAGTCTGTTTGGAGTACCATTCTCAAAGTGATCATCGCTGTTGCTACCGCCATCGCAGGTGCCTTCGGCCTGCAAGCCTGCAACCCGTTCTAGCGTAGCAGAGCCGTTCCCCTCCCCAAAGAGCCGGGACGGCTCTCCCTCCGGCCTTAGCGGGCGGCCGAAGTGAGCGACAGGAGTGTCCCTGTCTGAGCGAAGCGAGTTGGGACGCGACAGCGAGCGAAGGCCGACGAGTAGCCCGTCCGCGTCAGCCTTGAACTTTTGGTTACTTTTCTTTCAAGAGAAAAGTAACACACAAACAAAAAAAAGAATAAAAATGAAACAATATTGCTTTTACCAGAATTACAGGGAGGTTCGCCTCCTTGTAATTCATTGCAGCGCAACACGCTACGACCGGGATTTTCCAGTGGAAGCGCTTCGAGGCGCACATAAGGATCGTGGGTTCGCCGACATCGGCTATCATTACTATATCACCCGGGATGGAGAGCTGCACCGCTGCCGGCCGGAGAACCAGATCGGGGCACACGCCTCGGGCTGGAACGATCACAGTCTGGGTATTTGCTACGAGGGCGGATTGGATGAGCGAGGTCTTCCCGCTGATACCCGCACGTATGCCCAGCGTTGTACCCTGCTCGATCTCTTGCGGCAGCTACGCCGTGATTACCCGTCGGCACGTATCTTAGGACATTATCAACTCAGCACCAACATTCGCAAGGCTTGCCCCTGCTTCGACGCGGAGAAAGAATATGCGGAATTGTATTAGGCTTCGTGATATTTGAATAGGCAACAGATTTTTTCGTATGTTTGCGGACAATATAGAAAATAAACAAAAAGATACGACATGAACTACTACGAACTTAGTTTCACATACACCTCCCCTATCGAGAAAGAGATTATCAATGACGTGCTGGCCGCCGAGTTGGGGGAAATCGGTTTTGAGAGCTTTACGGAAAGCGAGAAGGGTTTGCAGGGATATATATCCGAGGCTTTATACGACAAAAAGACATTGGATGATAAACTGGCCGACTTTCCGCTAGAGAATACCCGGATCGATTACACCTCCAAATGGGTAGAAAGCAAGGATTGGAATGAGGAGTGGGAGAAAAATTATTTCAAACCGATCCGGATCGGAAACGAGTGCATTATCCGTGCCTCCTTCCACGAGGCGGAGCCCGGCTATACATATAATATAATAATAGACCCGAAAATGGCTTTCGGCACCGGCAATCACGAAACGACTTATTTGATGATAAGCGAGATGCTGAAACTAGACCTAGAAGGCAAGGAGCTACTGGATATGGGATGCGGCACAGCCGTGCTGGCCATCTTGGCCCGGCTGAAAGGGGCGAAACGGGTAGCGGCCATCGACATCGACGAATGGGCTTATAACAACGCCCTAGAGAATATCCGCCTGAATCATACCGAAGACATACAAGTTGCCTTGGGCGGCGCCGAGAAAATCAAGGAATTCGGGCTATTCGACATCGTCTTCGCCAATATCAACCGGAACATCCTCCTGAATGACATTCGTCAATATACAAACAGTATGAAACCGGGAAGCATCCTATTTATGAGCGGCTTTTATGTAGAAGATATCCCGGCGATAGAAGCAGAATGTCAGAAGAACGGGCTGAAATTGGATTCTTATAACGAAAGAAATAACTGGGTTGCCGTGAAGGTCTTAAAAGGATAACTTTTTTTAACAACGAAAGTTAAGACAAGGATAAACCTTAATCCAAATAAATACGTTATCTTAGTAGAAACTTCTAAAAAGAAAAAGTTATGAAAAGCGTAGATTCAAAATTATTACTTGGCCTTGTAGTAGGCGCGGCTGTTGGTGCCGCTGTAGGTTATTTGGCAGCGACAGATAAGAGAGAACAATTACTGGAAGAATTGAACGGTGTTGTCGGAAAAGTAAAAGAAGGTTTTAACTCCGCTCTTGAGAAGTACAAGGAAGGAAAGCGGGAAGTGATACAGGCAACGGAAGAAATCACCGCGGAGTAAGTTTGTATGGAAAAGGATTCAGGAAAAATCTTCAGTGAGCTGAAAAAAGACGTTACAGCTTACATGGAGTCAAAACTTGAGCTCCTGAAATTGAGCGCATATGAGAGAACGGGTAAAGTCATATCCGTTCTCTCGTATGGTTTGATATTATTGTTCTTAGGATTCTTCGCCATACTGTTCATATTTATGGCCGTAGGATTTTTCTTGGGCGAATGGCTAGGTTCCTCCGGAGCCGGACTAGGCATCGTGGCCCTATTATATTTGCTACTTATCGGTATCATTCTATTAACGAAGGATAGGATAAGGACGAAAATAATCAATGAGGTAATAGCCGCGCTGTCAGCAAATGATGATAAAAATGAGACGAACTATGAGCAAGCAGCAAACCCCACTGGAGAGACTGATTTCTGATAAAGAACGCATACAGAGGCAATGTAAGCGGCAAGAGCAGAAATTAAATGAGGATTTCTCTTATATACAGGAGAACGCCGGAAGCTTGTTGCTATCGGGATTATCGTCTCTCATTTTTCCCGGCAATAAGCCAACAGCAAAAAGCAACGACAAGAACACGGCGTCCATAGCGGCCGGACAACCCTCCATCGCTTTAGGGATCTCAGACTATTTATCCATAGCGAAAGGCCTGATTCCCTTCGCTTGGGATCTCGCTCAACCATTTATCATGACGTGGGGAATCAAGAAAGCGAAAAAATGGTTCTCTAATCTCTTATTCAAGAAAAAGAAATAACCTCCAACAATTAATTTATGTTAGAGGGCAGGTTTTTCTGCCTATATTATAAGGCTCGATACAAAAAACATGACTACATTTGCAGTCGTTAAAGCAAGGGATAAAATGAATATCTACTCCTTGCGATGGATTAGAGATAAAAATAAAGACTTATTATTAATAAACCCATAAAAAGTTTTATTACAATGATCAAACTAGGTATTAACGGTTTCGGCCGTATCGGACGTATGGTGTTCCGTGCTGCAGTTGCTAACTTTGGCAACGACATTCAAGTTGTAGGTATTAACGACCTTTTGGATGCTGATTACTTGGCATACATGTTGAAATATGACTCAGTACACGGTCGTTTCGACGGCGAAGTAGCTGTAGAAGACGGCGCTTTGGTTGTAAACGGTAACAAGATCCGTTTAACTGCTGAGATGGATCCTGCTAACTTGAAATGGAACGAGGTTGACGCTGACGTTGTTGTTGAGTCTACTGGTTTCTTCTTGACAGATGAGACAGCTCGCAAGCACATCCAAGCTGGCGCTAAGAAAGTTATCATGTCTGCTCCTTCTAAGGACGCTACTCCTATGTTCGTTTACGGTGTTAACCATACAACTTACGCAGGTCAAGACATTATCTCTAACGCTTCTTGTACTACAAACTGCTTGGCTCCTATCGCTAAGGTTTTGAACGACAAGTTCGGTATCGTTAAAGGTTTGATGACGACAGTTCACGCTGCTACAGCTACTCAGAAGACTGTAGACGGTCCTTCTAAGAAAGACTGGAGAGGTGGTCGTGGTATCCTTGAGAACATCATCCCTTCTTCAACGGGTGCCGCTAAGGCTGTAGGTAAAGTATTACCTGTATTGAACGGCAAATTGACAGGTATGGCTTTCCGTGTACCGACTTCTGATGTTTCTGTTGTTGACTTGACAGTAGTTCTTGAGAAAGAGGCTTCTATGGCTGACATCTGCGCTGCAATGAAGGAAGCTTCTGAAGGCGAATTGAAAGGTGTTCTTGGTTATACTGAAGACGCAGTTGTTTCAACTGACTTCCGTGGCTGTGCTAACACTTCTATCTTCGACGCTAAAGCTGGTATCTCTTTGGATTCTAACTTCGCTAAGATCGTATCTTGGTACGACAACGAGTGGGGTTATTCAAACAAAGTTTGTGAGATGGCTCGCGTTATCGCTGGTAAGTAATTTATTACCACTCTACATAGAAAAGGCTATCCTCTTTGAGGATGGCCTTTTTTTTCGTACGTTTGTATCATGAAATCATATGAACTTATCACGATTCTAGGGCCTACGGCTTCTGGAAAGACGACCTTCGCCGCCGCTCTCGCCGCCCAGTTGGATACGGAGATCATCAGCGCTGATTCCCGGCAGATCTATCGTTCTATGGATATCGGGACGGGTAAGGATTTGGCCGATTACAACGTGAATGGAAAACAAATCCCCTATCACTTGATCGATATCTGCGAGCCCGGCTATAAATATAACGTATTTGAGTATCAGCATGACTTTTTCCGGGTCTATGAGGATATGAAGCGGAGGGGTAAACTCCCGATCTTATGTGGAGGAACCGGGATGTACATAGAGGCCGTACTAAAAGGATATAAGCTATTAGACGTGCCTCAAAATCCTGAGCTAAGGGAATCCTTGAGGAATAAAACCTTGGAGGAACTGGAAACCATCCTCGCCTCTTATAAGATATTACATAATAAAACGGACGTGGACACCGCCCAGCGGGCTATCCGTGCGATCGAGATCGAGGAGTATTATAAGACTCAGGCACCAGACGTAAATGAATATAATCCGATCAACAGCCTGATCATCGGTATCCACATCGACCGGGAATTACGTAGGGAAAAAATATCCAGACGCTTGCGGACCCGGTTGGACGAAGGAATGGTGGATGAGGTTCGTACGATCTTGGCTACGGGTGTTAAACCGGAAGACTTGATCTATTACGGATTGGAATATAAGTTTCTTACTTTATATATTATCGGGGAGCTTTCTTTTGAGGAGATGGTCTCGCAACTCGAGATAGCGATCCATCAATTCGCCAAGAGGCAAATGACTTGGTTCCGGGGCATGGAGCGCCGGGGTTGCGAGATTCATTGGATAGACGCCACTCTACCGACCGAAGAAAAAATAGCGACAACAATGCGAATTCTAAATAATCAGCTATGATAACAATAAACGATCTAAATAAAAGCGAGAACTTCTTCTTGATGGCAGGTCCTTGCGTAATCGAGGGGGAAGATATGGCGTTACGTATCGCCGAGAAAATAGTGGGTATCACGGAAAGACTGCATATACCCTATGTATTCAAAGGCTCCTATCGGAAAGCGAATCGCTCCCGTCTGGATTCTTTCACGGGCATCGGGGATGAGAAGGCGTTAAATATCTTACGGAAGGTGAGCGAGACGTTCGATATTCCCACCGTTACCGACATCCATGAGACAACGGAAGCTGCCATGGCCGCCGAATATGTCGATGTCCTTCAAATCCCGGCTTTCCTATGCCGCCAAACGGATTTATTGGTAGCGGCGGCCGAGACCGGGAAGATCGTCAATATAAAGAAAGGACAGTTCCTTTCGCCGGGTGCCATGCAATTCGCCGTACAAAAGGTAGTGGACGCAGGAAATGATAATGTCATGATCACCGAGCGGGGAACGACATTCGGCTATACCGACCTTGTTGTCGATTTCCGGGGTATCCCGCAAATGCAAACATTCGGTTTCCCAGTCATTATGGATGTAACCCATTCCTTGCAACAGCCGAACCAAACCTCCGGCGTGACCGGTGGATTGCCCGCCCTTATCGAGACGATAGCGAAAGCCGCTATAGCCATAGGCACGGACGGCCTGTTTATAGAGACCCACCCGGAGCCAAGCCAAGCCAAATCCGACGGGGCCAATATGCTCAGACTGGATTTATTAGAAGATCTTTTGACACGTTTGGTACGTTTACGCCAAGCGATCCTATAAAAAATAAGGGGCCCTTACTAAAAAGGCCCCTTTATTTCTTATTTTTACGATCAATAATCTAATTATCCCATCTTGCTGATTTTCTTCAACCGATCTTCATCTATCAACTTAATCTTTCTACCGTCTAAAGCAATGATACGTTCCGCCACAAAGGTGGACAACGTGCGAATAGCATTCGATGTAGTCATATTAGATAGATTTGCCAGATCTTCACGAGCCAAATAGATGCTTAACGTAGCACCGTCTTCTTCCAGTCCGTAACTATCTTTCAGGAATAACAAAGATTCAGCTAATCGCCCACGAATATGTTTTTGCGTAAGGTTAACCGTACGTTCATCCGAGATACCGAGATCAATGGATAATTGTCGGATGAAAAACATAGCCAAATTCGGATTACTCATTAAAAGGCCCGTAACCACTGTCATAGGAATCATGCAAACCGTAGAAGCCTCGAATGCGGAAGCGTTCGTCAAGTAATCTTCTTGAGCGAAACTAGCCCGGTAACCAAAATACTGCACAGGCTTAATCATTCGGATAATCTGGCTTCTGCCACCTACTCCATCCTTGTAAATCTTCACTTTACCCTTTAACAAGCACATCATGTCCTTTGGTTCGTCGCCCTCGCAATAAATCAACTCGTTACGTTTGAAATGCTGGATCGTCGAATTACTACGGAGGATCTCACGTTCCTTATCGGTCAGAACCCTCCACACCTCTGATAAACTGGCCGATAAATCGACCTCTTCTTTTTGCTGTTTAACCACGACTGCTATATAACATACTTATGAAGCACAAATATACGATTTTTCTTTTGATAAAATAAAAACTTTTGTACGATTAATTACACCATATTGTAACATTTTACTTTCTTTCACGTCTAAACTGAAATTTATTCATTATGTTTGTCTGGAAAGAATGTAAAATCGTTGAAAAAGTTATATTCGATACTTACCTTGATTTTAATCTCTATAAGTATTTTTGCGAAGAGCACTGATACTTATAGTGATAAGATCCTGTCTTTTGGCAAGGGGAATCGAGAAACGAGAGAACGGGCGGACTCGATCATGCACCTTGTTATCGAAAAGGCAACCCAATACCAAAATACGGTATCGAAATATGAGGCTGAGATCTATATCAAAGGACGTACAGAAATTTTAAAACAAAATATGTTAATACGTCTCGCCCACCATATCTTCCCTATCGACCGAAAAAATAAGGATATGCTTTTTGAGATGGTCAGCCAATCTAAATTTAACGCTCCGCAGAACTATCTTCACGATCTAAAGGCGGTCAACGGAAACAGCATACCCAACGGGAAAAAGCAGCAGGAGGCCTTGGCCTTCTTGAATTTGAACGTATACTCCCCTACCGCTTACGATGATGCTATCTTCATGCCGATAGCTAGCAACGCTTTTAAGTTTTATACGTTCAATTTGGAAGGGCTGGAAACTATCAACGGCTTGACGATTTACAAAATCCGTTTCCTGCCGAAGCAATGGAGCCAGAAATTGGTATGCGGGGATCTATATGTCATCGACCAGTCATGGACGATCGATAAGATCGATATGAACGGTCGTTACTCTTTCGCCGAATTCAACCTAGTCATGAGCTACGGACGGGATTTCAGGCGGTTCATCCTGCCCGAGAAGGCGGATCTATTCCTCCGATACAGGGTATTGGGAAACGCGGTGGCAACCACCTACCATTCTTCCTTTAAGTATCAGGAAGTGGAATGGGTGGAGGAGGACAACGAAAGCCATAAGTGGAAATCCTTGGACCTGACCAATTATTACAAACTCTCGTCCGATACGGTTCCTATTATCAGGGATTCCACGTATTGGAATATCCATCGTGACAATCCCTTGAGTCCGGATGAAGCCCACTTATACAGTAAAGCCCAAGAGCAGAATATAAGTAAAATCGATACGGCCGATGATCTCCAGAAGTACGTTAAACTAACGGAGCAGTTGACGAATACGGTCAATATGGATTATAAAACGACCCGTATTAAATATTCCGGCTTTCTAAATCCGTTCCAATTGGGTTATTCCGCCCGTAACGGCATCACTTACAAACAGCGATTCCGTATCAGCAAGACATTCGCCCGTGACAAACAGATTCGTTTCCGTCCGGAGATTGGTTACGTATTCAAGCGCAAGCAGATATTTTTCAAGGTCGGAGGCGATTGGGAATACTCGCCGCAGAAACGGGGAATCTTATCGGTAGAAGTAGGAAACAGTAATGAGAGTTATTCTTCCGAGATCACCCAAAAGATCAATGAGGAATTGAAGGATTCCACCTTCAATTTCGATGATTTAAACCTTGAGTATTTCAAGCATTACTATGCGGAAATAAAAAACTCCATCGAGTTATTCAATGGGTTTCAATTAACGACGGGTATCACTTACCACCGGCGTATCCCCTCTAAAAAGAGAGTGGAGATCGATCCCGGGGATGATGTAGAGGAAATACTCAGCCAAAATTATAATGACTTTACGCCCACGCTCGGTTTCTCCTATACCCCCCGCCAATATTATCGCATGGACGGATACCGGAAGGAGTATGTCTATTCTTACTATCCCACGATATCAATCGAAATAGCGAGAGGTATCCCCGGAGTCGGGAAAAGCTCAGGAGATTACGGACGTATAGAGGCAGACGTGCATCAAAGCCTTATGCTTGGCCTGTGCAGACGATTGAACTATCATATCAGCGCCGGTCTTTATACACAACAGAAGTCCACCTATTTCGCAGACTTTAGGTATTTCACCCGCAGGAATTTCCCCGATACGTGGGATGATCAGATTGGCGGAGTCTTCAATCTACTGAAAGGCGAGTGGTTCAATGCCTCCGATAAGTATATACAAGCACATTTCATGTATGAAAGCCCTTTTATCTTATTTAAGGTTCTCCGCATCAACTCCACGAAAAAGTTCATGCAAACGGCCTCACGCTATATCCTCTCCGAACGCTTTTATTGGAGCCAGCTATGGACACCGGTCTTGCCTAGCTATACGGAAGTCGGATACGGGATAGGGAACCATATCTTTAATATCGGGATATTCGCCGGATTCGATCGCTGGCATTACCAAAGCATGGGATTCAAGTTTGCCTTCGAGTTATTTCAATGAATCGATAGTGGGCGGGCTACCGATATCCCTTTACAGCTCTTTATCCCCTCGGCGTAATCTCGTAAGGAGGATGCTTGGATGATTACCTTTTTAGCGGAAGAAGAGGCATGGATAAATGTCAGTTGTCCATCCTTCCAATAGGCGATCCCGACATGCGTCACGTCCAGCCCCTTGATAGAAGTAACAAAACAGAGGATATCGCCATTCTTGATTCCGGACGAACATTTCTCGATCTCCTGTTTAGGCACATAATAATGAGGACGTAGGTTTATCTCCTTTTCCTTATCAGCCATCCTTCGAACTCTTTCCGGATGGTTCTTCAGTTGCTTATAGCTATCCGGATGCGTAGAGATAAAAGATAAATCCAAAGGTAGGGAGGCACCACCGATTTCCCTCCCCATATCTTTCACGATTCCTTTTCGCTCATTCTCATAGAACCAGTCCGTCATATAATGCAAACGATCTGTGTAATCCCCTATCGTACCCTCTCTGTACCGGAGCCGTTGTAGATTCTCACAGAAGTTCTCAAAGGTAGTTTTTTCCTCTCGCAGGGTACGGGATAAAGCCAATACGGTCTCTGCGAATGTGGTGCAATCCAGTTCCCGCAGATTGACCACCAAGCCCTCCGGCTCCTTTTCCAAGGTAGAGGCGACATAAGGAGTCCCCCGGAAGAAAAGGGCGGTATGGATCATTAGCTCGTCTAGGGGTAACGACTTCTTAGGCTCCATCTGAGTACAATACCGATCAAAAATAGCACGATCCTCATCCGTACAATACAATTTACGGGATGTATGCTCTTGGGCGTTCACTAAAAACACCATACATACACACATCCAAAAACCGAGCAGTAGCATTCCCCTTCTCATAAGCTAATCCTTTTTCGTTTTCAGTAAATCCTCCAATTTCACCAGCTCGTCACGGAATTGGGCAGCCTCGATGAAATCCAGTTTCTTCGCCGCCTCTGTCATCTGTTTGCGAGTCCGCTCGATCGCCTTCTCAAGCTGCGTACGGTTCATGTATTGCACGACCGGGTCCGCTACCAAGCTTGGTTCCGGCTCTATATAAGCGTAAGGTTCCGCCGTTTGTTGTTTCTCGGCAAGCATGGATACACTGTTTTTCATGACTTGCTTCGGAGTAATGCCATGCGCCTCGTTATAAGCCATCTGTTTCTCCCGCCGGCGATTGGTCTCGTCCATGGTCTGTCGCATACTCGCCGTGATCTTATCGGCATAGAAGATAACCTTTCCGTTCACGTTTCGGGCGGCACGTCCAGCTGTCTGCGTCAAGGATCGGTGGGAACGCAAAAAGCCTTCCTTATCCGCATCCAAGATAGCGACCAACGAGACTTCCGGTAAATCCAGCCCCTCGCGTAGCAGATTGACACCGATCAGCACATCAAACAGGCCATTCCGCAGGTCGTCCATAATCTGTACACGTTCCAAGGTATCTACATCGCTATGTATATAGTTGCATCGTACCCCCATGCGGGTCATATACGTAGTCAGCTCTTCCGCCATACGCTTGGTCAACGTAGTCACCAAGACTCGTTCGTCTTTTGCCGAGCGCTGCGTGATCTCCTCCATCAAGTCGTCGATTTGGTTTAATGAAGGACGGACATCGATAATCGGGTCCAGCAGGCCTGTCGGACGTATCACCTGCTCCACCACCACTCCCTCGCTCTTTATCAACTCGTAATCGGCGGGAGTAGCGCTCACATAAATACCTAGAGGCGTCAACGACTCGAACTCATCGAAGGTAAGCGGACGGTTATCCATCGCCGAGGGCAAACGGAAACCATACTCCACCAAGTTTTTCTTCCGGGCATAATCCCCGCCATACATCGCACGAATCTGCGGGATCGTCACATGGCTCTCGTCTACGACTAGCATGAAGTCTTTCGGGAAATAGTCCAACAGGCAGAAAGGACGATCTCCCGCCGCGCGTCCGTCGAAATAGCGGGAATAGTTCTCGATACCCGAGCAATGCCCTAGCTCCCGGATCATTTCCAGATCAAAAGTGACACGTTCATACAGGCGTTTCGCCTCAAAGGGCTTACCGATCTCCTTCAAGAGATTCACCTGCGTACCCAAATCCACATCGATCTGGCCAATCGCCATATTTATACGATCTTGGGTGGTCACGAATAAATTAGTAGGATAAATATTCAACTCATCCTGCTCATCATACTCCTCGCCTGTCAACGGATTGAAAGAGGAGATGCGGTCTATCTCATCATCCCAGAACTCGATACGATACGCCATACCGTCGAAAGTCTCGATCGCTGGGAAGATATCCACCGTATCGCCATTCACACGGAAACAGCCGCTTTTGAACTCCAGCTTATTATTCACGTACAGGGCGTCTACAAACCGGCGCAACAACTTATCCCGGTCGATACGCATACCCCGTTCCAGATGCGTCACTTTCTCGGCGAAAGCCGTAGGATCCGCCATACCATACAAGCAGGATACGGATGAGACCACGATCACGTCCTTACGACCCGACAATAAGGAAGCCGTAGCCCTCAAACGCAGCTTATCGATCTCCTCATTGATCGCCAAGTCTTTCTCTATATAGGTATCGGTAGAAGGTAGATAGGCCTCCGGTTGGTAATAATCATAATAAGAGACAAAGTACTCTACCGCGTTATTGGGGAAAAACGCTTTAAACTCACTGTACAACTGGGCGGCAAGCGTCTTATTATGACTGAGTATCAAGGTTGGTCTCTGAACTTCCTTTATCACGTTAGCGATCGTAAACGTCTTACCGGAACCGGTAACACCTAAAAGAGTTTGGAAAGGGACACCACTCTTGATCCCTTCCGACAACGCCGCAATCGCCTCGGGTTGGTCACCCGTGGGACTGAACGAAGACGATATTTCAAAATTCATCCTTTACCCGATCTGTTGTTTAGGCATTACCAACCACAAGATAACGTATAACAGTATACCAAATCCGGCGAAAAGAACCATCAATACCCATACGATCCGTACGATCGTCGGATCGATATCCAAGTATTCCGCAAGACCGGCACAAACGCCACCTATCATCTTATTATTCGAACGAGTCAATCTTTTCTTCTCTTCCATATCTTATTATATCTTTATCAATATACAAAACTAATGAATCTCACTCATATTTACAAGTTGAACCAATAATTCATTTTGATCATGAACGTATTTGTAGCGGGGAGTCCCCACATACGATCCAGATTACTTCCCCAGCCGGAGGAATACCAGTTGTCCCGGTTGGACATCCGGTGTTCCCATACGAAATAAAGCGTGGAGCCGGGCAAGTATTCCCAGCGGGCTACCAAGTTGGAACGAAACTCGTTAAACCTAAAATCAGGGTTCCTGAAAGGCATCTGCCCAGCTCCCTCCCCGATGGTATAGACTCCATCCGCATAAGTTAAATGATCCGGATCAATACGTTGGAAACGGTTCTCAAAGGTATGCGACTTCGTATCCGCCGCTAATTTAAAATCATCGTATTTAGCGATGGAGGTGAACGGGGCGCCATAGAATTGAATGGAAATATCGGGGGTCACGTTCACTTGTAATTTCAGCGTGAGGCCATAGGTCTTCTGATCCATGTGGCCCATGACATAATAATAAGGGGTCAAGCTACTCGAGCTAAGCGGACTCGTCGTAGCCACATATTGCATCTCATCCGTATTCCACGCATAATCCAGTTGACCGGACAAATAGACATGGTTTCCCAAGCGGAATGTCAAGCTCGGCGAGATCGTATTGAAGCGATTTCCCTCGAAATTATGATCGCCCTCGTATTTGAGCATGAACATCATTCGTTTCGCCTTATCGGTATTGAACTTAGCGGAAGTTAAGAAATAAGAACCGAAGCGAACATCCGGTCCCCCTCGCAGCAAGCGGCTATCCAGCCAATTCCAAGCAAAGGTTTCCTTGACATCCCACTCATACCGGTTCATCGTCATACTTTGCCAACGCAAGGAAGCGTTGTTGCTAAAAGGAGTACCGCCGTAATTCCACATATTCTTTTGCGACAGGGTAAAGGCGTTGTACCGGAATATTTTCCAGATATCGGTCTGCCGATACATGATCTCCGTCTCATTCATCAGATAATCCGTTTCCTTCATATATCCCATATCATTCAAGTCGAAACCGGGTGACGACCAAGTAAAGGTCTCCGAGAAGTTCCATTTGGCGTTTCCTTTCCGTCCCACTTTCACATAACCGCCCGTTCCGGTCAGGGAGCGACGAGTAGGATCCACCCCCAGATAATCGGCGGAGGAAGCCCTTTGATAATAATGCGCCACGCTATTCTGCAAGGCCGTGATCGCTCCGGCGCTACCATGCAAGGAACTCAACATTCCCTTTACATCTATATAATAAAGGCGATTCTTGAAATACTGGGTAAAATCAATACCCGCCGTGAAAGCGTTACGCACCATGAAATCCTCCAGATAAGGCTGATCCAAGGCACGGTTTACCGAGGTCACCATACCGCCCAGCAAGGTATTCCCCTTCCAGTTCTTTTGCACACGGGCCACGGTATAGTTTGTCAAAGGCTCCACGACTTCCACATCCTCCACCCCGTTACGGGTAACCTTGGAGGAGGAACGTGCCGTTACACTCTCGATCACTCCGATCGTCAAGCCCCGTTTATTCGTACCCGTCAGTTTCAACGCACCGATAATCGGCACATTCTCTTTCGTCTCGGCATAACTGCCTACGTTGTCTATACCCCGTGGCGTATAAGAGGGAGAGGCGCCGATCCTACGGGTATAAAACATCATATCGCTACCGTTCGCAAAATCCAAGATATGTTTTCCTTCCAAGAAGAAGGGGCGTTTCTCATCGTAAAACGTCTCGTAAGCCGTAAGGTTCATTACGGAGGGGTCCAACTCCACTTGTCCGTAATCCGGATTGATCGTCATATCCAACGTATAATCCGAGAGGGCGAACTTAGCGTCCAAGCCCACGTTTCCTCCCCAGCTATGCCCTTTTTGATAAGGGCTGCCGTCTATCCGGGGTTCCTGCCTGTATTTACCCATTACATACGGCAAGAACTCGATGCCGCGAGGCTTGGGAACAGAGTCCATGCCGCTCATGTTTCCGAACGAAAAGACATGTCCGTTATTCTTCAAGGGGATCATGCTCCAATTTTGCACCTCGTTATTCCTACGGATGATACGGCGTACATGCAAGCCCCAAACGCCATCCTCCGATCGCTGGTTATAACGCAACTGGCTGAACGGGATACGCAGCTCGGCGGTCCAACTGGAATCCGCCCGGTTGATATTCGTTCGTCCTTCCCAAACGGCGTTCCAGCTAAGGTTGACGTTCAACTTATCCGTTACGACCAGATCCGTCTTATTTCCTCCTAGATTGATATTGAATTCCGGTGCCGCACGATAATCATGGTAGGTGTCGAAAGCGACGCTGATCAAATCGCCCAGACTATTATCATCCCGGTTCCCGATAAAACGATTCATCTTATCCGGCACGGCGTCCTTGCAATATACACCTACATAGATATATTTATCATCATAGAAAAGTTTTACCCGGGTCGGGGATTGAGTGATCGCCCGCTCATAAGGGATAATCTGTACGAAACGATCCGACCATTCGCCTTGCTTCGTCCAAAAGTCCTCATCCAACTTACCGTCGATCGTAGGTTTCACTCCCGATACTTTCCGGATATTATAGGTACGCTTATAAGCTTTCTCAAAAGGGACGATCGAATCTTGCTGGGCTTCGCACAACAACGAGATTCCTAAAAACACGAGTAGAGTCAGATATTTCATAATGGCCTAGACTATAAGATAACAATAAGCCTCAAAGATAAGCACTTCTTTTCAGAAAAGAGCACATCTTCCCAAGATTTATCGCAACGTAGCCAAAGGCATACGATATCAAGTATTCACTGCAACCCGTATTGCAGTAGTACTGCGACGCACGTGCAGCGCTACTGCAACCGGCGTGCAGTAACACTGCAATGCGGGTTGCAGTACAATAACAATAGCGTCACGATAAAAATCAACAACCGCCTCCCAACGCCCGGTACAGCAATATCTTCTTCCGGCATAAATCGGTGACGATATCGATATGCTCCAGCTCGCTATCCAGATAACGCTCCTCGGCGGAAAGAACCTCCAAGAAACCGGTATAGCTTAATTGGAACATCTCGCCGGCATTCACCACGGAACGTTGGTGGGCAAGGGATTCTTTCTCTTTCAAGCGGATACGCTCCGTTTGGGTCTGGCTGGCGCAATAGAGATCGAGCACCTCGGTGTAAGCGTTCAAAGCGGTCTCGTGGTATTGGGATAAAGCGATACGCTGGGAAGCCTTCGCCTCGTTCCACATCGAACGGATCTCATTGCGGCGGAAGATAGGAGCCGTGATACCCGCCGCCAAGTCGTACACCAAAGAGGCCGGAGAATGAAACCACTTACCCACATCAAACGCATTGAAACCACCACTGGCGCCAAGCACCAACGAGGGATAGAAAGCCGCCTTCGCCGCTATCACATCCGCCTTGGAGGCGATCAACCCCATCTCGGCGGAACGTACATCCGGACGCAATGTCAAGAGGTTTGCCGGAATCCCTTCCGACAAGGGAACCGGTAACTTACGCAACTCATCGAATCCCATCCGGCGAATCTCGAAGGGGAAAACACCCAACAGGCAGGCGATCGCCCGCTCCTTCTCACCGATCAACTGATCGTTTTCCAGCAACTTACTCTCGATCGACAGCACACGGGCATAAAACTGATCGACCGCCAACTGCGTCTCCGCCCCTTCCTTCTTCAACTGGCGGGTCAGCTCATGGGAACGACGGGCACTGGCCAGCGCGTTCCGCAACACCTCCTTACGCCGGTCCAAGCCGATCAACTCATAATATTGAATCGCCAAATCGGAGATCAACATCGACTGGGCAAAACGGGTAGCCTCCACGGAAGCCATCCAGCGAGCGGCGGCGGCCTGCTTCTTCCGGGTCAGTTTGCCCCAGATATCCGCTTCCCATTGAAAGCTCAAGCTCAAGCCGAAATCCCGGTAAGGGTCCGGTATATGCTTATCTTTTGGCAAAGAAGGCACGTTTGTCTCGCTATTCCCCACACCATCCATCGTATATTCACCGAAACGGTTCACGGAGGCTCCGATGTTCAAATTCACGTCCGGCAGCAAAAGCCCTTTCGCCCGTTGCAAGGCCGCGCGGCTCATGGCGATGCGCTCCATGCTCTGCCGGAAGGAATGGTTATTGCGTAAAGCCACATCCACATAGCCTCGCAATAAGGTATCTTGGAAAAAGACATCCCACGACAGCGGTTTCACGAACGTAGTGTCGTTCATTCCCATCTCGCCGGATTCCGGAAGCGAGATCCGCTCGTCCATCGATAGCTCGGGAGTCTTACAACCGGCCAAAGCAATCAGAGCCAAGGCGCAGCCTATCATTATATATCTCATCTTATCAATACACATACTCGTCTTCTTTAATTTGCTCTTTCTCTTTTCTCTTTTTAAAATAAGTAGCCAGCGACTCGAAGATCACGTAAAGCCCCGGGATCAAGAAGATACCGACAAACGTACCGATCAACATACCTCCGGCCGCCGCCGTACCGATCGAACGGTTCCCCAAGGCACCGGCTCCCGAGGCGATCGTCAACGGAATCAAGCCACTAATAAAAGCGAAGGAGGTCATCAAGATCGGGCGTAAACGACTGGTAGCCCCTTGAATAGCGGCCCCCATCACGCTGATACCTTCCTTACGGCACTGGTTCGCCACCTCGATAATCAAGATCGCGTTCTTTCCCAGCAAACCAATCAACATCACCAACGCCACCTGCGCATAGATGTTATTCTCCAGACCTACCACGTACAGCAAGAAGAACGAGCCGAACACACCCGCCGGAAGCGACAGGATGACCGGAAGCGGAAGCAATAAGCTCTCGTATTGGGCGGCAAGCAACAGATAGACGAATGCCAAACAAATAGCGAAAATCACCAACGTTTGCCCACCGGACTCTTTCTCCTCCTTCGCCACACCGGACCATTCGGTATCATAACCACGAGGCAATACCTCGGAAGCGATCTCCTCAACAGCCGCCAACGCCTCACCCGAGCTGACACCCGGGGCGGCCTCGCCGGTAATCATGGCCGAGGTAAACAGGTTGTAACGGGTAATCTGGCTCGGACCATACACACGCTCCATCGTCATGAAGTTGGAGTAAGGCACCATATTCCCCTCCTTATTCTTAGCATACAGGCTGAACAAATCCTCCGGATTCATACGATACTCCGGCGCCGCTTGCAACATGACCTTATACATCTGGCCGAAACGGACGAAGTTGGAGGAGTAGAAGCTACCTACATAGGATTGCAAGGTTTCCATGGACTCGTTCACGTTGATGCCCAACTTAGCCGCCTTCGCCAAATCCACCCGGAGCAGATATTGCGGGAAATTCGGGTTGAAGCCGGAAGTGACACCGGTCAGGCGAGGATCAGCGTTCAGCTTCGCCACGAAGTTCTTGGCAACCTCATCCAGCTCGGCGAACGTACCGGCGGTCTTATCTTGCAGACGAAGCTCGAAGCCACTTGCGTTACCGAATCCCGGAACCGTAGGCGGCAGGAAGAACTGGATGTCCGCATCCTTGATATGGGCGACACGATCGGCATACACACTCATCAACTCCGCCGCCGTCTGCTCCCGTTGATCCCAAGGGGTTAGGTTAATCATACCCATACCGAAGCTGGCACCCTCCGTCTCGGTCATCAAGCTATAGCCGGCCAAGGTAGAGATCGTCTCCACCTCTTCCAACGGCAACAAAGCCGCTTGCACCTTGTTCAAGGCAGCTTCCGAACGCTCCAAGGTAGCTCCGGGAGGTGCGTCTACGTTCACATAGATCATACCTTGGTCCTCGTTCGGGATAAAGCCGGAAGGCAACACGAACGTCATGCCCCACGTGGCCAGACAGAAAAGGATCAAGGTTGCGTACGTCAGCATCCGACGGTTCAAGAACCATCTTAAATTCAAGCGGTAACGACGCTCCAAGAAATCATAACGGCTATTGAACCCATCAAAGAAACGAGCCAGCAGATTTTTCTTTTGCTTCTTCGAGTGGGATACCGGTTTCAGCAACAAGGCGCAAAGAGCCGGAGACAACGTCAAGGCGTTCACACCGGAGATCACGATCGCCACGGCAAGCGTCAACGAGAACTGGCGATAGAAGATACCCACCGTACCATCCATGAAACCGACCGGGATAAACACGGCGGACATCACCAGCGTAATAGCGATAATCGCCCCTCCGATCTCACCGATCGCCTTTTTCGTCGCCTTCAACGGGGGCAGCTTCTCGTTGTGCATCTTCACGTGGACCGCCTCTACCACCACGATCGCGTTATCCACCACGATACCGATAGCAAGCACCAAGGCGAACAAAGTCAGCATATTGATCGAGAAACCCAGCATCTGCATAAAGAAGAACGTACCGATCAACGATACCGGAACGGCGATAGCGGGTATCAACGTAGACCGGAAATCCTGCAAGAAAAGATACACCACGATAAATACCAAGATAAACGCCTCCAGCAAGGTCTTGAGCACGACCGATATGGAAGCGTCCAAGAAACGGGATACGTCGTACGAGATATTATATTCCATACCCGGGGCAAACGTCGTTTCCTTCAATTCCTCCATCTTCGCCTTGATCTGCTGGATCACCTCACGGGCGTTCGAGCCCGGACGCTGCTTGATCATGATAGAGGCCGAGGGCTTTCCGTCCGTCATGGAGATCATATTATAATCCTCGGAATCAAACTCGATCGTAGCCACGTCTTTCAGGCGAAGCACGGAACCGTCCGGCAGGGCTTTCAAGACGATCTCGCCATATTCCTCCGGCGTGCTGAACTTACCGCTATACTGCAAGACGTATTGCAATTGCTGCGGGATCTTGTCGGAGCTGATACCCGTCTTACCCGGCGCCGCCTCGATATTCTGCGAGCGGATCGCCTCCGTAACCTCTTGCGGCGACATATTATAAGCCGCCAACCGGTTCGGGTTCAGCCATACACGCATCGCATAGTCGCGGCTACCCATGATCTCCACGAATCCCACGCCATCGATGCGCTTCAACTCACGCAAGATATTGATATCGGCAAAGTTATATACGAATTTCTCCGTATGGGTACTATCCGAGCTCATGATGTTCAGGTACATCAACATACTGTTTACCTCCTTCTCCGTAATCACGCCGGCACGGATCACCTCTTCCGGAAGCTCATCCAGCACGGTGGTCACACGGTTCTGCACATTCACGGAAGCTACGTCCGGGTCGGTACCGACCTTGAAATAGATCGTAGTCAAGGACATACCGTCGTTCGTACAAACAGAGGTCATATAGGTCATTCCGGGCACGCCGTTGATAGCACGCTCCAGCGGGGTCGCCACCGTTTTCGCCATCACGTCGGCGTTCGCTCCGGTATAACGGGCGGTAACGGTAACGGATGGGGGCACGATATCCGGGAATTGGGTGATCGGCAAGGAGTTGATCGCCAGCAATCCCAAGAAGACAATTACCACCGAGATCACGCCCGATAAGATAGGGCGTCTGATAAATATTTCAAACATAGGGCTTACTTATTATTCTCGATTTCATTAGACGATTCCAATTGGCGACGGATCGTGGCTCCATCTACCATATCGGGATTGATAGTCATGCCGTCCGTGATCATCTGGACACCCTCGTAGACGATGACGGTCTGGTCCGGCAAATCCTGTGTCACGTAATAAGAACCGTGGCGGGCCAACGGCTCGAAGCTGCGTACGCTCACCTTTCCATCTTCCGCTACCGTATATACATAGGTGAAATCCTGAATCTCGAAAGTGGATTGCTGGGGAACCAAGACCACGTTCTCCATCTTGGTCAGCATCCGGATCTTGCCGGATACGCCATGTCGCAGCAAACGTTCCGGGTTCGCGAAACGGGCACGGAAAGCGATCGATCCGGTACCCCGCTCAAAGTCGCCCTCCACGGTCTCTACCTTCCCTTTATACCGATAGGTGGATTGGTCGGAAAGGATCAGTTCCAGATTATTATACTCCGGCTGGTCGATACCGCTCAACTGCGTCCGTTTATATTCCAGATACTCCTTCTCGTTGATCTTGAAATAAGCGAACATATCCGATACGTCCGTCAAGGAGGTCAATAAGCTGCTCGGCGTAACCAAACTTCCCACCTTAAAGGGGATGCGGTCCACGTATCCCTCGAAAGGAGCCGTGATCGTCGTGTATGAGAAATTAGTCTCCGCACGTTGCAAACGGGATTTGGCCTGTTGCACCTGCAAGCGTGCCACGTCCGCCTCGGCCATCGCCTGCTCCAGACGGATCGGCGAGATGATATCTTTCTCCACCAAACGCTTGATGCGGTCTACCTCTACCTCCGCCATCTTCAACTCGGCTTGGGCCTGTTTGTGATGGGCTTGCGCCTCTTTCACCTCCTCGTACAATTCCGCCGAGGAAAGCTTGAAAAGCACCTGCCCTTTCTTCACGTGCTCGCCCTCGTCCACAAGGACGGCCTCCACGAATCCTTCCACTTTAGGTTTCACCTCTACGAACTGTACGGCTTGTACATCCGCTACATACGACTGCGGCACCTCGATCGTGGTCGTGGTTAACCGCATCACCGGCGTATGATCTTTCTTCCCGGACTTTTTCTCCCGGTTTTGGCTACAAGATACCCATACACAAGCCGTTAAGCATAGTAAGGGTAAATAGTTAGAAAACAATTTTATCCTCATAAAACTTATAGATTTATAATTATTTGAATACGACGAAAAGCACATAGGCGAATCACCCCATGCGCGACAATAAGAAACAGGTAAGTTCTGCTAAATCAGATAGGAACAGAACCAAACGAAATTCTGTGCTTTGTGTAGGTTATAAAATAAAGGAAGCTTGGCGCATTGCCGTAGTTCCAAGGAATGAATTAATTCATGTAAATCCAGAATCGTAAACAAGTCCCATATCAAATCGATCTCCAAGGCTCGGATTTGCACTTGCTCCTGACGTACCGTTCGCAAGGAGGCGTTATCGTCAAAATCCAACAACACATCGGGTGCCTCTTTATCGACTATTTCCATCGAGGTAGTGGTAATATTCTCCGGAAAGAAATCGCTTCCAATGGAATAAAACTGTAACAGCACCAACATGATCATAAGCATGATACGCTGGTGAAGCCCAAAACGATTATTCACTGTTACATTTAGCATCTTTTATCCAATGGAGGCGCAAAGATAAACAATCTTTTTGGGAAGAAAAAACATTTCACCCGCATACGAGTATTGGTATCGCCCCACGCCGGTATAGGCATGAGGCGATGCAGGTATAGGCGTAGGGCTACACCAATACCGACACAGGCTCACGCCTATACCGGCACTTAAATATATGCCTTTACCTTCTCCCGATCCGTTTGCACCGTCTCGAATTCGGAGGAGACGATACTGCTTCCCATCGGGACATTCTCATTGCGGTATTCCATTTTACTATATACGATACTTCGGGCGGACGTATGAAACTCTTTCGCTCCTGTCTCCGCCTCTATTTTCCCGATATTATTCTCACGTACGCCACATCCCGGCATGATGATGATCCGTCCGTCCGCACGTTTCACCAGCTCGGCGATCAAGGGGATTCCTTTCACGGCATCCGATTGCTGGCCGGAGGTCAAGATACGGTCGCATCCCAACTCGATTAGCTGCTCCAACGCAGTGAATGGGTCCCGGCAAACATCGAAAGCACGATGACAAGTTACGGACAGAGGTTTTGCCGCCTCGATCAAGCGCCGCATCAAGGGTACATCGATATCCCCGTCTTTCGTAAGACAGCCGAAAACGACGCCATGCACTTTTAGCTCCTTGCACAGTTCTATATCCAATAGCATGGATTGTACCTCGGCTTCCGTATACAAGAAATCACCGCCTCTCGGACGGATAATCACATTGATATCGATCTTGGAAGTCAGAGCCTTCGCCGTCTTGATCTCTCCATAACTAGGTGTAGTTCCCCCTTCGGGTATCCCGGCGCAAAGCTCTACACGGGTAGCGCCTCCCGCCTCCGCCTCCACACAGCTTTGAGCGGAGTTCGCACATATCTCAATAATTCGTTTCATGTTTATTTAGTTTGTTAAATTCTCGTTCATGGTCTTTGCTATATCAGCAGGTATATTGTTTTCAATCACAAAGATATCTCAAAATTGGAGAAATCACCTATATTCCTCTTTTTTCTTTATCAACACCCCAATAACACTTTGCTTACAGATCATTTCTTATTATCAAAAAAAAGTAAGACCTTTGTTCCCAAAAACATAAGCCTGTATACATTTATATTATACCAATCTAGGATCGTACTCATGATGAATCAAGAAAAGCTAAAGGGGCATCTCCTTATTTTAGCGGCCAACATCCTGTTCGCCATTAATATGCCCGTATCCAAATATCTACTCCCCGAGCATGTGCAACCCGAGGCGTTAACCAGTATGCGGATGAGCTTCGCTTGCGTGATGTTCTGGATCACCTCCCTATTCGTTCCCTATGAGAAAGTGCCGTTGAAAGACTTGGGACTTCTATGCCTTTGCGCCCTTTGCGGAGTAGGCTTGAACCAAGGGCTGTTTATCTGGGGGTTGAATACCACGTCGCCGGTAGACGCTTCCATCATAGCGACCGCCGTCCCCATCTTTGTCATGATCTTGGCGGCCCTGATCCTAAAGGAACCTATCACACGGATGAAAACGTTCGGGGTACTGCTTGGTATATGCGGGGCGATCTCCTTAATACTACAATCCACGCAAGGTTCCAATCAAGCGAGCAGTCTAGGGGGAAACCTCTTGATTACGATTAGCGGATTCATGTATTCGATCTATTTGGTAGTATCCAAGCCACTAACACTCAAGTACTCATCCGTCACGATGATGAAATGGATGTTCCTGTTCTCCACGCTGATTACCCTGCCTTTCGCTATCGAATCCATCTGGAATACCCCGGCTTTCCATAAAGAGGTCTTCGACGGCCAAGAGCTGGGAGCCATTTTCTTCGTGTTATTCGGGGCCACGTTCGTACCTTATTTATTAATACCGCTGGCCTTAAAGCGAATCCGCCCGACTACCGTCAGCATGTACAATTATATCCAACCGATCGTAGCTTCCTTTATCGCCATATTCATCGGTCAGGATAGTTTTAGCGTAACGAAACTAGTATCGGCCGCACTTGTTTTCTCCGGCGTCTATTTAGTGACCCAAAGCAAGAGCCGGGCGGACCTTGAACAACAAAATAGTCAATCTTTTGACAAAAACGCTTGCAATATGAAAAATAATGCGTAATATTGCCCCTATAATATAAAAGAATAAGTAGCATACAAAATCAATGATGAGTGTAGAGTCCTCATATTATACATGGGCATTGATGACCCCTTGGGGGGTTAGAATCTATTAATAAGCATTCGCGTAGACCACGTCACGCTATGTCGCAATCTCGTATTGCATCCTTTTTTATTTCTCCTTTTACATAAATAAGTTTAATCAATCGGTTATTGTCGGTTGCTAATCATGAAAAAGCCTTTTCTTGATTGTCAATCCTCGATGAACCATTAAAAATACATATCGATGAAAGTATTAAAATTCGGCGGAACATCCGTAGGTTCCGTGAATAGTATCTTAAGTGTAAAGAAAATAGTAGAGGCTATCGAAGAGCCCGTAATCGTGGTTGTCTCCGCCTTAGGGGGCATCACCGATAAATTACTGGCCACTTCTACCATGGCTTCTAAAGGCGACCTTGCCTACGAGAAAGAATTATCGGAGATCATCGCCCGCCATCTGGACGTGATCGAGGGAGTGATAGAGGACAAGGAGGTACGCATGGATGTCCAGAAGAAAGTGATGGCTTTACTGGATGAATTGAGCAATATTTTCAAAGGTGTTTATTTGATTAACGATTTATCCGCCAAGACATCCGATACGATCGTAAGCTATGGCGAGCGCCTATCTTCCCTGATCGTCTCGAACGTGATCAAGGACGCTAAGTTGTTCGACTCACGCAAATATATCAAGACAGTCAAGCAATTCAACAAGCATATCGTGGATTTCGACTTGACCAACAAGCTCATAAAAGAGACCTTCTCGCCGCTGCCCAAGGTTTCCTTGGTGCCCGGATTCATCTCTTCCAGCACGGAAACCGGAGAGGTTACGAACCTCGGACGAGGGGGATCGGATTATACCGCCTCCATCTTGGCGACCGCCTTAGACGCTAACACCTTGGAGATATGGACGGACGTGGATGGTTTCATGACAGCTGATCCCCGTGTGATCAGCTCCGCCTACGTAATCGACCGGCTTACTTTCACGGAGGCGATGGAGTTGTGTAACTTCGGGGCGAAAGTAATCTATCCGCCGACGATCTATCCGGTTTATCATAAGAATATCCCGATCCGTATCTTGAATACCTTCAACCCGACCGCTCCCGGAACCTATATCTCGAAAGAGCGGGTGAAAGAGGAAGGCAAGGCCATCATCAAGGGTATCTCCTCCATCAACGATACCTGCTTGATCACGGTACAAGGTTTAGGTATGGTGGGCGTGATCGGCGTGAACTACCGGATCTTTAAGACGCTTGCCAAGAATGGCATCAGCGTATTTATGGTATCGCAAGCCAGCTCCGAGAACAACACGACTTTCGCCGTACGTAACGCCGACGCTGATTTGGCCGTACAAGTATTGAACGACGAGTTCGCCTTAGAACGTGCGCAGGGTGATATGAACGATACCGTAGCGGAGAAGGATCTGGCTACCGTCGCTATCGTAGGCGAGAACATGAAACGTACCCCGGGTATCGCCGGTAAGCTGTTCGGTACGCTGGGACGTGCGGGCATCAGCGTGATCGCTTGCGCCCAAGGCGCTTCCGAGACGAATATCTCTTTCGTTATCAAGCATAAATACCTTCGCAAGGCGTTGAACTCCATTCATGACTCTTTTTTCCTATCCGAATATAAGGTATTGAACCTTTTCATCGCCGGTGTAGGAACCGTAGGCGGCAATTTATTGGAACAGATACGTATCCAGCAACCGAAACTGATGCGGCAAAACGGTTTGAAGCTGAATGTCGTAGGTATCTCAAACTCCAAGAAAGCCCTTTTATGCCGGGAAGGGATCAACCTCGACAATTATCTGGAGGAGCTGAAGGAGAACGGGGAAGAGAGTAACCCGGAACATCTATGCGAGGAGATCGTAAAGATGAATATCTTCAACTCCGTATTCGTGGATTGCACGGCAAGCCCGGACGTGGCGGCTCTTTACGAGACGTTGATGAACAATAACGTATCCGTCGTGGCAGCTAACAAAGAAGCGGCCTCCTCCTCCTACGATAATTATACCAAGCTCAAGGAGACCGCCCGCCACCGAGACATCAAGTTCTTGTTCGAGACGAACGTAGGCGCCGGCCTCCCGATCATCAATACGATGAACGACTTGATCAATAGCGGCGACCATATATTGAAACTGGAGGCCGTACTTTCCGGTACGCTGAATTATATCTTTAATACGATCAGCGCCGATATTCCTTTCAGCGAGGCGATCCATATGGCAAAGGAAGCCGGATACGCCGAGCCGGACCCACGTATCGACCTTAGCGGCAAAGACGTGATCCGCAAGCTGGTTATCTTGGCCCGTGAGGCCGGTTATCCGGTGGAGCAAGCCGACGTAAAACGGAACCTGTTCATCCCGGAAAAGTACTTCGAGGGTTCCCTTGAGGACTTCTGGAAGAATATCAAGGATACAGATGCCGGTTTCGAGGAGAAACGCCAGCTACTGGAAGCGGAAGGCAAACGCTTCCGTTTCGTGGCGAAGATGGAGAACGGCGCTTGCGAGGTAGGCCTACAAGCCGTAGACAGCCACCATCCGTTCTATGAACTGGAGGGCAGCAACAATATCATCATGATCTCCACCGAGAGATATCATGAATATCCAATGATCATCAAGGGATATGGTGCCGGGGCCGACGTGACGGCCGCAGGCGTATTCGCCGACATCATATCCATCGCAAATATTCGATAGGTATGAAGCACATTATCATTTTAGGCGATGGAATGGCCGACGAGCCGATAGAGGCTCTGGGAGGCAAGACCCCGATGCAATACGCCAAGACTCCTTATATGGATAAATTGGCGGAACTGGGAGTAACCGGGCAGATGAAAACCGTAGCGGATGGTTTCCATCCCGGTAGCGAGGTCGCGAACATGGCGGTATTAGGCTATGACCTGCCCTCCGTATACGAGGGACGGGGTGTATTGGAAGCCGCCAGTATAGGCGTCGCCCTGCAACCCGGCGAGATGGCGATGCGTTGTAACTTAATCTGCGTAGAAGGCGACATCTTGAAGAATCACTCTTCCGGCCATATCTCCACGGAGGAAGCGGACGAGTTGATCCAATGTCTGAACGAGCGATTAGGCTCCGACCGTGTTAAGTTCTATACAGGTGTCTCCTATCGCCACCTATTGGTAATCAAAGGAGGCGATAAGCGTCTGGATTGCACGCCACCACACGACGTACCCCTCCATCCTTTCCGGCCTTTAATGATAAAACCGGAAGTTCCGGAAGCACGAGAGACCGCCGATTTATTAAACGAATTAATCCTCAAGTCCCAAGAGATCTTAAAGGATCACCCGGTGAACCTCAAACGTATGGCAGCGGGGAAAGATCCGGCGAACAGTATCTGGCCTTGGTCTCCGGGCTACCGTCCGGCCATGCGAACGATGCGGGAGATGTACGGCTTCGGGAAAGGCTCCGTGATCTCCGCCGTCGATCTCATCCGGGGAATCGGCGTTTACGCCGGCCTCGAGGTGCTTCACGTAGAGGGAGCTACCGGATTATACGACACGAACTACGAGGGAAAAGCGCACGCCGCCCTTGAGGCCCTCAAGACAAACGACTTCGTCTACCTGCATATCGAGGCAAGCGACGAGGCCGGGCATGAAGGAGACGTAGACCTAAAGATCAAGACGATAGAGTATCTGGACAACCGTGCCGTACGTATCATCTACGAGGAAACACAAAAATGGGACGAGCCGGTAGCAATCGCTATCCTTCCGGACCACCCCACTCCTTGCTCCATACGTACGCATACGAATACCCCGGTTCCATTCCTGATTTACAAGCCGGGCGAGCAACCCGACTCCGTTACCACATTTGATGAGTTCTCCGTATCAAACGGCAAATATGGCATACTGGAAAAAGATCAATTTATAAAAGAATTTCTAAACGATTAGAGCATGAAATATTACAGCACAAACAAACAAGCCCCTGTAGCCAGCCTAGAAGAGGCCGTCGTAAAAGGTCTGGCCGGCGATAAGGGATTATATATGCCCGAGTATATCGACTCCTTGGACGAGGAGGTGATAGCCAACATGAAGAACCAGTCCTTCCACGAGATCGCCTGCACAGTAGCTCAGATGTTCTTCGGGGAAGACATCGAGCCGGAGGTATTGGACGGTATCGTAAAAGATACGCTCTCCTTCGAGACCCCGGTGGTACCCGTAAAGGGTAATATCTATAGCTTAGAGTTATTTCACGGGCCTACATTGGCCTTTAAGGATGTAGGAGGGCGCTTCATGGCTCGTCTGCTCGGTTATTTCATAAAGAAAGAGGGATTGAAGCAAGTGAACGTATTGGTAGCTACTTCCGGCGATACGGGAAGCGCCGTCGCCAACGGATTCCTAGGCGTTCCGGGCATTCACGTGTATGTGCTTTATCCCAAGGGAAAGGTCAGCCCGATACAGGAATGCCAGTTCACGACATTAGGACAGAACATCACGGCATTGGAGATAGACGGCACGTTCGACGATTGCCAAGCGCTGGTTAAATCCGCCTTTATGGACGAGGAATTAAACCGTCATATGAAACTGACCTCGGCGAACTCCATCAACGTAGCCCGTTTCTTGCCCCAATCGTTCTACTATTTCAACGCTTACGCTCAGCTGGACAAGCTGGGAAAAGCGGACGAGCTGGTCGTTTGCGTGCCGAGCGGTAATTTCGGAAACATCACCGCCGGATTGTTCGCCTATTGGATGGGGCTCCCTATCAAGCGTTTCGTAGCGGCAAACAACCGTAACGACGTATTCTTGGAATACCTGAATACAGGAACTTATACACCCCGCCCATCAGTCGCCACCCTAGCGAACGCCATGGATGTAGGCGATCCGAGTAATTTCGCCCGTATCATCGACCTATTCAGCGCATTCAATGATCCTCATAAAGAAATATGCGCACTGATCTCCGGACATCGCTATACGGACGAGGAAATCGCCTCTACGATGCGAGCCGTCTATAAAGAGACGGGATATATCCTCGACCCGCACGGAGCCTGTGGCTACCAAGGATTACTAGACAGCGATCTAAGCGAGACCGAGACGGGTCTATTCCTCGAGACCGCCCATCCCGCCAAATTCAAAGGAACGGTCGATAAGATATTGGAGGCAGATATCGAGATCCCGGCGAAACTGAAAGCCTTCATGGAAGGAACCAAGCAAAGCATCGAGCTGGCAAAAGATTTCGAGGGATTCAAATCTTTCTTGATGAGCCGGTAAAAACATGTATATAGGCATCGCCCCACACGTATATCGATATAAACCTACACGTATATTGGCGTAGACCGATATCTATATACGTGTGGGGCGATGCCTACATACGCTCAATCCACCGCCCACTCTTTCATCTCATACATATCCTTATATTCTTCCCAATCCGGATCCATCTCGGTATAAATAGAGATGGGCAGTAATTCGAAAGGAGCCAAGGCCTCATTCAAGCGTTCGCCGAATACACGCACGGTACGTGTGTAAAACACCCAGACCTTCTCTCCTCCTCCGGTATAGACACCCGTCAGGATAGCCAGCTTGTCTTTCTTTTCCATCGCCTTACGAAGCGCTTCCTCCACGGCCTCCATTTTCTCGCCAAGGTCATCGCTAGGAAGGCCTCTCTCATCTCCCTCGTATTTCCAAGTGATCTCGACACGTTCTTTGAACTTACCGGATTCGGTGAACTCATTCAACTCGTCCCGCCCGTAAACAGTAATCATTTGCCCTGACTCGTTTTCCGAGAGAGCCGTAAACCATACATCGCTTAATCTCATATTTATATTTTCTATTTATCTATAAGTATTCCTTACTGACTTTACCGGGTAAAAATACGACAAAAAAGGCTGCGTCCGGTGAAGATACAGCCTTTTTATATTTCTCGACGGAAATTTATTATCTCTTTCCTAATCTATGATCCATAATGGCGTAATGGCATTCCCCATAATTCTTCAATTGATCCACGATCTCTTTAGCCGTAGATTCTTCCTCTACTTGCTCGCGTACGAACCAGAACAAGAAATCACGGGAAGCATGATCCTTATCAGCCTCGGCGATATCAACCAATTTGTCGATCAACTCTGATACATAGCACTCGTGTTTGTAAACATGCTCGAATACCTCCAACGGATTTCCCCAGCCTGTCGGAACCACGTTGATCTGGCCGATCGTAATATCGCCACCACGATCCAAGGCGTAATCGATCAACTTATGAGCATGCTCCAATTCCTCAGCCGCTTGTTTCTTCATCCAATGGGCGAACCCGTTCAACCCTGCTTTCTGGAAATACACGGACATTGACAAATACAAATTCGAAGACCACATCTCCGCATTAACTTGGGCATTGAACGCCTCTGATAAATTTCTACTTAAGATCATAATTTTATCATTGTTTAAAAATGTTGAAGTATTATCCGTTCACGAAATTTCACTATGCAAATATAAATAAAAGTAGGATTCCTTATCTCATTTCCGCCCTTAGATATTGGCTACTTTCGAAAATTTTTCTAACTTACGCCCTTATTTGATAAACATCATGCAATACACCGACAAATATCGATCTCCCTTGGGAGAAATAACCCTAGCCAGCGATGGCGACCACCTGACAGGATTATGGTTCGACGGGCAAAAATATTTTGCCGCCACTTTATCGGCGGAACACCAAGAAAGAGAACTGCCGATATTCGAGCAAGCCAAAGAGTGGCTGGATAGCTATTTCATGGGTAAGATTCCCAGCTTCACCCCTCCTATCCATCTGGAGGATACGCCTTTCCGACTTGCGGTATGGGACTTATTGAGCAAAATACCTTATGGCGAAGTCGTAACCTACAAGGAGCTCGCCGGGGAAATCGCACGGCAAAAAGGTATCCCGAGCATGTCTACGCAAGCGATCGGAGGAGCGGTAGGCCATAACCCGATCAGTATCATCATCCCCTGCCACCGTGTCGTAGGCAGCGATGGCAGCCTAACCGGATACGCCGGAGGTGTCGACAAAAAAAGGAGCCTGCTTACAATCGAACGGGCCCCAAAAGTATCGTAAAGAGACTTTACCTTGCAAATCCTTGTGGACAAACATAGAATGTAGCTATCCCATTAACGTTATCTCCTTCACCTCATGGTCCTCGATATCAGCATATAGGAAGTGGCCGGCGAATGTGTCTTCCGTGTCTTGGAAAAAAAGCTCCAGCTCGTAATGGATGGAGCCGTCTTCTTTCTCCTTGGTCTCTATATGAACAGATTGCAATTCTACTTGGAGGGCAAACTCCTCTCTGGACAATGCCGGAAGTTCACAATCTTCCCGCCATGCGTTTGCTGTCGGGAGCAATTCGTCGGCCATGCGCAATTGCCATATCGCTTCTTCTTCCAGCTTATTCATATAGCCACTAATAGCTTTCAGATGTTTCCGGATAAGGGATTCGTGCGGACAACGGGGCTCCAGGTTTTTACCGCATTGCTTCCGGATAAGTTTGATGGCCTCATTCAAACATTCAATCTTAGTACCGGTAGAGACCGAGGGCATTTCCCAAAGTCGCTCGTATAACTCCAATCGTTCTTCAAACGAGTGAAGGGCAGACCTTGCTCCAATCTTTATATCAAGATAAGCATCATAGGCTTTAGACTCTTCCTTAGTCATATCTCGCTCAACGCCGTTTAGCTTATTCTGACCCTCATCCATGCGAGTAATGATGTCATTGGTAAATTTCACTAATTGACGTACCTGCTTGGGTGTTTTTATTTTGTTTTTCTTCGCATTTTTCTCTACGCTTTGTGCAAAGAATTGAATGGTGGCCATTGTAATTGAAATATTCGTATCCGCACGCATCAAATCATCCGGCAGTTGGACATTACGCACAAGGTCATATAATTCAATTTTATAAGGAATGAGCTGACTGATTTTTTCTTCAACGGGCAAATCCGGGTTGCTCCATATCTGGGTGCAGTCTTGAATGATTGCCTTAATCCTCTCGGCGTTCATGTAATCCAAATAGCGTTGCTCTAACGCCTCGTCCACCTTAGGCGGCAGGAGTTTTTTGAGAGCTTTTATCTTCTTTTTGAGTTCGTCTACGTAGGCTTGCTGTTCCGGGGGAAGCAGCTCATTCTTACCTTTTTCCGATTTCTCTTCAATGATAGGTAATTTCTCGGTCGGTGTCTCCAAGGGAGCGATGGAGATGCATAGGTCTACCTCCCTCCCCCAAATCGTCGCTTTATACTCTTCGGGTGTTTGATAGCCATGAAACCATGTCTGGAGTGTACTAAGCCAAAACTCCGTATGCATTTCCAAGGTCATTTTGGAAAGCTGGGCGATCTTATCTGTCAGATGAAATTCCCAACTATTTTCATTCGTTTGTTCCTTTTCCATAAGTATGAATAATTATTATACTGAAATAGACTACTTGATCACCTTTGAGCCAATAAGTTTTCCCCGTAAACGTATATCCTGCAATTAAGATAAATATATGATGGTTATAGCTTCAAAGCGTAACGAACGCTGTTCCATGTAATTCACCACGTTTTGCCCAAATCAACAATTCATACCCCATGGGGCGATTGTTGTTATCATATTACAGAGAGTCTATCATTCAACGTATTCGCAAATATAAGGAATAAAACTAAACTTATAGGACTTGATACGCATAAGAAGGCCAATGTTGCTTGATGTAGTCAAGCCTTTTTGCGGATGAAGAAATGTATAAATAAAGAATTCATGAGCAACGGAAACCAAAGCTATTCTTTGTCTATGGCTTTGACTTTGTTCACGTCGCTGTATTCCGTGGACAGAAAATCGATTTGGAGGAGCGGTTGTCTACCCGAGAGTATATCGTGGGCGGACTGCCTGTGTTACTCATCTTTTTAGGGGGATTGATCGGCGCCGTATTCGGTTTTGTGGGCGCTACGTTCAATTACAATTATATGCGGCAGGAAAAGTCTTTCATGAAACAACTGCTTGTTTCCCTAGGTGTTTCCGTTTTCTGCTATATAGCTTATTTCATATTTGGGATTTGCTTCAATTTACTGATAAGAGGATAGGAAAGAAAGTTAATGAGGCGGCTCCATCGTTATTTCGGTGTGCCGCCTTTTTCCGGGTCGCATTTATTATTCTAGCTCATTTTTCCTCTTTTTCCACAGCTGATAGCTATTGAAAATATTTTGCCACAGTACATAGCTCCCCGGGCCAACAGAAGACAAGGGGTTCAAATAGGTGTAAGACATCCAGATCGCTAACACGGTATTTTTTTGTCCCAAGGCTTGTCCGGCGCTAATACGGTCATTGTATTTCTTGCCGATGCGCTTTCCCCAATAAAACTGTGCGATACAGGTTATCAAGCCGCCTAAAGCGATCAGGATTTCTACATAAATCTCCGCCTCGCTATTAACCAAGGATTTCACGGTCTGCCCGGTCACGATAGCTAGAGCGACGGCCCAGAGGTAAAAGGCCATATCCCGAAGCCCCGCAAGGAAGCGATGGATAGGTGGTATGATTCTACGCAAGAACAAAGCGAGGAAAAACGGGAATAACAGCAATGGGAAGACTTTTCCCAAGATCTTCAAGAATGCGGCGAAGAAAGTAATCTCGGCATGCGGTTCCACTAATGGAAAGACCAGCGGCACGACAATCGCTGCCAATAGATTCGATAATAAGGTATAAGTAGTCAGACTAGAGGCGCTTCCCCCTAATTTACCCGTAATCACGGCGGCCGCCGTAGCGGTTGGGCAAATCAGGCAGACCATCGCTCCCTCGAACACATCCCGGTATTCCTCTCTCATTGGCAGCCAGAGCAATAAGGCGGCAAGCACCAAACTGGAAACCGCTTGGATAAGCAATAGCCAACCATGCCAAGGGCTGGGCATCAATTCCCGGACAGAGATCTTACAGAAGGTTAAGAGCAACTGCGCAAAAATCAAAAAGGGCGTCAGATACGCTATTAAAGTGTACATGAACGGCTTTGCAGGCTCCAGAAAAGTAACATTGGCGAAAACAAAATACCCTATCGCACCCGCTAACATGGAGATAGGGAGTGTCCATGTCTTGAAGAATTTCAACATAACGCCTATTCTTTTAATTCGGGATGCAAAATAACATCTTTCCACCGAAAGAGGCAAGAGAAACGGGGATTAATTAGGGATAAAGAGAGACGGGGCATGCCCCGTCTCTACATTAGATATTCTTACAGCTTACTTTTAATGTCCTTATCCCGTAACGAGGGATAGAAAGACGCATTGAACTGGCGCCTTTCTTCTCGGTGACGGTTAAGTCCTCAACCAGACGGTTATCCAATTCCACCAAGCTCGCTTTCACGTCTTGTCCTTGGAAGATTATCGTTTTAGGGGAGGCATCGCTTTGGGCATTGAATAGGCGGATATAAAGGTCATTCCCTTTATAGGTCATAGAAACCAACTCGTAGGCGTTATCCTCTATCCGGAAAAGGGAACCGGATGTTAAGGTAGCATCGCCGCCCAAGGTCGCAACCAAAGGCTCATTGCGTCGTTCGCTTTGTGTCCAAATACGGCTTTTCTCCCAAGTTCCGGCATGAGGGATCAAGGCATACGAGATCTCGGTCGGACGGTCTATGATATAATCCCGGCCCCACAAGCCTTTACCAGCGTATTGTACGTTCAAGGCCAATGGAAAATCCTTACCATGCGCATAGCTGGTCGTATGATCCGTGAATAATGACAGACCACAAGAGTTATCCTTGCTCGCTACATCCACCCAATTCAAGATGATGTTATGCTTGATGCTATCCCAACGATTGAAAAAGGTATTCTCCAACCGGCTCTCGCAAACATCGAACGGAGCGTCCTTATAAATCTGTTGGTTGGCGATCTGGGTAGGCAGATACACCAGAAGTTTGTAACGGTCGTCATAGAATGACTTACGAGGATTATCCGCACGGAATTCGATACCCGGCTCACCAATACGGGGGTTTCCTGTCCAATCCAGTTTAACACTCATATCGATGCGAGGCTCTCCCTGCGTTAACCGGATCGTTTGGGTAAATGAATACTTTCCGATCTTGCCTTTCACAGCTACCTTCACGAATAAGGGCCCTTGCTCCAACACGCTCACCTCAGCCGGTTGATCCATACTGGAAAGGAAACCACCCTCATCGATAAAATATCCCCGAAGCTCATTGAACCCACGTTCATTCCGGTTATCCACGAATTCCTTGCCTCGTACGGCTTTCGCTTTCAAGCTTTCTATTACACCTCCTTTAGAGGGGGTTAGCACCAAGGTGTATAAATCATTTTCCATGCGAAACGTACCGTCTTTCTGTCTCTCAGCCTTCAAGGTTCCGGACTGTTTATCCTCTGCCTTCCGGATCGCATAAGAGGCATAACCGGCCGAGGGGACTTGCGCACGGAACAGGAGTTTTGAAATGCCGTCTTCCGTCAACCATTGAGCCGGTTGTTTCTTTCCTTGCTTATCAAGAACCACCCAATCCGAGTTTCTCCATGAGACGGGGACTTCCACCGCCACCAATTCATTCCGGTCGGTAGCCAAGGTATTATATACGTACACCGTGGATTCACCTTCCTTTTCTTTCAATAAGGACAAGGCGTTATCAATTATCTGACGGCTGTTTTGAATGGTCACCCCAGTCCAATCCGTAACCGTCTCCGCCCATGTCTTTTTCCCTTGTAGTTGATTGTAAGGAACGATCCAGCAATCATGATGCTGGGACAATAGAAGCGTGCGCCATCCCTCATCGATACGTTCAGTCGGCCATTCCATGCCTTTGTATAAGCGAGCGTAAGCCGCCATTTTCTCCGCACGCACGATAGCGTTCTCGGCTACCCGTACCTCTCCGGCCAAACGCTGCATGACCTGCGTTCCCCACATCAAGCCACCTAGGACATCCTCTTGCGAGAAATGCCAATCATCCCGAGTAGTCCCGACGGAACAGTCTTGGATGTAATTCCGCCAAGTCTTATAGGCGGTCGGCGTATAATAGCCCGTCGTATCCTGTCCCAGCCAAGGGCCTTTATCCCAACCATGGCTCCATGAGGCATCTTGGATACACATGCCGACCGGGTGCTGGATGCCGGCATCCAAGCATTTATGGATGTAGTCCTCCGTATTGAACCACGAGATGGATTGCCAGCAAGAGCCGGGTTGTAAATCCTCGCAGGCGTAACGGGGGACGGTGGTAAGTCTCGTACCATCCGGCCCTACCCAATTCACCAACTCACCTCCGTAGGCGCTTACGTAGCCACCCCACATCGTATTCGGGTTCTTAGTAGAGGCATACGAGAAGCCGAATGACTTCAATATATAAGGCAGGCAACTGGTAAAGCAAGGCTCCTCCGCCGAATAGGTGGTGAATACCGCCTCAGGGAAATGTTTCCGGATTAGCCGCATTCCATATTCGAATTGGCGGATAGCGCTCTCGCCGGATGTCCCGAAGAAATAACTTTGGGCATAGGTCGGGTTTACGTACTCGATCCGCCCACTCTCCACGGATTGATCCTTAAATAAGCGCTTGAAAGCCTCGTAACCTTCAGGGTCTCGTTGCCGTACGACTTCCCATGATTCAGGCTCGATCTCGATATTGATATTCCAGTTGGGATTCTGCCTTAATTTCTGGGCGATAAAGGCGGTTTGTCCCACCGGGTAATGCCCGTAGATACCGCCATGATAGCCATCGATGAAATAGGCTTGTTGGGCATCCGCCCAACCGGCCAACAAGAATTGGCTTAATACGAATATCGCTAGTTTCTTTTTCATATAATATGTGCTATTAATTCACATTTAGAATACTTCCAGTCGGTGGAAGACGGGGCACGCCCCGTCTCTACAAGTCTGTAAATTTCTTGATCTCTATTCGCAAGGGGATTGGTTTATTTTGCTCATAGATCCGGTTAACCAGATCCTGTTGCTCATTCACGCAATCCTCACGAATCCCCTTGTGCATGTATTGTAGCCAAAGGGCGCCGTTCCATTGCAAGAAGATGTCGTGGGGACGGTATTTGCGCAAGGTGTCCACGGCAGCCTCGTCGCAGGCCCAAAGCATGCCCGTCTTCCGCATCAAGTTATATTCCACCCAATAAAATTCACGCATCTTACGCTCTTTCAACCAGCGTTCCTCGTTCATCTGGCGGATCTTCATCGCTTGTTTATACTGCGGGGTATTCTGAAGAAGAGCCATATTGATGCCTCGCTCCAACTCCCTCGCCGTAAAACGACCGATAAACTCCCCACCGATCGTCAACCCGTAATATCCATCCGACAAACCGCTCACAGACAATCCCTCATAATTCATCTCATCCATAAAAGGGATAACACTCAAGGCATCTGCCTGCGTATGTTTCTCATTATCATAATAAGAGGTATCGATAGGATACGGAAGCGATTTCGCCTCGTACGTAAAAGTAAGGTTATCCGAGGAAACAGACAAATCCGAGACACGGCAATTATCCGAGCGAGTCACCTTTTTCCCCGCTCCGTCTATCCGGATATCGGCTACCGGCTTACCAGCCAGACCTTGCGCCTTCAAGAAGAGATAAGCCATGACCAGATGCCCGTCCGTAGAGGGATGTATACGATCCTTCCCGCATAAGGTATACATGGAATCCTCCGCTTGCTCCCATTGGTTAATCGCTACCATCGGGCGATTGAAATCCACGAATCCCCATTGATTCTCCCGGGCACGGGCATTCAGGAAATCCACGATCTCCAAGATCGGCGTATTCTTCCCCGGGAAAGCGACCTTATTGAAACGAGAAGTCTCGTCATAAGGAGAACTTCCGATCAAGATTTTCCTCACCTCCGGATACTTCTTATAGACCTCCTCGATAAGAGCATAATCCCGGCAAGCTTTCTCTACCCGGTTCCGGGCGATCGTATCGGCCCCCGGCTTCCGAAAATCCATATAGCCGACATCGTTCATGCCAAAAGATAGCGTCACCACTGTAGGCTCATGTTCGAAAACCTTATCCAACCGCTGGTAAATCATCTCGGCTACATCCCCACCTACTCCCTCGTTAAAGATATCGATGCGTTGATCCGGGAAACGGGTCATATAGTATAGCCAGATATATGAATGATAATGACCACCGCAAGTAATGCTGTTTCCCACGAAGGCGATCCGATCTCCTTTCTGAAACGGAGCTATCGACTGAGCATATACTCCTGCAAGACCTGATAAAAGCAAACAGACAAACAAAACATATCTTTTCATCTCTATTTCTCTCTTCTCTAATTTTCTGTGATGAATAATATATACCGTGTTAAAAAATATTACTATCAATAGTAATCGTATTTATCATGGATAATAATCCGGATTACTACGGATAGTAATATCCTCCCACACACCTCTAGTCTAGAGAATCGCCCGCTTACTTTTAGCGAACGACATCCTCACCGAGCAAAGGGTTCAGTTCTTTCTCACGCAAAGGTACCGGGAAAACCAAATCCGATTCTTTAAACGGATACGTATGATTAACCGCCTGATAGCCGAATAAATCAACCATTTGCTTCGATACCGGATCAAACGCACGGTGAGTACGCAACATATCATACCATCCTGTAAACTCATAACAGAGTTCCCACGCACGCTCTTTCAATACTTGATCAACCGTGATTGAAGTCGGTCTCGCCTCATTGGGCAACGCACGGTGACGAACTTGGAAATAAGCATCCACAGCTATAGCGTCGGAAGTAGATCCACCATCCAAGGTAGCTTTTGCCTCCGCACACATTAATAGAACGTCCGCATAACGGTAAACCGGAATATTCGCCCCGCTCTTTCCTGTAGATTCAGCATTCTCATCCCAATATTTGCATAAATAAGGAACATCCAAAGTAATCGTTGTCTCCGGATCACCATATTTGGGTTTAGAAGTATAGAAAAACTCCTCATTCCGTTTACGAATATCTTGGTCATCATAACTTTCATAAAACTCTTTACGAGGAGCCAAACCACCCCCATAAGCCGGAGTAATGGAAATCGGTTGTTCCGGATAAGGCAAAAGGCCAAAATGGAAAGGAGCCCCGGCATCTTGCGCCTCACGCTGGATCATAAAAATATGCTCACCACTATTTTCGTTCTCTGACGCACGCAAATCCTTATAATCAGCGAACAAGCTAAAGGCTCCACTGTCAATAACCTCCTTGGCTTTCTCGTAAGCCAATTGATAATACTCATTTCCTTTTTGAAGCGGATAACCTGCCATTGTCAAATAAACCTTGGCTAAAAGGGTTTTGATTGCTCCCATAGAGACATGGCCTGTTTTATCACTCCAATCCAAACCGGACTGCTCCGCCTTTTTCAAGTCTTCCACGATCTGGTTATAAATATCTTCCTTAGGAGACCTTGGAATCTTCACCGTATTCAAGTCTACCGTAGGTTCCGTCTTCAACGGGATATCCCCGAATAATTGTACCCCTTGAAAATAGTAATACGCTCGCAAGAAATAAGCCTCTCCCTGATACTTCGCTTTCTGGCTTTCGCTAATAATATCCGTAGCGGAAACATTTTGAATCACGCTATTACAATTTTCCAAAGGAAAGAAAGTAGCCTTCCAGAAGTTACGAATAATGCCGTTACTCTCTTCCAAACCGGAAAGCAACAAGAACTGGTTCTGCTCATTACCGGCCGCACGAGGACGATAACTAGTACCTACAAGATATTCCAAGTTAAAAAGGTGAACTGTGGCAATCTCGAGGTCGGAACTCAACAGATCATCAAGCCCGTCATAAGTGCCATCCACAGCCGCCTTTATCTGGTTCTCTGTCGTATAATATTCAGAAGGACTCAAGAAGGTTTTCGGGTCTTCCTCTAAAAAATTCGTACAGGATGTAAAAGCCATTGTCGCGGAAAGCAAGCCACACATCCATACATGCGCTTTATTTTTCATATCTTAGTTTTTTACGAAGTAAAGATTAAATAATTAGAAATTAACACCTAAAGTAAATGAGTACGTACGAGGTTTGGGATAGGTATAAAAATCCACTCCCTGCTCAAATACGGCATCATAACTCGTTACCTCCGGATCACTACCAGAATAGTTCGTAATCAAGAACGCATTCTCCACATTGAATCCCAAGGATAAACTCTTGATGTGAGCGGCAGAAAGCATACGGGAACTAAAGTCATATTTCAAGCCGATATTACGTAAACGCAAGAACGAACCCGGCTCACAACTCCAAGAATCTACGTCATTCTCATATCCATCTCCCGGAAGGCGCAAGCTAGGCACCATCGTGTTTTGGTTTTCCGGCGTCCAAGCGTTCACCGGAATGTCCGCATAAGCATTGGAGAATGTCACACGGTTACCCATCAACTGGCGAGTGAAGTTAATCAACTTATTACCATATACCCATTGCAAATCAAACATAAACGTGAAGCCTTTCCACGAGAATGTATTTGTCATATTCATCTCGAATTTAGGAGCGCCATTTCCGATATAGTCTTGGTCTTCGCCATCCTTCATTCCATTACCATTCTTGTCCCAATACTTGATATCGCCGGGTTTCTTATTATACTTAGCGGCTTCTTCCGCCTCATCGGTTCCCCATGTACCTAGGCGAACATAGCCGTAAAGAGCATTTAAAGGATGTCCCTCTTCAATGCGTCCTCCCCACTTACCGATAATATTATCATTTATATCCAGTACCATCGAGCGGTTCATCGTATAATTCCAAGAGGTAGTCCATAAGAAACCACGGCTTTGGATATTGCGTGTATTCAAGCTCATCTCAAGACCTTGATTACGGATCTTACCCAAATTTGTCATAGTTTTCTCATATCCCGAGTTAGAAGGCAATTGTAGCTCATACAATAAATCAGTCGTAATCTTATGATAATAATCCGCCATAAACTCGATACGCCCATTAAAGAAACTCAAATCGATACCCGCGTCAAGTTGTCTGGATTTCTCCCAGCGTAAATCCGGATTTGCCATACTTTTCAACGTAACGATCGTCGTCATATCCTTGCCAAAAGGAAGGCGTTTATTCTCATAACGTGCCATAGACGCATAATCACCGATTTCCGCGTTACCCACCGTACCGTAGCTCAAACGGACTTTCATATCATCAATCACCTTTTTCGCGTTCTCGAAGAAATTCTCATTGGATACACGCCAAGCGGCCGAGAATGAAGGAAAGAAACCATATTGGTTATTCAAGCCAAAACGAGAAGAACCATCTTCACGGAAAGAAGCGCCCAATAAGTAACGATTGTCAAAATTATAGTTGATACGGGCATAGTAAGAATTCATCTTATTATCCGTATAGTCTGAGCCAACCTTAGAACGTACGGTGCCGACTCCCATATTATTGTACTCAAAATAATCATCGAAGAAATTCTCGGCCCCTAGCTCGCTTTTCTCTGTTTTTGAGTAATACCAACTGGCTCCCGCTACGACATTCAAGTTATGCTTATTCCAGCTTTTATCAAAAGTCAAGTAGTCCTCATTCGTCCACGACATCGTATTTCGATGTGCTTTCTCCGCTTTACCCTTTTGAGTATCTCCATAGCCGAATAAGGTACTCGGGGTATAAGATGAATTGATATAAGAACCATCTTGACGGCTGAAGCTAGTCGTTAACTTTAACCAAGAGGTAATTTTAAACGTACCGATCACATTAGCCAACGCGTACTGATTCTTATCGATATTCTTACGCTCCTTTAAAATTTTCACGGGGTTCTCCGTATCTTCCGCACCGGGATAATCCCCCTTACGGGAATAGGTACCGTCCTCATATTGGATAGGAAGGAACGGCAATGCTTCCAATGTATACCGAGAGATCGCATTCTCCGAGTTTCGGGCATTACTAGATCCTACATTCAACATGGCCTGTAAATGGAACCATTCTTTCAAATCCCATCCTACATTGATAAACGCATTCAACTGACGTTTATAAGTCTCCAACATAATACCCTGATTATCTTTGTAACTTACATTCGCCACAGCGGTCAGCTTATCGCTTCCTCCAGAGAAACTAAGTGAATGCTGATGAGAAAAAGCCGTACGGGTCACGGCATCCTGCCAGTCCGTATCATATTTCGGAGTCCCGTCCGGATTGAACAGGTCATTCTTATGCGTAAACATATTGCTCGGATCTAGATGGGGAGCGATACGTCCCGGTTGAGCCTCATAAGCACGCTTGAATACATCCAAAGCCTCTTCCGCATTTAAGACATCGACTTTACGAGCTAACGTTCCGGCAGACAAAACGGTATTATACGAGATATTCGTTGTATTTTTCTTACCTTCCTTCGTTGTTATCACCACAACACCATTCGCACCTCTCGCACCATAAATAGAAGAGGAAGTAGCGTCTTTCAAGATATCGATAGACTGGACAATATTCGGATCAATCTGGTCCGGATCCACGCCAACCACACCATCGACCACATATAGCGGTGTATTGGAAGAATTCAAAGAACCGATACCACGGATTTTTATCGCAGGGCTACCACCCGGCGCACCAGAATTCAAAGCGATATTAACACCCGCTACCTTTCCGGCCAATCCTTGGAATACGTTCGTGGCATTCGGACGCTCCAATAACTTCTCCGAGTCTACGGAACCCACTGAAGTTGACAAGTTTCGTTTCAACATCGTACCATATCCAACGACAACGACCTCTTCAAGCGCTTTATAATCCTCGGCCAACTTCACGTTAAACAGTGTACGATTCCCGACCTCGATCTCTTGCTCCGCATAGCCGATATAGGAAAATGACAGGATATCGTTATTAGCCGCATCCAAGCTAAACTTTCCATCCAGATCCGTAACGGTACCGACCGTCGTACCCTTAATCACGACATTGGCCCCGATAACCGGTATGCCATCCGGATCCGTAACGGTACCGGAGATCTTTTTCTTTTGTTGCTGTACGGCGTCTTTCTTCAAGATCGTGATGTGCTTACCTGATATACGGTAGGTCAAGTTCGTGTTTTTCAACAACTCATTCAACACGTCGGTAACTTGGCGATTCTTCACCTGTATATCCACCTGCTTACTATTATCGATATCCTCGCTCTTATAGAAAAACATGAACTCGGTCTGTTTCTCAATCTCCGAGACGACATCATAGAACGTCCCGTTCTTTACTTCTACCGTAACTTGAGCTTTTTGCGCATAGGTATCCGCCGAGACATGCAATATACCCAGTATTAAAAAAAGCAATGTGATCTTCATGATTGATTTAAATTTTTTAGGTAATAGCTCATCGCTATTCCAGACTTTTTCCATAACTTTGGAACATAATCCTTATTCATTTATAATAAGGACTTTGGGAAGATTATCCGATTTTGAGGTAACGAATTGCCAACCGTTCTTGTTGCTGTATTCTGCTTTGAATTGCACCCAAGTAACTCTATTTGATTGCAAAAGTACAAAATAAAAGTGAATCCCAAATCCACAATAAACTTTTTAACTGTGGATATTCAACCATCCATACTCTTCTCCAAATCGTATAGGATGAAATAACTTAACAAGTCGATTGTTTTGGTGTTTCCTTGTCTTAAAAATAACATCAGCTATATTAACCTTAGGTATATCTAATTTGCATTTGCTAATTTGATAATTAATTACATTATTCATCCATTTGATTTGACTATTGGGAATGTCAGTAAATGCATAATAACCACACCATTGAGCAATAGCTTTTTTAATAGATACTTCTTTTTCTTTGGAAGTCAATGCGTCTTTGAGTATGGTTTTTATTTTTCCAACTAATTGATTATAGCATTCTTTTGTTGGAAATAAATATTGACCATTAAAAATTACACCCAAATATTTCATACTGTTTTTCTTTGGATTTAGGAAAATAGCTGTTTTTGCATCAGAGGATGTTTTTAAAGGGTGTATAGTCAATTTTCGATTCTCTAATAGGTATTCCTCGATTTGAGATAGAATTAGCTGAGCATCTTCAATATTGGACACAGAGAATGCCATATCATCTGCATATCGAATCATTTTCCAACCTTTATAAATCGCTAATTTATCTAATTCATAAAGATATAAGTTACTTAATACTGAAGAAATCGGATTTCCTTGAGGTATTCCACCTTTTGGAAACTTTTCAATGTCACTTTTTTTTAGGTTTGAATAGTCAATAACTGGATTGATTCCTTTGTAAATCAAATGCTTCACATAATCATCAATTTGATATTGGTCTAACAATTGAATAAGTATTATCTTGTCTATTTCATCAAAAAAATGCTTAATGTCAATTTTTAATAAGATGTTTTCGGGATTATGTATTCGTTTTAATTGAACAAGAGCGTCTCGTGTACATTTCCCTTTTTGGTAAGCATAACTAATTGAGCTAACACTATTAAACAAATGACATAAAGAATCAGATAGATAGTCACTTATGGATTTTAAAACTAATTTGTCACTAATACTGTTTGGAATGATTAGCGGCCGATTACCTCCATCCTTTTTGGGAATCAGGATTGCTTTCCATTTACCAAAATTATAATCTTTCCGCTGAAGATGTCGTTCTATAACAGCTAATCTTGTTTTATAATTCTCTGCAAAAGAATTAAGGTATGGCATAATTACCTCTCCATTATTCTTTTTCTTCTTTAAAAAGCTATTCCATGCATTATGTAATAATTTATGCCAATTCATGAATGTTTTTTATTTTAGATTTTCAACGGTTTGATACAAACATTTGAATAATAATCATTTGACGGATTATTTGAGAGACAACGTAACGAGTTGGAGACCGTGCCATTTTCAGCAATTTGCGGTACTACGCTGTCAAATAACTCTTAAATATAAAAGTATATTTTTTTGCGAAAACGCAATATTAATATTCATCATCAGATATTATTCCAAATAATTATAGCATTGATATTCTCATAACAGAAGCGAGCCTTAGCTCTAATTTGGATTAGATGCCAAGGCTCGCTTACTTGTTTATGTCCAATCCTAAATATCATCCAAATCATTTTGTATTTTGGCTTCTACATTTTGAGAATCACGATAGCGAATCATTACCATACCTTCGTAAACTCCGGATGATTTTTCTATTGAAAGCTGTATGTCTCCACCAGTTACTTCCCATGCGCTACCGTACACGACTGTTCCCTGATGTACTTCCGCCATTAATGCTGTATTAGAATCAGAAAGAGCAGGATTATTTTCTTTTGAAATTGTTGGAACACCATATTTACGAGTATATAAATCTTTATAGTAGTCGTAGGTATTAACAAGAGTATTCCACTCACCACTTGGATCGAAGAAGACAACAACCGCAAAGACATTCTTTCCATCATCTGTAGCTGTCACTCCTACGGTTGCTTTACGACCCGTAAAGTCACCCGAAAACAAAGTTATATTGTTATCACGACCAAGTGAAGTAAAACCTTTTGCTTTGAGTTTTTGACAGAAAGCGGTCATACTTCCTTCTATAGGAATGCCTTTAAAAGAAAGATGTTCTTGCGCCATAATATTGATTACAGCAAAGAATAATGTTAATGTGACGAAAATTTTTCTCATACTTATTGTTTTATTGATTATATCGTAGTTAATATTTTAAAGTCTTCAATGGATATTTTCTCTATAGAGACAAGCCATTCAAGATAAGGAATATCATCTTTAAATTCACAGAACTGTTTTCCTTTATATTTTCCAAAATTTATTATTTTTTCAGATATAGATATATCCAAAGTTTTTTCAGCGTTAGGATGCAAGCGTTTAAGTTCCTCAAAATCAACCTTAAAAAATCTATCTGTTGCTTCTAACCAATAAAGATATTGACAATCCATATTATAGACATCACTCAAAGACTTCCCTTTGTATTTTCCAAACATAAGCACTTCATCCGCTTTATGAATAGGGAATATTTCATCAAACGATACGCCTGGAACATCTATTAAAACCCACTCACCACATCCAGCGCAAGGAATTTCTTCGTCTTTAATATTTGGATAGCATTCTTGTCTATAACTATCATCAGGCTTACCATTTACAAAGCATTTACCATAAGCCTTGCCATATTTACCATGTGGCTTTACTGTCTCAACTAAAAATGTTCTGTCTTGATTTGGGTCAATACGCCTTTCTTCACTTGATGACCGAACTAATCCCAACTCACACCTTTTAACTAAAAATGGAGTTCGTTTGCCTATATTGTAATAAATATTGAAAATATTATCGTGTGGATACATATTCTATTTTTGTTGTTATGTATATGAAATACCCTATATTAGTTAAATAACTTATTAAGCTTTTTTCTTATTGCATTTAGTGCTATACTTTGGTCATGGTTTACCGTCATTCCTATTCCACTACTTTTTATGACAACTACTCTTTGATTGTTGTTATAACCGTAAAACGTTACGGTTATATATGTATGTCCTCCATCCCATTTTTCAGATGTAACATGGATGTTTGGTGTGAGAATGCTATCTGAACACTCGATTATTTTTGACGTATTTGAGGCAGATAAAACTATTAAGTTTGTTTCTGCTATTTGATTTTGAACCGACATTACGACATCATCCAATTCTCTATCCCCAGATGTTTCATATCCGAAAATGACATACTTGTACTTATTTATGTTTGCATTATTTGATAAGACAATCTTGCCTGTTGCACAAGATGTTATTAACACAGTAATGATTGATATAGATATGATATGTTTTATAAAATTTTGTCCCATATTCTTTTCATTTCAATGGCCCTTTTAGTTCCAATTGAGCCGTTAATTACGCAGAAGCGTGGAACTGTATGCCACATTCTTACTTGAAGGTCGTAGGAAACCATAGATGCAGATGTAACAATAGCAGCCCACGCTATAGCGTGAGAACCACTATGCTATCCTTGCATCTAATTTGAAAATTTCCTACGTTTTCAAGTTACAAGATAAGCATAACGCTTCTTTCTTTTCTCATATGTTTTGGAAAGAGTTCCCTCAATCCGAATGCAAAAGTACGAAAAATCCGTGATGCTACATTCGATTATCACGGATTTTATTATGACTTACAGCTTAATACCACGATTTTGTCTCTTTGTAGGTATTCCCAACGCTTCCATAAACTCGTCTTTTTTTCGTCTGAACCAGCTAATGTGTGAAACACCGTCTATGTTGAGTTCAAATCTTCCCTCTGCATCCTGTTTTAGAGAGCAAACTGCACTATCAGTCTTGAAGTGTCTGTTGAACTCTCGGGAATATAGTTCACCTTTAATGGAAACATCTTTGAATGTGCATAGTTTTCTAATGATGGCATCGCCAAAGTTCAGAGTTTCACGTAGGAACTTTATCGTTGGTATCAGTTTCTCCACATACGGGAAGTAGCGTTTAACAAAATCCACGAACTCGGACAGCTTACGATTCTGTTGCTCGTATGCGTTTTTCATTTCCTGTATCTGTTTGGCTTGCCGTTTTTCACGTTCTTGGGTTTCATTTTCAAGTTCAGAAATGCGGTTTTGCAAGGCTGCATTTTCCCTTTCCAATGTCTTGACCTTGTTACTTCCGAAAAGAGAACCTACACTTTCGGCTATATTAGTGGCTGCTGTCGTGGCTGCACCTTTCAGTTTCTCGGTCTGCACCTCTTTCTTGGCCCGCCTGAGTTCTTCCTGTGCCGTTTTCTTGCGGTCTTGAAGTTGTTCTATGTCTGTCTGTAATTGTTCCGTCTGTTGCATCAAATCACGGTAATACTGCCGTGTGGAGATATGCCTTGCTTCCGAACCGTCAATACCACGCTGTAACCCGTAAATACTCATGGTTTGGGCATAGGTGTCCTGATAGGATTTGAGTTTGGCACGTGTCATAATCTCATCGGCACACAGTCGGGCGGCATCAGTTGGTTTCTTGCGGTATCGCCTCTTTACCTGTTCCTTCTTCTTGCGTTTGCGCTCTCCCTTGACTATCGGCACAAGGGTGGCGTGTATGTGCGGTGTCTGCTCGTCCATATGCAAGACTGCCGATACGATGTTCTCCCTACCGAATGTATCGGCAAGATATTTCAGATTGTCGCTACACCACCCATCCAGTCTGCCCTCGTTGGTGATGCGTTCCATATCCTCGTGCGTTCCCGTGAGCAGGACACGGATAGCCCTCACTTGGTTGTTGCCGATTTTGCGTGTCAGTCCTGCGGTGTCCAATCGGTGCTGTATGGCTTGTGTCCTGTTCTCCACCCCGTTGGGAAACCTTATCAGTTCCCGATTTAGGTGCGTCCTGCTCTCATCGGCATTCTTCGGTTTGATGGTGCGTTCTATATGCGCTGACATGGCGGCATCCGTTCCGCTTGTCTTCTCCATGTGTAATACTGCATAACCCATATAATAATCCTTTCTTTTTAACTTGTGAAACAATGGTTGGTGGTTTACTCTTGTACGGCTTTTGCCGTTGGCTGGGAGTGTCCAGAGAGGTGCAACCTCTTTGGCTTATTGGGGAATTTTCAGCGTTGCTTGCAATGCGGCTCGGACAAATTCCCTAATAAGCTACGGCATTTTCCGTTGGCAAATATCCGTGTCGCTGCAAGCATTCGCTTTCTACATCTTCAGCCCTCGTTTTTTCGGTGGATGCATCATCCGCCTTGCGGATTGGACTTGCTTCTCCTGCTCTATCGGCTCTACCGATTGGGACAAGGGCTTACCGCACAGGTAGTCGTTCAGGTCTTTGTGTCCGTTATAGTTGTGGGAGAAGTCCCTGATACGTCCGGCAAACTCTCCTGCCAGTTCCCAATACGCATTCCGTCCTGCTTCGTCATTGTCAAGCAGACAGTGTATGCGCTCATACCCGTGCAGCACGTCTATGGCTTTGGATACATTGGAAACGGAATTGAGAATAACGTAATCCTGCCCGTCAAGGTTGGGCATGATCGGGCAGTTCTTCATCCGCAAGGTGAGGAATGAAAGATAGTCCGTCATTCCCTCGAATACGAGGCATTTCTCTCTCGGTTCTCCCGACTGTCGGATATGGCTGATGTCCTTCGGGGCGATGCAACCCTTGAAGAAACGGTTGCGCACCTCATAGCCTCCTGCCACATTCGGGAATCCGATGGCGAAATAGGGTTTACCGTTGTGGACGAAGTGCAGTTCCTTACATTCAACCCGTGCCAATGCGGTATTTATTCCACGTTCCTGCAAATAGCGGAGCAATGCAGGGTGAGTGAGTTTTCTCACCTCCAAATGTTGGAAACTCGGTTCGGATGCCTGCTGGCGAAAAGAGAAAGACACGGGACGGACGTGCGGTGCTTGCTCCGCTATCTTCCCAAGCAGGTAAGGCACATAGTCCGAACCGTAAAGTTCCTGTGCCAATGCGATGATATTACCGCCTTTGCCTGTTCCGAAGTCGTACCATTGGTTGAGTTCAGTGTTCAACTTGAACGACGCTTCCGTTTCCTCCCTGAACGGTGATTTGTACCAAAGGCTTTTGCCCTGCTGCTTGACGGGACTGTAGCCCAGACTTTGCAGATAGTCTGCGATGCGTATATTCTTTGCTTCCTGTGTAGTCATAATCTTCCTATGGTTTTAATGGTGAATGAAAATCGTTGATTCGTTGAATGGCATATGTAACATACTTATATCCATATAAATAGGTCCTCAACATTCGCTCAACAAACCACTCGCCAAAAGAGAAACCGACAATCGGTCGGGGCTTTATGCTCAACTTCTCTTTTGGTCTGTTGAGATTTTGTTGAGAGTATATATTGCTTATTATCAGTATGATTATATCCTTATTCAACAATTCAACAAAAAGATAATGGAATTACAGCGTTTCAAGTTGCTGCCTTGTGACGGTATAGAAGCGTCCCACTCTCCTTATCGGCTCATACCGACACTCCCGATTATAGTTCAGTTGGTAGGTAGTGTATGTAAGTCCGTTTAGTGCAGGCGTGAGTTTCCAACACTCCTGCAATACTTTCCGCACTTGGTGCTTCTCCGCCTTGACATACGTGTTTGCCAACAGCGTGAGAATGTCGTTGCAGCAAAAAGAGAAAGTGTCAATACCCGTACTTGCCATGATGTCAAGTACAAGCTCGCTCATCTCAATCTCCAATCGGTTGCGGTTGCTGCGGATAATCTTCTGCAAGGCTTCGGTATGTAGCAATGACGGGGCAAACCACATACGGCTCTCTTTCTCAGTGGATAGCTGCCTGTGCTGCAAGTGGTAAAGGAAGGCTGGTATCTCCGCTTTCAGCTTTTGCAAAAAGTCGGTATCATCGGACTGCAAGCGGTCTATCTTGCGCACCCAATAACGTGTTTCCCCTGCGTCTATGATGACGGGCAGATACTCGTTGTTGGAACACAGCACGAACTTGGCAAAGAACGCAATCTCATCACGGTCTTTGCCTTTGGCTTCCACCTTGTAGGATAATGTGGTACTCAGGTTCTTCAACCGTTCGCTGTCCTCCCTGCGGCTAAGCAGCACTTCATCCACCACGATAAGCAGCTTGCCAGCCCAATCGGAATTGAATTGGCTACGGAAGTCCTCGTTGGTGTTGAATGTCACGTTGTTCTGAAACAGGGCTTTCAGAAAGTTCAGAAACGTACTTTTGCCTGTGTTGCGTTCTTCCGATACCAACAGTAGGATAGGCAACTTTTGGATGGGTTGCAGATATAGCAGTTGCAGGTAGTCCATTCCCAACTCGTATTGCTCCCCGAAGATGTGCTCCACCAACGAACGGATAGAGGGAAAATCACCCTCCATCGGTTTGTGGTCTATCGGTTCATAGAGGTTCAGGAACTTGTCCACTATCGGATGGTAATTCACATGGTCGGGAACCGTGCAGAAGCCGTCATACTTGGGGACGGTGGCGAGATAGTGCTTGCCGTAGTCCTGCCGTAACGTTTCGTTGTTCCACACGATTCGTTTCTTCACATAGCCACCGTTCAGTCGGGGCTGGTTCACTAACTTGTAGAGGGTCGTACCCACTCGGATAAACTCCTCCTTGCAGATGTCCGATTTACTCATTGTTCATACGCTTAAATGGTTGATAAATAATCGTGTGCAAAGTTAGAGAGGGTTGCTTGAAACCTTGATACGCAAATCACAGCAGAATGGCGCAAAAAACACACGGAATGAAAAACTTGCAGCATATCGGAGAATATGGCAATAAAAATCCCGAAGAAACAACCGTCATAGAGGGGTGCTTCTTCGGGATTGCCACATTCCTGTAAATGAATGACAATACGCCTACTCAATTATATATATGGATACATTGTCGGCAATGGGAATACGCATCGGTTTCATTACTTCATGTTGTCATACCAATACACTTTACGCTTGATATTCAGATGATTTTATGCTATTACATAGCGAAAAGAAGATGCTTGTTTTCTCTTTTCGCAAGTACAGCCTTTCAAGTATAGCATTGCGCACCCGTTCCGCTCCGTATGAACGGATGCGGAAAGCGAGGGCGATAACCATTTCAAGGCTGTAAACATCCACACTGATTTTGTCCGATATGCGGATATATCGTTGCACCTCATACTCTTTCAGTATTTCGTTTTTATATACTGTTTTAATTGCTGCACGGACAGATGGAGCGATAACACCGAACAGGCTGACAAGTTCCTCTTCGCTCATCCATACAATTTCATTCGGTATAGTTACTGTACCGTGTTCCGTGATTTCGATGATATTCCTTTTCATTGTCCTGCCATTGATACGTTGTTAAACGATTGGTTCAGCCTGTTGCCGAACAAGGTAAGGTCGCTATCCAGCTTCTGCGTTGTGATTTTTGCGTAGATTTGGGTCGTGACTATGTTCGTGTGTCCCAAAACACGGCTCACGCTCTCAATAGGCATACCCATGCTCAAAGCCAACGTTGCAAAGCCATGTCTGGCGCAGTGGAAAGTGATAGGTTATGCAAGGAAAAGCAGGCAAGTGAAGTAAAAACGTAAATCGTTTGAAATGAGCGGTATTTCACTATTCTGCTAAGTGGAGAAAATGCAAACGGCAACGGAATATTGAGGTTGTTCAGTTACCAAACCGTTAGCCGGGCAGTTACCGAAACGGGAATAGGTAACGGCAGGCAATGAAAAGAAATCCTCACCGTTTTGTTTGCGCTCATACACAGGGTTTTGCATATCAAGGAACGCTTATACGGCAAGTAATTTTGCACTAAAAAATATAAGCGTATGAAAGTAGAAAAATTCAAGGTGCTGCTCTACCTCAAAAAGAGCGGACTGGACAAGTCGGGCAAGGCTCACATCATGGGACGCATAACCGTGAACCGCACGATGGCGCAGTTCGGATGCAAACTGTCCTGCACGCCTGAATTGTGGAATCCACGTGAAAGCCGTCTGAACGGCAAGAGCAAGGAAGCGGTGGAAACCAATGCCAGGATTGAAAAACTGCTGTTGGCGGTAAACGCCGCATTCGACAGCCTTGTGTCCCGTAAGGTCGGTTTTGACGCCACCGATGTGAAAGACCTTTTTCAAGGCAGCATGGAAACGCAGATGACCCTCATGAAAATGACAGATGCAATCTGTGACGACATTAAGGCACGTATCGGCATAGACCGTGCGAAAGGAACTTATCCCGGTTATCACTATATGCGGCTGACACTCGGGGAGTTCATCGAAACCAAATACAAGGTCAAGGATTTGGCTTTCGGACAATTGACGGAACAGTTCATCCACGACTATCAGGCCTTCGTCACGGAAGATAAAGGCTATGCGATAGATACCGTCCGCCACCACCTTGCCATCCTGAAGAAAATCTGCCGCCTTGCCTATAAGAAAGGGTATTCCGAGAAATGCCATTTTCAACATTTCGCCCTGCCCCGGCAATCAGAAAGGACACCACGTGCATTGAGTCGCGAATCGTTCGAAAGAATCCGTGACGTAGAAATACCGCCATACAGGAAGACGCACATATTGGCACGCGACCTTTTTCTGTTTGCCTGCTACACGGGTGTGTCATACGCTGATGTGGTTTCCATCACGGACGAGAACCTGTACACGGACGACAACGGAGCATTATGGCTGAAATACCGCCGAAAGAAAAACGAACATCGGGCGAGCGTGAAACTGCTTCCCGAAGCGTTGGCACTGCTTGAAAAATACAGGGATGAAACCCGGGAAACGCTTTTCCCGATAATCTACCACCCGAACATGAAACGGCACATGAAAGCGTTGGCTGCACTGGCAGGCATCAAGGATAACTTGTGCTATCATCAGGCCCGCCATAGTTTTGCTTCGCTGATAACACTCGAAGCGGGTGTGCCGATAGAGACCATCAGCCGCATGTTGGGACATTCCGATATTTCTACCACTCAGGTCTATGCCCGTGTCAGCCCGAAGAAACTTTTCGAGGACATGGACAAGTTTATCAAAGCTACCGAAGATTTTCAATTAACCATTTAATACAGAAAACGATAAGCGAAGCACATTTTCACTGTTGCCCTACATCAACCGCAGCAAGGTAAAGGCTGACGGAACGACTGTCGTACTCTGCCGTATAACCATTGACGGAAAACAGACCGTCATCAGTACGGGAATTTATTGCCGACCGGAAGACTGGAACGGCAGGAAGAACGAGATAAAGTCCGCAAGGGAGAACAACCGTTTACAGGAATACCTGCGGATAACAGAGGAAGCCTACAATGAGATATTGAAATCGCAGGGCGTAGTCAGTGCGGAGATACTGAAAAACCATATCACCTTGAACAACATCCATCCGACGACCCTCCTGCAAATGGGGGAATGGGAAAGGGAGCGTTTGAAGAAACATTCCGAGGAAATAGACTCAACTTCTTCCTATCGGAGTTCAATGTATTACCAGAAGTACCTGACAAATTATCTCATGTCTTTGGGCAAGAAAGACATAGGCCTTGAAGAAGTCACGGAAGACTTCGGCAAAGCCTACAAAGCGTTTTTGAAGAGATGCAAGAATTTCGGGGCTTCCCAAACCAACCATTGCCTGCGTTGGTTGAACCGCCTGCTGTATCTGGCAGTCGATAAGGAGATTATCCGCGTGAACCCTTGTGAGGAAATGGAATATGAAACCAAGCCGGAGGCAAGGCACAGGTATATCAGCCGTGAGGAGTTCAAGAAGATACTTTCCACCCCGATGTATGACAAGCGGATGGAACTGGCAAGACGGGCTTTCATCTTTTCGACCCTGACCGGACTGGCGTATGTGGATATAATGCTCCTGCATCCACATCATATCGGGACGAATGCGGATGGTAGGCGGTACATCCGCATCAACCGCAAGAAGACAAAGATAGAGGCGTTCATTCCACTGCATCCCATAGCGGAGCGGATATTGTCGCTGTATAACACGACTGACGATGAACATCCCGTGTTCCCGCTTTCCAATCGGGATGCCCTGTGGTTTGAGATTCATGAGCTGGGTGTAATCATAGGGAAAGAAGACAACTTGTCCTATCATCAAAGTCGGCATAGCTTCGGTACGTTCCTGATTTCATCGGATATACCTATCGAGAGCATCGCTAAAATGATGGGACATTCCAATATCCGGACGACACAGGGGTATGCACGGATAACCGATGATAAAATCTCCAGAGATATGGACAAGCTGATGGAGCGAAGAAAGGAAATATCAGCTGGCGAAAAGAAAGAGGACAGAGAATAAACACCAAATAATAAACGCATTATGAGCAGAGGAATAATAACAATCAGTGAAACGGGTGCGGTCACGATGCCGACCGTATCCGTGTGGATGACGCAACAAGAGGTAGCCGACCTGTTCGGCGTGTTTTCCTGCCATGTCCGCAAGGCGATCCGTTCCATCTACAAGAACAAGGAACTGAACGAACTTGGCACGATGAAGTATCTCAAGCAACCGGATGGCATCAGTTACGATGTCTATAACATTGAAGTGATTATAGCCGTTGCATTTAGGATATGCAGTAAAGAGAGTATTTTGTTCAGGCAGTTTGTAATAAATAAAATCAGTGGCATTAAAAGAGAAACTCCGATTACATTGTTTGTTTCTTGTGACAGGGGTAACAACCGATGGTATAGTTGAGGTTCATTCCGTCAGCCACTCGTTCCCAATGTACGGATGCAAAGGTAGCATATGGCTTGATGGCAGCGGCAAGGTCGGGCGGCAAGCCGTTTCAGGCAGAATCTTCCTCCTGCGGAGCGTATTCAGCCCGAAAACCTTGCCACTGCCTGCCATACGCTTGAAGAGCATCCGGCAACGGAAACGAGCGACTGATGGGAAATCAGAAGACAGGAAAGAGGAACGGCTTACAGACGAAGCGGGATTTTGATGCTCCGTCCGTAAGCTGTTCCTTTCTCTTTTTGCCGAAAGTCCGTTGCTGACGCAATCACAGGGCAGACGGCAAACTGCGCTCCTTCAAGAAAATCATGTGTCTGTCAGCCGATAGGCAGAGCGGTAGCCGTCAGCAAGCATCCTTTCGATGTCGGATTCACGGTAGAGGATTTTGCCACCCAACTGGATATAGGCGATACGACCCTCGTTGCGATAATCTTGAAGTGTCCGGCGGCTCATCTTCAACCGTGCCGACACCTCCTTGTCAGTAAAGAAACGTTCACCGTTCAGTGTCGGGCGGTAATTGGCGGTCAGATGTTCGAAGCTGTCCAAAAGACGGTCGAGGCTGCCCATGAAGTGGATTATCCACTCGCTGTCCTTGTTAATCAGTTCATTCATGTTACTTTGGATTTAGTGTAATTACTTTGTTTACTATATGCAGGTGATTAAATCGTCCTGCCCTTGAACTTTGCTTCTTTGCACCTGTCCTCCACAACGGAAACAATACGCTGCACGTCATCGGGACGGTAGTAGGTCTTGTGGTTTATCTGCGAGTAAGCCAATGTGCCGTTATCACGAAGCGTCTGCAATGTTCGTGGGCTGATGTTGAGCATCCGGCAAACGTCCTGATTGTCCATCCACTCGCCCATTGTCTTCTCTCCGTGCCGCCGGCAGATGGCATCCATGCGACTGACGAACCGGTCGAACTTGGCGACCATCGCCTCAAAAGTCTTTCTTTCAATAGATACGATTTCCATATTGTCTTTCTTTTAGTTGGTATTGTTTCTTTTGCCGCAAAGGAATATATAATCTGCTGCTCTGCAATGGATTTGCCGAAAGTGGCAGCGTGTTGCGCCGATACGGTAGCCATTGTCCGTGGGTATCATACAGAAACGGTTCTTTTCGCATGAATGCTGTTCAAACAGAAAGGCTGACTATTTCACA
>NZ_RAYG01000105.1:0-538 GCF_003670185.1 Parabacteroides sp. CH2-D42-20 | reverse complement strand
CCCTTCAGCAAGCGGTCGCTGTCCGGTACGTACACCGGAAGCTCGTTGGAATAAGATTCCGCCACCCAACGTAAATTACCCATCTCGTCATCCGAGAGATAAGGGAAATGAGCCATGCCTCCGGAAGAGACCCGGGGAAGGAAATTGTAGAGGGGAAGCGTACGCTTCATCTGAAAGATCTCCTCCACCGAGGACCGGATAAACACGTAGTTGAACAGCAGGGGCCGCTTCGTGTTAACCATCTTTCCGTCCACCTTCCTCACCTCCACATAGGAGGGGGCGAAATACTCGAACAACGTCTCCCCACGACGCTTGCGCCGGGAAAGCTCGGCATCCAAGCTTTTAGCGGGGCTGATCCTGTCGCGTCGTGCCACACCCGTAGTAGGAAGCGTGAGCACGTACCAGCGTACAGTCTTCAGGTCATGACGCTTGCCAACCTGCGCCGTACCCCTCTCCGAGCGACCGTCTCTCAAAACATTCATCATTATGATTATCTTTTCCTAAGATTATAGCAGGATCTCCACTCAAGCCTCACGAC
>NZ_RAYG01000104.1:0-552 GCF_003670185.1 Parabacteroides sp. CH2-D42-20 | reverse complement strand
GAGGAGGATACCCGCTTGGCCCTTGAGGTGTTGAGATCGTACGGTTCGCTCCGTGCGGAGACGGACGTGATGCGTTGTAAGGTCTACTCGTCACTCCTACCTGCCTACAAGCTGTTGGGCGAGGAGGATGAGTTCGTGCGTTTGCTCGCCACGATGCGCAGTATGCTCCCGGCGGTAAAGGCGGCGCAATCCCGTGCCTTGCTGCTTGTGACGCTCTACGGTTGCACGGACAGTGCCCTTTACCGGCAGATGGCGCATGAGGTGGTGGATCCTTGGCGGGGTGAGTCCTCGCCCAAGAAAAGCAAGTTATCCTTGATCCGCCGGCTGGACGATTGCGATCGCTGGCTGAAACACGAAATCAGTTGACAGTTGACAAGTGACAGTTGACAGTTTAAATCAAAAATCATAAATCAAAAAGAAATGTCTTCCCTTCCTTCCGGCGTTCGTTTGGTGGCGTTGCTGAACGAGCATTTGAGTGATATCATGAGCCGCGAGCGAACGAACACTGCTTCCATCCATTTGTATTGCACGGGTCCTTACTGGGTGGCGTTC
>NZ_RAYG01000103.1:0-556 GCF_003670185.1 Parabacteroides sp. CH2-D42-20 | reverse complement strand
GGATTGAATGGTAGTGTACCCGTCTGAACATGAAATCGTGATCGGCTGATCCTGTAGGCTTTTGTGTAGGATATTCCTTTTTCTTCTCCTTACTGGGTGGGGGCATAAAAGGTAGTGGACTTATGAACGCATAAGATATACTTGGTTTGGCTTACTCTTTGGCGTTACCCAAGTAAGAGGAATATATAATAATGTATAGAGAATTTTAAATGTCAGATAACATTTTATCAATAGTCATTTTTACGGCTGGCAGGTTGTTTTTCATTACATCAAAAACGATAACTGCATCTATATCGAAATAATGATGCGCTATAATGTCTCGCATTCCCATAACTCCTTTCCAATCAATTTCAGGATAATGCGATAAAAGTTCTTTATTTGTGGCTTTATCAATACGCTTGACACTTTCTCCGATTGCAATCAACAGCATACAGATACTTTCCAACCTCTCAACTCCACTTGGTGTCGTCAAGAAATCATCTGGAGAAAGTATTGTTTCCGATCTCTTTAATATTCTATCTAAAGCCGTTTGTATCTTTATCAAAGAAGAACGGAT
>NZ_RAYG01000102.1:0-584 GCF_003670185.1 Parabacteroides sp. CH2-D42-20 | reverse complement strand
AATGTATATTCTTCTTTACTTGGTGAATCCATCTGAATGTTCAGCATTTTGGCTATATAGTTCAGGCTATAGATATGATCCTCTTTCACCTTGTCAAGCCGTCTATTTAAGGCGTTTTTCAAATTGTCATCCACAAAATGATTCATGATTTTGCGAATCACCTGTTCGTCATATCTGGGAGGATATATATCATGATCCAGACAGCAGGAACGGATAATATCATATTGTTCCACATAAATACCGTGTTCTTCCGTATTCAGGTCTGGAATATCCAAACCATCACCAAGTAAGATGTTAGAATCCATAATGATATGTCTGATCGTGGATTTCCCCTCGTACCTCACTTTATCGTCCGTTATCAAGCCGTAATCAATGGCTTTCTGGTGCAACCCGTTTTTGCCTTTCAGGGTGGAATAGCCAACTTTCAATTTATTGGAGATTTCCAACAGGTTATAAAAGCAGGTATTTGTACCATTCAAGCATAAGCATTTAAGCAACAGGACATATCCTATTACACCTACAGGAATATCCTTTTCCAACAGTTCCTTGCGAATCGTGAAATAGTTGGAATCTGGCACATTGAG
>NZ_RAYG01000101.1:0-608 GCF_003670185.1 Parabacteroides sp. CH2-D42-20 | reverse complement strand
CATATTTTCAATGTCAGATAGTAAATTCAATCAGCTAAATATATTCTATTCTGGATTGAATGGTAGTGTACCCGTCTAAACATGAAATTGTGATCGGCTGATCCTGTAGGCTTTTATGTAGGATATTCCTTTTTCCTTCTCATACATGGAGGGGTGTCTTGAAGTAGTGAACTTATGAACGCATAGGATATACTTGGTTTGGCTTACTCTTTGGCGTTACCCAAGTAAAAGGAATATATAATAATGTATAGAGAATTTTAAATATCAGATAACATTTTATCAATAGCCATTTTTACGGCTGGCAGGTTGTTTTTCATTACATCAAAAACGATAACTGCATCTATATCGAAATAATGATGTGCTATAATGTCTCGCATTCCCATAACTCCTTTCCAATCAATTTCAGGATAATGCGATAAAAGTTCTTTATTTGTAGCTTTATCAATACGCTTGACGCTTTCTCCGATTGCAATCAGCAGCATACAGATACTTTCCAACCTCTCAACTCCGCTTGGTGTCGTCAAGAAATCGTCTGGAGAAAGTATTGTTTCCGATCTCTTTAATATTCTATCTAAAGCCGTTTGTATCTTTATCAAAGAAGAACGGAT
>NZ_RAYG01000100.1:0-611 GCF_003670185.1 Parabacteroides sp. CH2-D42-20 | reverse complement strand
CAATCGGGGTTCTGCGTGATATCTAAGCATTTCACCGCTACACCACGCATTCCGCCTGCCTCAAACATACTCAAGCCCCCCAGTTTCAACGGCAATTCTATGGTTGAGCCACAGACTTTCACCGCTGACTTAAGGGGCCGCCTACGCACCCTTTAAACCCAATAAATCCGGATAACGCTCGGATCCTCCGTATTACCGCGGCTGCTGGCACGGAGTTAGCCGATCCTTATTCATAAGGTACATACAAAAACCCACACGTGGGTCACTTTATTCCCTTATAAAAGAGGTTTACGATCCATAGAACCTTCATCCCTCACGCGACTTGGCTGGTTCAGCCTCTCGGCCATTGACCAATATTCCTCACTGCTGCCTCCCGTAGGAGTTTGGTCCGTGTCTCAGTACCAATGTGGGGGACCTTCCTCTCAGAACCCCTATCCATCGTCGGTTTGGTGGGCCGTTACCCCGCCAACTGCCTAATGGAACGCATGCCTATCTATCAGCGATGAATCTTTAGCAAATATTCCCATGCGGGATCCCTGCTTCATGCGGTATTAGTCCGACTTTCGCCGGGTTATCCCCCTCTGATAGGCAAGTTGCATACGCGTTACTCA
>NZ_RAYG01000011.1:0-206652 GCF_003670185.1 Parabacteroides sp. CH2-D42-20 | reverse complement strand
TATTACTTTATAACTACTGTCTACTGATTACGTTTATAAACAAAAAAAGTGTCTAGATAAATCAGGAAAAGACAGTTCGAGTAGCGAAGCAGATGGTTTCTTCCTAGGGAAACAAAAGTTTCTATATGGGAAAACAGAAGTTTCTTCAGTACAAAACTTTAGTTTTCTTCTATGAAAACAAATGTTTTCCATGTGTAAAACTTTTGTTTTATACCATAAAAAACCACAAATACTTATATATTAATGTTTTATCTATATAAAGAAAGGAAGAAAAACGGACTGATTATATACGTAGAGTGTAGAAAATTCCTTTGATGGCATGGCAAAGACACTTACTAAAAGCGGGAAATGATGGTAGATAAAGACTTACTATTGTAGATGTTTTCCTATCTACAACAATAGGATAAATATTTTAAATTCAAATGATTATAAGGATAGTTGTAGATATTGTACATAATTTTGATTATTTACATATAATAGACCGGGCTTAGCTTTTATATCACTCAAGTCCGGCCTATCGGTTGAGACCTATCCCGCATTTGTTTGGATCAGAGTCCCAGCTTCTCAGAGATCTCCAACATCTTCTTGATCGGTTTGATCGCCTTCTTCTGTACCTCCTCGTCCACGAATATCTCCGGCATCTCGAACTTCAAGCAATTATATAGCTTCTCCATCGTGTTCAAGCGCATGAAATTACATTCGTTGCAAGCGCAAGTACTGTCGTTCGGAGGAGCCGGGATGAATTCCTTATCCGGACTCTGCTTGCGCATCTCGTGAATAACGCCACTTTCCGTCGCTACAATGAATTGTTTCGCGTCGGACTTAATGGTATGCTTCAGCAAAGCCGCGGTCGATCCTACGAAGTCTGAGACCTGTATAACCGGCTGCTTGCATTCCGGATGGGTGATCACTTCCGCGTTCGGGTACTGTTTCTTCAAAGATAAGATCTTCTCCAATGAGAATTGCTCATGCACGTGGCAAGCGCCATCCCAAAGCAACATATTACGTCCCGTGATGCTATTGATATAATTACCTAAGTTACGATCCGGACCGAAAATCATCGGTGTACCTTCCGGGAAGCTCTCCACGATCTGGCGGGCGTTCGTGGAAGTAACCACCACATCCGTGACCGCTTTCACGGCGGCGGTCGTATTCACGTAAGAGATTACCGTATGACCGGGATGTTGCTTGACGAACTCGGCGAACTCCGTAGCCGGACAACTATCCGCCAAGGAGCAACCGGCATTCAAGTCCGGTACCAACACTTTCTTATCCGGACAGAGGATCTTCGCCGTCTCTCCCATAAAGTGAACCCCACAAAGCACGATGATATCCGCCTTCGTCTTAGCCGCCCATTGTGCCAAGGCCAGACTGTCTCCCACATAGTCCGCTATATCTTGTATATCGCCTGTTTGATAGTAATGCGCCAAAATAATCGCATTCTTCTCTTTACGTAACTTGTCGATCGCTTCCTTAAGGTCTAAATCCTTAGGAACGGGCGCATCCATGTACCCGATTGATTGGTTTGTCAACATAGCCTTATATATTAATGATTCCTGTTTCTACTGCTCCCAATAGGCTTTTCACTATATATAAACAATATTATCCACAGAAAGTATTACTGATAATCTTCATCTTATCTAGTTTATCAACCTATTGTTCACAAAGCACAAAGGTATAAACTTTCTTCATTTATAGAAATAACAAGAAAGATTCTTATCTTTGCCACCAATGGATGAGTTGCCCTCAACCCTCAATAGTTATCCACAATCATTATATTATATTCTTATTAATCTTTAATTTTAAAAATAAATATGATGAATATGATAGGCTGTTGAAATGGTTAATACATTTTTGTTACAATCTTTGGTTATTGACTTATTAAAGTCTGTGAACGGTTTATCAAAAGGATACCAACAGCATGGATGTCTATCTATAGATTGTAATTCTTATAGTTATAGACTTTATGAATATTTAGCTGTTTATTGTTGATAACCTTGATTGTGAAAAAATAGATCCTCCAGCAAGGCTGTCAATAGGTGTATAAGGGCTGTTGATAGCGCGTAATAAATAAGTGGCTTATTCATTTGCTAATTTGAGAAAGGGGGGTGTATGGACAAGTATTTGAATAAAGCAAGAAATATTTTTCATTTTATGTCCACTACTTATTAATAGCTTTTCAACGGCATATCCACGGATATTCGCTACTTTTGCGGTCAAAGATATTTGTTATGCGAAAATTGAAAGTAACCGAATTGAACCGCCTGACTCCCGAGGCTTTTAAGGAAAGTAAGAAGATACCTTTAATCGTTGTCTTAGACCATATTAGAAGTCTTAACAACGTGGGTTCCGTGTTTCGTACCTCCGATGCTTTCCGGGTAGAGGCTATTTATCTTTGTGGTATTACGGCTTGCCCTCCGAATGCGGAGATCCATAAGACCGCTTTAGGAGCGGAAGAAACCGTAGATTGGGAATATTTCAAGGATACCCCGGAGGCTGTTGATAAACTGCGCCAAGAGGGGTATACGGTATGTGCCGTAGAGCAAGCGGAAGGTAGTGTCATGTTAGATAACTTGCAGTTAGACAAGACAAAGAAATACGCTATCGTCATGGGTAACGAGGTAAAAGGCGTTCAACAAAATGTGGTTGATAACTGTGATATATGTATTGAAATACCTCAATACGGTACAAAGCATTCCTTGAACGTATCGGTTACTACCGGTATCGTGATCTGGGATTTTTTCAAGCAACTATCAGATTAAACCATTCTCAACCAATACGACGACCCGTTCGGTCATGGCATCTTTACCTTTCGGGTCGTATTCCGATTTAAGGCTGGCTCCGAACATTCCGGCGAAGAAATTCCAAAAGCCCGCACGGAAACTTCCCAGATAGGCTTTCAATAAATTGTAACTGGATTGATTACATTCCCTATCGATCAGTTTGATAAGTAGCTTACCTTGCGAGAAGGATAATTTTTTTAGTTCCGGTTTATATTGGGCGAACAACTCTTTCTCCATCCGTTTCAAGTGGGCTTGGCGGGCCTTGTCATTCGGTAAGGTTTCCATGTATTCGTAGGTCTCTATCAACGTATCATACACCATCTTGGCATAGGGCAAAGTACGCTTTACGTCTCGTACCAACTTATTGTACTTCGCTTGTTCACGCTTATTCTTAAACTTAACTTGAGGATATATGAAAACTTCCCGAAGGTTGACGACAGCCATTGTATCACCTTCATACAGTTGAGCTTTCTGATAACCTTCCGGAACAATATTTGTCTTTACCGCCTGCGCCATCCCTTTAAAGCTACAGAGAACAAGTAGAGCCAAAACACAATATATCCCTTTTCGTATCATATACCGCGAAAATATAAATACTGCGTGACTCTCAGCATCATTTATCTGTTAATAACTTGCTAAATGAATATAAAACATTACATTTGCGCGATTGACAACAACTTAAGAATATATTAACTATGAAGAAAGAAGAAATTACCGCCCTATTCGGAAAATTCGAATCCATTTCATGTGAGGTAGAAGGCATAGAATGCTGGAGTGCCAGAGAGTTACAACCCCTATTAGGATATGCCAAATGGGATAACTTTATCAATAATGTAGTGGTGAAAGCCAAAGAAGCGTGCCGGAATGCGGGAGAAAATATAGAGGATCACTTTCCCGATGTCGGGAAAGTGATTATTGTGGGGCATGGTGCTGAGCAACAAATAAATGACATCTTATTAACACGCTACGCATGCTACTTAATCGCACAAAATGGTGATAGTCGTAAACCACAAGTAGCTTTCGCTCAGACTTATTTTGCGGTACAAACCCGTAAGGCCGAGGTGATTGAACAACGCTTATTGGATTGTGAACGCTTAAAGGCTAGAGAAAAATTAAGTCAGACTGAAAAGCAACTATCTGGTATTTTATACGAAAGAGGCATTGATAATAAAGGATTCGCTATTATCCGTTCTAAGGGAGATCAAGCCTTATTCAATTTAAGTACACAGATGTTGAAAAAGAGAATGAACGTCCCCACGAATAGACCTATCGCTGATTTTTTACCGACTATAAGTATAAAAGCTAAAGACCTAGCGGCGGAAATGACAAACGTAAATGTGCAAACGAAGGATCTATATGGACAATCTCCTATTGAGAAAGAACATATTGATAACAACACCGCTGTTCGTGATATGCTATTGCAAAGGGGAATTAAGCCTGAACAACTTTCCCCGGATGAGGATATTAAAAAGGTACAGCGTAGAGTAAATAAGGATAATGAGAAAACCTTGAAGAATAAATAGAAACCATACAAAATCTTAACTATGAAATATCTATTGCTATCCCTGTTTGCGGGGGTATTTTCATTGTATGTACATGGTGTTGATAACTTACGTTTACCGGATGTTCGTAGCGTGGGAATGGGAGGGAATGTGGCGACGCAATCTATTTTATTCAATCCGGCCCTTATTGTCGATAAAGATAAAAAATCCATTCATTTAGAATACTTTAATCGGTACATGTTGAAAGAACTGGGTACGATGTCCGGTAGTTTTTATTATCCGAATCAACTATTATCCGCAGGTGTTGATATCTCTGTTTTCGGGTTTGATAAGTACAGGGAGATGATGGTTCGTGTGCTGGGAGGAAAACGCTTGGGGGATCAATGGGCGTTAGGGCTTGGAGTTCACTATAGTTTCTTGCAAACTGATCTATTGGAAAATACAAGATCCAGACTGTCAACAGATATTGGAATCACTTTCTCTCCTATTGATAAGTTGTTAATAGGAATGTTAATAATGAATTTTCCTTCTGTTTCTATAGGAGATAAAGATATTGAAATAGAAGATTTTAATTATTACTTAATTCAAATAAGTTTTCAATGGGAGATTATAAATAGTCTGTTAATTACAGGAAGTGCAGGAACGGAAAATGAAAACCTAGTTGTTGGAAACTTAGGTCTTGAATACACCGCTTTCGATTCTTTTTTTATTCGTGCCGGAATACAGACCGCTCCTCTCCTGCCCTCTTTAGGAATTGGTTATAACTTTTCTTGCTTTACGATAGATGTAGCCTCTATTTACCATCCGATTTTAGGGATGAGTACCAGTCTTGGTTTATCATTCTCTTTTTAAATGATACTTAGCTATGAAACGATTGTTTATAATCTTGTCGATAATCCTGTTGATAAATAGTTATTACGCTAATTCTCAAATAGAATATTCTGTTGATAAGTGGATGGAGTATGTAGAGGAACTAGCCTTGGAAACCGAGGATACGGAGCGTATCGAAAGTTTGTATGCCGATTTATCTTATTTAACTGAGCATCCTTTTGATTTGAATGCCGTGACGGAAGAACAACTGAAGCGATTACCTTTTCTATCCGATCGCCAAATTGAGCAGCTCCTCTCCTATCGGAAACGATACGGAAATATGGTTAGCATCTATGAGTTGAAGAATATAGAGGATATCGATTTTCAGACGATATCTCTTCTCCTTCCATTTGTTTATATAGGTGATAATCTTGTTGAAAAACGGTTGCTTACGGTTAAGAACCTGTTGAAATATGGTCGTAATGAATTACAAATCAGGTATGATCAATGTTTTCAACAGAAAAAGGGATATGGTGAACAAACGGACAGCATACTTTCGTTATATCCGAATCGTAAATATAGAGGAGAACCTTTCTATCACTCCTTACGTTATTCCTATACTTTCGAGGATCGTTTACAAGCAGGCTTCGTAGCTGAGAAAGATGCGGGCGAACCTTTTTGGAACGCATATCATAAAGGATATGACTTTTATTCCGCACATCTATTCCTAAAAGATATCAACTGGTTAAAAAGCTTGGCTATAGGGGATTACAAGATGTCTTTCGGACAAGGTCTGGTGATTAGCAATGACTTTTCTCCTAGTCGTACGGCAGTAGTCGCTCAAGCGGAGCGAAGGACAAATGGCTTCCGTAGGCACTTCTCAACCAATGAACAGGATTTCTTCCGAGGGGTGGCTAGTACGATCACGATTAAGAACTTGGATATAAGTGTTTTCTATTCGTACCGGAAAATGGATGCGGCCGTAGATAGCTTGACATTCACCTCATTAAAAACGGATGGACTTCATCGTTTACAACGGGATTGGGAAAAGAGGAAAATGATAACGATGCAGGTATATGGAGGAAATATCCGCTATGCTACATCTCATTTTCATGTAGGTTTAACGGCTCTCTCCTATTCATTCGGTAAGTTTAAGATGGACCCCGATCCAAAACCTTATAACCTGTTCTATTTCAGAGGTTCCAACAATTTCAACATCGGTGTTGACTATATGTTGAAAAGTAACCGTATTAAGTTTTATGGCGAAACTGCCCTTTCGAAAAACGGAGCTATTTCTACCTTGAATGCCTTGCAGTTAACACCCGCTTCTTATATATCTTTCTTGGTATTATACCGTTATTACGACCGCCGTTATCAAGCTTTGTTTGGAAATGCTTTCTCGCAAGGCTCTACGGTTCAGAACGAGCAAGGAGTTTATATGGGATTGCAATTAACCCCGATCGCTCACTGGAAATTATCCGTTTATGCGGACTTATTCCGTTTCCCTTGGTTGAAATACGGGATAGACGCTCCTTCCGGAGGACAGGAATATATGGCTCAGATAGATTATACCCCTAGTAGAAACTATTCAGCTTATCTTCGTTATAAATATCGACAAAAAGAAAAGAATGGAACTTTTGAAAATGATAATTTATTGAAAATCAATACTTATAAACAACATCGTATTCGTTTTCAACAGGTTTATAACTTTTCTTCTCCTTTTATTTTTAAGACTTCCTTAGATGGTATTCTATTCGATGATCCTATAAAGAAACTTAATAAAGGAATTATGATCTCCCAAAGTATAGGCTGGAAGCCCACTACCCTACCTCTTCAAATGGATGGTTATCTAGCGTGGTTTCATACGGATGATTACAATAGCCGGGTCAGTTCGTATGAGAAGAATATATTATATGCCTTTAATATGCCCTCTTTTTATGGCGATGGGATGCGGTTTGCCCTCACCTTTCGTCTGGATATTTGGAAACGTTTATCTTTATCCGCTAAACTGGCCCACACCCATTATTGGGACAGGGATTTGATAGGTACTGATACGGAGGAGATAAGCGGTTCTGATAAAACAGATCTTTATGCTTTGCTTCGCTGGAAATTTTAGAGTAGATTTGCGTGGGTAAAAACAAACAGCGCTATGTCTACAATTCTTTTTGATAAAATAGTATTTGGCCCGATACATAGTCGGCGTCTAGGTGTCTCTTTAGGGATGAATTTACTTCCTACAGACGGGAAATTATGCTCTTTTAATTGCATTTATTGCGAATGTGGATTGAATGAGAATCATAGGACCCATAGTAAACTGCCTACTCGTACGGAAGTGAGGGAAGCCTTAGAGCAAAAACTAAGTTCCATGAAAGCGGAAGGGATCGCTCCGGATGTAATTACGTTTGCCGGAAACGGAGAGCCTACGATACACCCGGAATTCGGTGGAATCATTGATGATACGGTCGCTATCCGGGATCGGTTTTTCCCTGACGCTAAAATCGCCGTACTTTCTAACTCTACGATGCTCCATAAAGAGGAAGTCTTTCAAGCCTTGAATAAAATAGAGGATAACATATTGAAACTGGATTCTGTATTAGACAGTCGGATTCGGCAGATAGATGTACCTAATTCTCCGGCGTTTAATTTCGAGTCTTTATTAAAACAATTATGTCGTTTTAACGGAAACTTGATTATACAGACCATGTTCTTGAAGGGGGAATTAAACGGGGAATCGGTTAATAATATGACAGAAGAGGAGATAGCGGGCTGGATTTCCGCCTTAAAACAAATCCGTCCGAAACAAGTCATGATTTATACGATAGATAGGGAGACCCCGGTTAAAGCTTTGAAAAAAGCTACTAAAGAAGAATTAGATGCGATTGCGGAACGGGCCCGGAAGGAGGGTTTTGACGTGACGGTATCTTATTAAACTAACTAATTTAGAGAAACACAATAAGTAGTATGAGAACATTCAGTAAAAAGAAAAAATTGCCTCGACTCTTGACGCTTTGTGGAGCGGTAGCGGTCTCAGCATTGCTAGGGGGATGTGGGCAGAGCGGTGTTCCGGCGGAATCTTTCGATCGGTCGGATTATTATACCAGAGGTATCGGTTCGTATCCGGGAGATCCGGGGGAGGATTTTTCTCCTTCATTACGTCCGGATCATTCCACGTATCGTAACATAGCTCTTTTGCGTAGCGCTTACAACTCATCCAGTTATGATTACAATCTAACGGCTCAACTGGTGACGGATGGTGTTATTAGCGATAAACAACCTCAGTATCTCGATCTCTCCACGCAAAATGGGGATATAGCTCGTCGTGAGCGTGAGTGGATGATCGATCAAGGTCCTTATTCTCGTAATGCGGTTACGGGCGAGGATGCCTATTTCCTGTTCACGCTGAATAACTGGAAAGAGAAAGCCGACAAGGTACAATTTCGCGGCAGCGTGGCTTATGACGAGAATAAGATTAAGGATGGATATGAGATTGTTTGCGAGGGATCGAATGATGGAAATACTTGGACGGAATTGGCTGCCTTAAAGGGTAAAGGTATGCCGGGTAAGGCCAGCAAGTATAAGGCCCATTCGGACCCGAATAAGAATAGCTGGGATCCGGGTACGTTGCCCACCCGTATGTTGAATGAGACTTTGACATTCGATCAACCGGGTGAATATGCTTATTATCGGATGCGATTGAAAATGGAAGGTGCCGCTTATTGGGCATTCTTCGAGATGAATTTCTATAACCAAGATAAGTTGATAGATTTGCTTCCTTCCAAATTCTTTAATAGCGCTTGGATGAGTGCCACGACAGGAGAGGAGTGGGTCTATGTAGACTTGGGTAGCCAATCCGAATTCGACAAAGTAAAATTACATTGGATCAATAAAGCGATCAAGGGTAAGATTCAAGTTTCCGACGACGCGAAACAATGGGTTGACATAGCGAATCTTCCGGGTGGAGATGCTAATCTGGATGAGATCAAGCTAAAAGGAAAGGGCCGCTACGTACGGGTATGGATGGAGCAACCGGCTAATGACGGACGCTATATCTTAAGCGAGATAGAGGTGATGGGTAAAGGTGGCTTGCTTGCCCAACCGGCTGCTGCTCCGGCTTCTACAAAAGACGAGATCCGTTTGTCGGGCGGAAACTGGAAAGTACAACGAGCTTCCGAGGTAACCGCTTCTGGTGAGGAAATATCGAAACCTTCTTTCTCTCCGGAAAATTGGATCGTGGCGACCGTACCGGGAACGGTATTGAGCAGTTATAAGAATATCGGAGCTATCCCGAATCCGAATTATGCGGATAACTTGATGCAGATATCCGAGTCATTCTTCAACTCTAATTTCTGGTATAGGGATGAGTTTGAGGTACCCGAAGGATTCAAGCAAGATCGTTTGTTCTTGAATTTCGATGGTATCAACTGGAAAGCGAATGTATATTTAAACGGTAACAAGATCGGCCGTATCGAGGGAGCGTTTATCCGAGGTGTATTTGACGTTACAGACAGGGTCGTACCGGGCAAGAACGTTGTCGCGGTGGAGATCATCAAGAATGAGCATATCGGCGCTATCAAGGAGAAATGTGAGAAGAATACGGATTTCAACGGTGGTATCTTAGGCGCTGATAACCCGACCTTCCACGCTTCGATCGGTTGGGATTGGATCTCGACGATCCGTGGTCGTAATATCGGTATTTGGGATGATGTGTACTTGACTTCTACAGGCAAGGTAACGATTCAAGACCCGTTCGTACAGGTTGTATTACCGTTGCCGGATACGACTTCCGCTACCTTGACTCCGGAAGTGATCGTGAAGAACCATGATGCCGCTCCCGTGAAGGGTATATTGACAGGAAAGATCGGTGATATCACTTTCGAGCAACCGGTGGAATTGGCCGCCAACGAGGAGAAGAGCGTTGCTTTCGACCCGAATACCTTTAGCCAATTGAAGGTTCAGAATCCACGTTTATGGTGGCCTAAAGGGTACGGATCTCCTTATTTATACGACGCTAATTTCACCTTTAAGGTAGGTGATAAGGTATCCGACTCTGAGGATTTCAAGGTAGGTATCCGACAAATGACCTTCAATGAGAATAATAGTATCTTGAGTCTCTTTATCAATGGTCGTCGTTTTATCGGCCGTGGCGGTAACTGGGGATTCGGTGAGTCTAATCTGAATTACCGGGGTCGTGAGTACGATATCGCCGTGGCTTACCATGCCGATATGAACTTTACGATGATGCGTAACTGGGTAGGACAGATTGGCGATAAAGAATTATATGAGGCTTGCGACCGTCATGGTATCATGATCTGGCAAGATTTCTGGTTGGCGAATCCTTCCGACGGACCCGATCCTTATGATCCGGAGATGTTTATCGCCAATGCTGAGGATTATGTGAAACGTTTCCGTAACCATGCCTCTATCGGTATTTATTGCGGGCGCAACGAGGGCTTCCCGCCGGAGCAGATCGACAAGGCTTTACGCCGTATCGTGAAAGAGGATCATCCGGGCTTACATTATATCTCCAGCTCGGCGGATGAGGTGGTAAGTGGCCATGGCCCGTACCGTGCGCTTCCTGTTAAAGAATACTTTAGCTTGAAGAATGGTAGTGATAAGTTCCATAGTGAGCGGGGTATGCCTAACGTGATGAATTACGAGAGCTTGGTTCGTACTTTCTCTCCGGAAGCGCTTTGGCCGCAAAACGCTCAATGGGGACAACACGATTATACGATGGAAGGCGCCCAGTCTTGCGCTTCTTTCAACGCTATCATCGAAAAGGGCTTTGGCAAGCCGAACAACGCCAAGGAATTCGCCGATCTGGCTCAGTGGGTAAACTATGATGGTTACCGGGGTATGTTCGAATCGAGAAGCTTGAACCGTAAGGGATTATTGCTGTGGATGACGCATCCGGCATGGCCTTCTATGGTATGGCAGACTTACGATTATTATTTCGAGCCTACCGCCGCTTACTTTGGTTGCAAGAAGGCCTCCGAGCCTCTGCACATTCAATGGAATCCGGTTACGGGCGAGATCGAGGTAGTGAACTATAGCGCCGGCGTACGTAATGGTTTGACGGCAAAGGCTCAAATCATCAATATGGACGGTTCTATTTCATGGGAAAACGAGGTTTCCGTGGATAGTAAGGAAGATACGACCAACAAATGTATGAAACTGGATTTCCCAGCTAGCGTATCCAGCGCTCATTTCGTCAAGTTGACGTTGACAGAGAATGGCAAGATCGTATCGGATAACTTCTATCTGCGTGGCGTAGAGGAAGGCAACTACCAAGCTTTGCGTGAGATGCCAAAGGTTACTTTACGATCCAACGTGGCAACCAATAAGGGTAATGACGGTACTTGGACCGCTACCGCTACCTTAGAGAATACTTCATCCACCCCGGCTCTGATGATCCGTGTGAATGTAGTGGGCGAGAAGGATGGCGAGCAATTCCTCCCCGTCTTCTATAGCGATAACTATTTCTCATTGCTCCCGGGCGAGAAGAAAGAGATCAACATCCATTGGAAAGATGTAGATACGAGAGGCGAGACCCCGAAGGTGGTTATCTCCGGTTATAACGTGAACTAGTCAGCTAGGCTGATACCTATAAAAAATCCAACCATTCTCCGATATGAATAGGAGAGTGGTTGGATTTTTTTTGCAATTCTAAATTTCAGATTTATCTTCGGTTTTATTGTTATTTTTAATACGTTTTACTGTATGTTTAAGTTTTACGGCCATAAGATTCAACTCTATGGTAGATTCCATTTCAGTTGTATCAGCATCATCTATCAACAGATCAGATAAGAGTTGGCCAGTTCGTTTCACAATACCTTTTTGTTTTATTAGGTCAGGTTCATTTTGAATCGCATCTACATTTCGGATAAGCTCACGTAGTTTTACGAAAGAATCTATTATAGCGATAGTTGTTTGTGTGGCTCTTGGACTTTTTAATATAGTAGCCAGCATATAAAGTCCTTTTTCAGTGAAAGCTTTAGGTTCTACTGTTGATTTTTTTAAGTTTTCCATCCGGTGGAAATTTTCCACCACATACTGTTTCTCAGAGGGTTTCAATGTGAAAAAATAACCACTGGGGAACTTTTCAGGATTATTTCTCACGGCTTTGTTTATATCCCTTGTTTCTGTTTTATATAATTCTGCTACATCTCTATCTAGTAGTATTTTTTGTCCTCTTAACTCAATAATACGTTCCTCTACTTCTTTCGTTCCAATAACTTGAAGTTCATTTTCCATAGTTAAATTATTAATTTGATTTTTGTATTTATGCTTTGTATATAGAGCAAATATAGTGATTTTTTGTTCTATATACAGAGCATAGATCATTTCTTTTTACAACTTGATATAAATCTTCTTCTTATACAAGAAATATCCCGGTATCCAGTTTAATACCACGAAGAAGATAGCCCATGCTAATGAGCCTCCGAAATCGCCGAATATCGGCCTGAACAGATCCATATACATAAAGGCGGAGATACCGCTCATTCCCAGCAATACGGCCAATATATCCCCTTGTACATACAGATACAACGGGTTGATACCGAACGACTCAAAGAATAACGTCCATTTCTTCTTCCCGTTTATATCGATGATCCAGATTAATAAAGCGAGAAATAAGGAGGCGAATCCGCAAGTTACCAAGACGAACGTGCTACTCCATATCTTTTTATTGATAGGGCAACCATAGCTTAGCAAGAAACCGGCAAAAAGAATAATCGTACCGAAAATGAAGATATTACGGATAATCAACTCATTGTTCTTTTTACAATCCTGTATTACCTTTCCTACGTAGAAACCGAGTAATACATGCGCTATGCTACCAATGCAGCTCAAGAGCCCTTCCGGATCAAAGGCGATCCGTGTACCATCTGCCATATCATCGTGATACATATGCGATGTACCGAATAAAGTTCTGTCCACGATCGCTATAATGCTATCCTCCGACATTTCCATACTATGCGTGAAACCTAGTAATGCCCAGTAAAATATCAATATACCAGCGGCTACCTGCAAAATATACTTATGATTAATCGCTAATCCTATCAACGAGCCGAAGCCATATGCCAGCGCCAACCTTTGCATCACCCCAAGGATACGTAAATTCTGGAAATCGGTAAATCCATTGTAGCAAACATGCCCGAACAGATTCAGCCCTAATCCCACGAGGAATATCAATACCGTGCGTCTCAATACTTTCGTCACGCTTTCTTTCGACAGCTTGAAGTTATATTTCCGAAGCGAGAAAAACATGGAGACCCCCATGATGAACATAAAGAACGGAAATACCAAATCGGTGGGAGTGAGGCCGTTCCAACGTGCATGCTCTAAAGGCGTATATACATACTTCCATGACCCGGGGTTATTTACCAAAATCATCCCCGCAATCGTAATTCCCCTCATCACGTCGAGGGATAGCAATCTTCCGGATTGTTGTGCCATATTGATAGTAGATTAAAAAGTTACCAATAAAAGTCCAAAGATAATTGAATTTCCTACAATATCCCTGCCTTCGGGAATACTGTTTTTAGTATATTGAAAATCAGATGTATAAAAACATGTACATGTTTTCGGAAAAACACGTACGTCTTTTTTCGGAAACACGTACGAGAATTTATGAAAACACGTACGTGTTTTTCCAAAAAGATGATGGAGATATCCAAGCGATAAGAATTTTATACAATAAGCCTAATAATCAATTATTCTTTAAGGTTTGATGAAAAATATGCCTATCTTGCGCATAGAATCTAAAGATAGGAACCAATGAGGCATTTGCTTATTTTGATATCGCTATTATCCACACTCTCATTTATAGGTTGTCGAGATGAAAGCGATGCCACATACCTAATCGATCGTGCGGAATCCTTGTTGAAATCCGATCCGGATAGTTCCCTTATCCTATTAGATAGCATAGCCGTGCCCGATAATTTGAGTGATAAATTATTGGCTCGTTGGTGTATGCTATCTGGTAAAGTGGCGGACACGTTATATACGGATCTGCCCTACGTACAGCAATTGCGGCGTGCACAAGCCTATTACGAGTCGCACGGAACGGGGCAGGAGCAAGCGAGGATCGGTTTGTACTTGGGGCGTTCGTATGTGGAGGATAAGGATAACGAGCTGGCTATGAAGGCTTATTTACAGGCGTTGGATATCGCTTTACGTTGTCATGACTATAATCAAGCCGGGTATATTTGTAGCTATATGGGAGACTTGTATCATTTTGACGGTGACTATTTATTAGGAAAAGATAAATATAAAAAAGCGGAACAGTACTTTCGAAAGGTCGGAAATATGCGGAGCGCAGCTTTCGCTTTGCGGGATGTGGGACGTATGTATGTTTTTGCGGATTCGTCAGAGGTCGGGTTGAGATATTTGCTAGAAGCTGATACTATTATAGCGGAACTAGGGGATTCTTCTGATATAGGATATATATCCAATGGGATAGGAAATGTTTATAGTGTGTTAGGCAATATAGAACTCGCTAAGCAATACTTATGGAAATCAATAAATGTTTCTGAATTGGATAATGCTCCAGACTATTCCGCTTTAGCCGGTGTCTATATAGAAGAAGGAGATTTCAAGAATGCTCGCCTATGTTTAGAGCAAGCGAACATCATACCAACCCTAAATGAAAATACGCATATCTCCATAATTTATAATTATTATGAACTGGAAAAAGCAGAAAGTAATATAGAAAATGCTTTAACCTATTTAGAGCAATATAATGAAGCCGCAGATTCTATCTTAGCATTACAAAATAAAGCGAATATCGTAAAGACAGAAAAAGAGTATAATCATTTAAAAATATCGTTAGAAAATACCCAATTAAAGGTGGATAAACAATGGACTTTTATACTTCTTGTTACTTCTATTACTGTTTGTCTATTATTGTTATTCGTTTATCAGTTGCAAATGAATAAGAAAAATAAGAGAATATATGTCCAGCAAATCGATATTGAGCAAAAGAATATTGAATTATTGAAACTGCAGAATAGCTTGAATATAAAACAACTTGAGCTTCAGGATTTATTCGATAAGTTATCAAAAAAAGATGAATTACTCAATATATCTGATTCTAGAGCGAAGTTAGAGGAGCGATATGAACGAACGAAACAAGAAGAAAAATCCATTATCCAGAGAATCGCAGAACAGCGTAATAATCTGTTTTTATCATCTATGATAGCAAGGAAAGTGATTAAACTATCCCAAAAAGTAATTCCTGGTACGACAAAATCCCCTCTTTCAGAAAAATATTGGCGAGATATTATTACTCAAGCAAATGAGGTCTACCCATCTTTAGAAAAGAAATTCTCTGAGTTCAATATGACTCTTGCGGATTTACGCTATTGTTATTTAGTTTTATTTCATTTAGATACGATCAGTGAGGCTATTCTATTAAACATTCAGCCGGATTCTGTAAATAAGCGTCGCCAACGTGTACGTCAGAAGCTAGGAATTATAGGGGAGGAGCTAGATTTGTATACCTATATTATTAATATGATGTAACTTTTTGTTTATTAGATAGATATATGTATATATCCATGAAATGTTTGTCCTATTCATGAATTTATAATTTATTAATTATCAGTAAATTATAAATTGAGTTTGTCCGTCACTTATTAGCCCTTTTTCTTTGTTATTCGAGCTATTAGCCTGTTCTTCGCATCCAAATCAAAAAATGAGATGAGAAATGAAATTATTTAAATTTTTATTTGTAGTAATGTCTTTGTTAAGTGCTATTCCCTGTTTTGGTAGGCGGGTTCACTTAGATGGTAACTGGAAGCATTCAAAAAAATCTATTCTCGTAGATTTGCCTATGGACGCTTCTATTGAAGAAGCTAGTGGAGAACTGATAGTGAACTTCCATGAAAATGTAGGTAATGTGCGTGTTATCGTTACTAGTTCTACGGGAGAAGTGATCTATAATGAAATGGTACAAACGAGTACTATGCCATCTTTGGTAATACCTTTAAAAGATCAAGAAAAAGGTGTGTTGCAAATAACAGATGGTTATAACAATGTATATGGATTCTTATTTCTATAGATTTTATTAATTAAAATATTAATTATAAATAATAGTTATTATGAAAAAAATAATTAAAATAATGTTTTCCTTATCAGTATTATTATTAATGTCTTGTGTAGAGGAAATAGATTATAGTTTACCAAGAAATGAAGTAAGCCGTAATATTACCACTGTTAGTAGTGATACAATAACAAATCATGAATTATTAGAAGAATTTAGTAAGGCATTAGCTTATAGTTTAGATTCTTCAATAGAATTAAGGCGTATTATTAAAAATGAAGCTTTAAAGATGTTTGATTATGATTATGATGTATTATATTTATCTATTAATTCTTATAGATTAACTTCTGGAAAAACGGTTGATGAATTAATGAGCTTGTATATGGATATAACTAGATTAGAAAAAATAAAACAATTATTTTCAACCTTAACTATATTTGTACCAGAATTGCCTGATAACAGTTTTTCTGCTGAACTTTGGAATGTGGAGAGTGAAGTTCCATATACAGCTTTAAGAGTTAAAAATAGTAATGATGTAATGGGCTATGGAGTAAATAAAGAATTCTTAATACCATCAAATGAAATTCCTAAATATCCTATTGTAGTAGTGAAGTTAAATGAAAGAGTGGTTTCTGTAAATAAGGCTCAAAGGAATTTGTCACCGATGAGTATTATAAATCCTGATATTGTATTCTTTAGTGATGTATTTGATAATACAGAGAATGCTTCTTCAGTCATACAGAATAGAAATTTTTCTAGTGGTGATACTAGAGATCGCACAGGATCAATACCTGAAAATATGAAAAAGGTTTATGAAGCCTACGACGTATTTGCTGCAACAAATGAATGGCCGAGAGATTATATATATTATGGCTTGACTCCTCAACAGCCAAAAGGACCTTTCAATCGAGATTTTAAGGAAAGTTTGGTGTATTTTAAATTATTAGGAGATCCACGTACAGTTATGAACAAAATTTGTGATCAAAGTGAAGATCCTAGAATTGATGGAAATACTCATCAAGAAACAGGAGGTGGTCGTCCCGGAGATAGTACTATTCTTACACCATGGACAGACGGATCACTTGAATTTATAGTAAAAGTGTATGTTGCAAATCAAGCTGGTATAGGTAATGAATATATTAACAATTTTATAGTTAAACCATCTGCATTGTTTAAAATAACACCAAAAGATCCGCTTAGTAGTAAATTCGAAGTTAAATCAATAGAGTTAACAGATGGAATAGCTTTGGACCTTCCATTATTCGAATGGAATATAGAGAATTATGGTGCAATAATAAAAATAGCGATAGAAGAACTAGATATTAGTGAAACTATTCAAAGTGTAGAATCTTCAACAGCTACATTTGCAACTAATTTTGGATTTGATCCATCTTTTGGAGAAAAAGTAAAGATTGGTTTAAAATTTGGAGCTACAGCAACTACATCAAAAACAGTTTCATATACAGTTACTAAAAGTTTAGCTAGTGATGAATTAGGTCAAGTTATTGTTAATTTTGAAGATAAAATTCTAAAATCAAAGAAGAATTTATCAACTGGAAGGGATTGGAAACCTGACTATACAGATAAATATAGGACTGGATGGTATCAATTAGCACTAAGTCCATTAAAATATAATTAATTTTTGTGGTTTGATATTTTTTTGACTGTAATATGTAGAGATAATCTTAAAAATAATATCTATATTTAAGATAGAATGTACGAACTGATTCTGTTAAAGTAGGTAATTGATAAATAAGAATTATATTTATATAAAATTATTGTAATATGAAACAGGTAATCTATTTTTTATTTAGTATGTTATTATTTTTGTCTATATCTTGTAATAAAGGTGAAGATATTTCTTTTGAAGAAACTCCTTACTATTTGGGGTACTTTGAAGGAAAGGTGAATAGTCAAGATATTTCTATAGCTAATCAGTCGAACTCTCATTCTTTTATTGATCATGGAAATTTTTGGCAGGAGGTAAATACCGATTTAAGCGGTTTCTATTGGGAGATACCATTAGGAGTGCATATCTCTGACTATCCTTATCCTATGCTGAGGATCTCATTGATTCCATTGAGAGAAGGAGAATATCTGATCGATAAGGGTAAATTATTGAATGAAGAGATAGAATCTACTGTTAGGATCACGAAAGATGACGCTAAAATAGTGTATCATCCACTGAAATCTTCATTTCGGATACAAGTGGATAGTATTCGTTTTCATGAGGGAAGTGGTACCCCTTATATTGAAGGGAAGATGGAAGGTATTTTATATAATATAGAGAATTCGGAAGATTCGATCGTCATAAAAGACGCTATATTCGGAATACACTAACTTGGAGCCGAATAATGATATAGAAGCAATATTTAGATTGAATGGGAGTTCTATATCATGATATGTCGAACTTTTATTCAATCTAAATATTAATATTAATACCTTGTAAGTAATGAAGAAGTTGTTTGTTCTGTTAATATTGCTTTTATCTTTTGGTCGATCGCAGGCCGCTGATATAGAAGCTCGTACCGGAATACTAGGAGGAGATGGATGGGGGCTTCAGACGGGGGCGTATATAAACTTTCCGCAATCACGGTTGTTTTCTATACAAACGGGATTGTTGTTGCATACCGCGGGGAATTCGTTTTCATATGGAGATGATTGGAATATTGATTTTTTTGTACCCGTGTATGCTTCTTTTCATATTCCGTTGAGCGATAAAGTGAATCTCCGATTAAATGCGGGTGCTTACACCGGTAGTGGTGAATATTGGAATCTGGGAGCTACGGCGGCGGCCGGTATAGAGGTAAAAAGATTTTATGTGGGAGTGAACTATTTCCAGAATTGTGTCAATGACCGGGATTTGAAATTGGGGTTGTCGGTTGGATATAAATTCACATTATTTTAATCTTTTATATATTTTGAGGATAGGGGTATTTGAGCGTTTCCTGTCTTACGATAAAAACAACGAGAATTATGGAGTCAACAAGTAAAAAACAGAATACCCCTAAACTTTGGTACTGGGGGGAACCTAAAGTAGGAATGAGCCTTGAGGATTGTGAGAAAATAGTAAAAGAGATCCCGCATTTTGACAGGAAAACCCGGCTTGCGGATATGTATATAGCTTTTGTTTGACAGCAAGGGTTTCATTGTGGCATTTAACATAAGGAAGAGAGCCTGTTTTTATACATCGCTCTCTTTTTTTTATAACTTAGCCCCCAATTACTAAATCGAAGAACATGAAAAAGACTTTTTTATTAGCGATCGCCTTGTTGTGCTTTTGCGCCCCGATGAGCTTATTCGCGCAAAAACAGCTTGCTTTCAAGGATGGGAAATTCAAGATCGTCCAATTTACAGACATTCATTGGGATCAGAAATCATCTAAATGCGCTAAGACAGTCGCTACGATACAATCCGTATTAAAGGCGGAGAATCCGGATGTGGCAATGCTGACGGGCGACGTGGTGACAGCAAACCCTGGTTTGGAAGGATGGAAGTCGGTGATCGGGATCTTTGAGGAGGCCAAGATACCGTTTACGGTCATGATGGGAAATCATGACGCGGAGATCGTCCCCAAGGACGAGATTTATGCCATGCTTAGTAAATCACCTTATTTTATGGGCGAGAAGGGACCGGGTGATATCCATGGAGCCGGAAACTATGTGGTACCGGTCTACAGTTCGGACGGAAAGAAACCGGCGGCCTTATTGTATTGTATCGACTCCAACGATTATCCTACGCTGAAGGATTATGGCACGTATGATTGGATTCATTTCGACCAGATCCATTGGTATCGTGAGCAAAGTATGCGCTATACCAAGGAAAATGGTGGCAAACCGTTGCCAGCCTTGGCTTTTTTCCATATTCCTCTGTTGGAATATAATGAGATCGTTGGGGCGGAGACTACATTAGGACAGAAAGAAGAGGGAATCGCCTCTCCCAAGATCAACACGGGCTTCTTCGCTTCCTTGGTGGAAATGAAGGATGTGATGGCTACTTTTGCCGGGCACGATCATGATAACGATTATATAGGAATGTTATATAATGTGGGGCTAGCTTTCGGGCGTGTATCCGGATGGGACGCTTATGGAGATTTCGAGCGGGGTGGCCGTATCATTGAATTGCGTGAGGGCAAGTTTGAGTTTGATTCATGGATTCGTACCCCGTCCGGAAAGGAATATACGTATTATTATCCATCTGGCCTGACCTCTAAGGATGAGGAAACGATGGAATTCTTACCCGCCAAAACGGTAGAACCTAAAAAGCACGGGGTAGCTTATACCTATTATGAAGGTAAATTTAAACATACGGATCAGATCGCTTCCGGGACAAAAGTGAAAGAGGGTACGATGAAAAATATCTCTATTCAGGAGGCTCCGGCCAAGGATCATTTCGCTTATGAGTTCCGTACGTTGATAAATATCCCTGAAAAAGGTGTATATCGCTTTTATACGTATTCGGATGATGGTTCCAAACTATTTATAGACGGTAAAGCTATTGTTGATAATGATGGCTCTCATAATGCTCGTATAGCGAAAGGAAAGGTAGCGTTAGACGCTGGTTTCCACGAATTACGTGTTTTGTATTTCGAGGATTATATGGGCGAGGCCTTGGAGGTCGGGGTTTCCAGCCGTAAAATAAAGGAAGCTGTCTTACCAGAGGACTGGTATTATTTACCGGAATAAATATCCAGTTGTAGAGACGCAGCATGCTGCGTCTCCCACTGTCTGATAGTATCTTAGTCTTGTACGGCAGCTTTCGCTTTCTCTACCGCCTCATTGATATTACTGCAAATATTTTCTGCGCCAATCTTCTTATCGAATCCGGATTTTGTCAATACACGGTGTACATGTTCATTGACCCCGGAAAGTATCATATGGATATGCTCTGCCTCGGAAAGACGGAAAAGACTTTCCAAGTTATGCAGACCGGTAGAATCTATGAACGAAACCTTACGCATACGGATGATGCGGACTTTCGGTTTATCTCCCATACTTTTCATGATGCCGTCGAACTTATTCGCTACGCCGAAAAAGAACGGACCATCGATCTCGTATACCTCTACACCTTTAGGCAGGGAGAGGACTTCCTCGTCATGATGAATCTCGCCCTCGTCGGAAAGATCGATCTCATCCGTGGTGACGGATACATGCGTGGTCTCGGCCACACGGCGCATAAAGAATAACATGGCGATCAAAAGACCGATCTCGATAGCGATCGTAAGATCAAAGATAACCGTCAGGAAGAAAGTCACCAACAAGACGGATACGTCGCTTTTCGGGTTTTTCATCAAGGAACGGAACGTACGCCACTCACTCATATTATAGGATACGATGATCAATACGCCAGCCAGACAAGCCATTGGAATGTGTTTGGTAAGCGGTCCGAGGAAAAGCAAGATCAATAATAATACGATGGCGTGAATAATACCGGCAACCGGAGTTCGTCCACCATTATTTATATTGGTCATTGTGCGGGCGATGGCGCCGGTCACGGGAATACCGCCAAAAATAGGAACGATGATATTCGCCGCGCCTTGGGCGATTAGTTCCGTATTTGAATTATGCTTGTCACCTGTCACACCATCCGCTACCGTAGCGGATAATAAAGACTCGATAGCCCCAAGGATAGCGATCGTAAAGGCGGAGGGAAGCAATAAGTTGATAGTTTCCATATTAAACGTGATCGGAGCCGGGGCTGGCAAGGAAGCGTTAATAGTAAACCGGTCTCCAATCGTCTCGATACCTGTAATACCCAAATGATTACGCATAATGTAAACAACGATCGTCATGATGACGATAGCGATCAAGGAACCCGGAATTTTCTTCGTTAGCCTCGGGCTTAACGTAATGATCAGGATACTAATGATACCGATAACGAATGCCCAAGGGTTAACCGTATCGAACGCCCCGAAATATGCGATCCATTTAGAGATGAAATCGGCGGGGACTTTATCCATAGTCAATCCAAATAAGTCTTTCATTTGTGTCGTGAAGATAGTGATAGCGATACCACTCGTGAAACCTACGACAATCGGGTAGGGGATAAACTTAATCACGGTACCGAGCTTCAACACGCCCATCAATACCAGAATAATACCCGCTATGACGGTAGCGATGGCAAGCCCTTCGATGCCGAAGTTCTGTATAATGCCATAAACGATCACGATAAACGCTCCGGTAGGTCCGCCGATCTGTACGTTGCAGCCTCCTAAAAGGGAGACAATGAATCCACCGATAATAGCCGTGATCAATCCTTTTTCCGGACTTACCCCGGAGGCGATACCAAAAGCGATGGCGAGTGGTAGGGCAACTATGCCGACAATTATACCCGCCATGAGATCCGTCATGAACCTCTCTTTGGAATAATTTCTCAGCGCCGTAAAGAGTTTGGGCTGAAAATCAAATTTGTTCTTCATTTTTCTTCTTGCCTGTTTGATTTGAGGATGCAAAGTTAATAAAATAAAGAAGATGCAAAAAATCTAAAGACGCATTCCGGTTTTGTGTAAACAATTTAGGAGGATTTGTTGTTTCATAATATAAAGGTAAAGAAGTTGCTCCTTGATAAATAAGTGATATCTATCTCCCTATAGATATTATTTAATGTTTGCGTAATCGATGTTTGGAAACAAATTCTTACTTTTGATCGGTCATGAGAAAAACGATATACAAAACAGACTCATTAATTTACTACATAAAATTAGCATTATGGAAAAAAGTATTAAAGGTACACGTACCGAGCAGAATTTATTGAAATCATTCGCCGGAGAATCTCAGGCAAGAAGTCGTTACACATTTTTCGCTAGCGTAGCCAAGAAAGAAGGTTACGAGCAAATCGCAGGTGTTTTCATGGAAACAGCCGAGCAAGAGAAGGAACACGCTAAACGTTTCTTTAAATTCTTGGAAGGTGGAATGGTTGAGATTACCGCTTCTTATCCTGCAGGCGTAATCGGAACAACCGCTGAGAACTTGGCCGCCGCGGCAGCTGGTGAGAATGAGGAGTGGGCTGAATTGTATCCTGAGTTCGCTAAGATCGCAGAGGAAGAAGGTTTTCCCGCTATCGCTGTAGCTTTCAAGATGATCGCTAAGGTAGAGGCAGAGCATGAGAATCGTTACCGTAAGTTATTGAATAATGTAGAAACAGGTACGGTATTTGAGAAAGCTGAGGCTATCTTGTGGCAATGTCGCAACTGTGGTTTCGTATTCGAGGGCAAGAAAGCTCCGGTTAACTGTCCGGCATGCGCTCATCCGCAAGCTTATTTCGAACCGATGAAACAGAACTATTGATAATTAAAAGTTGAGAATTGAAAATTGAGAATTAACATAGTTAGTAATTCTCAATTTTCAATTCTCAATTTTCAATTATTTAATCGGTGGGTAATCAATCGTATAATGTAATCCCCGGCTCTCTTTCCGTTCCATCGCTTGACGAGTGATCAAATAACCTACATTGATCATATTACGCAACTCACATAATTCACGGGATGCCTTACAACGTTTGAAAAGGCTCTCTGTCTCCTCATATAAAATATCCAAACGGTTCCACGCACGGATCAAACGTGTGTTACTACGAACGATACCTACATACGCTTCCATGATCTGGTTTACCTCTTTCATGCTTTGAGTGATCAATACACGCTCTTCATTGGTGATCGTTCCCTCATCGTTCCATTCCGGTACATCTTGGTTAAACTCATAGCGATCCATGACGCTTAATGAGTGTTTTGCCGCGGCGTCGGCATATACAACTGCCTCGATCAATGAGTTTGAAGCTAAGCGGTTACCACCGTGCAGGCCGGTACAAGAACATTCTCCGATCGCATATAGGCGACGGATGCTGGATTGCCCGTTTAAGTCTACCTTGATACCTCCACATAAATAATGGGCCGCAGGGGCTACCGGGATGTAATCTTTCGTGATATCGATCCCTAAGCTGAGGCATTTCTTATAGATATTGGGGAAATGTTTCTTCGTCTCTTCCGGATCTTTGTGCGTCACGTCCAAATAGACATGGTCTTCACCCCGTTGTTTCATCTCGCTATCGATCGCACGGGCTACGATATCACGGGGAGCCAAGGAAAGACGGGGATCATATTTATGCATGAACTCCTCGCCGCCAAGGTTTCTCAATACAGCTCCATATCCGCGCATCGCCTCGGTGATGAGGAAAGAGGGACGGTCGCCCGGATGATACAAGGCGGTCGGGTGGAACTGGATAAACTCCATATCTTTTACGGAGCCTTTCGCGCGATAAACCATGGCGATACCGTCTCCGGTAGCTACCAGCGGGTTTGTCGTATTCCGGTAAACGGCCTCGCAACCGCCTGTCGCCATAACGGTTATCTTTGACAAGAAAGTATGTACCTCGCCCGTATCCTCGTTCAATACATAGGCACCGAAACATTTGATACCGGGGGTATGGCGGGTGACGATAATGCCCATATGGTGCTGGGTGATAATCTCTACCGCATAATGGTTCGTGAATACGGCGATGTTGGGATGGTTGTTTACCGTTTCTATCAAGCTCGTCTGTATCTCGGCTCCCGTATTGTCGGCATGGTGCAGGATACGAAACTCGGAGTGTCCTCCTTCTTTATGCAGATCGAATTCTCCGCTTTCTTTCTTATCGAAATTAACTCCCCATCGGATAAGCGCCTCGATCTGGGCAGGGGCCTCGCGCACGACTTTCTCCACGGCTGCCCGGTCACTGATCCAGTCGCCGGCGATCATCGTGTCTTCTATGTGCTTCTCGAAATTATCTACTTTCAAGTTGGTTACGGAAGCGATACCTCCTTGCGCGAAATATGTGTTGGCTTCTTCTTGTCCGGCTTTACAGATAAGTGCTACGCTCTTGCCCTCATTGGCTACTTTCAGAGCGAAACTCATACCGGCGATTCCCGAGCCTATCACTAAGTAATCGAATCTTTGTACCATGTTTTCTACTGTTTAGGCTCACAAAGTTAGGGATTAACTGATTAGGTTGTTCCTTTTGCGCTTGCTTTTCGTACAAAATAAATATTGACTACAGGTTTCCCGGATAGAGCCTTGCGGGTTGTGTTACTGCAACCCGGCTTGCAGTGGAGGTCTTTAGAATTGGACGGATAATCCCAGCGTGAAGGTACGGGCTACAGGATAGATGGAAGTGGTCTCGATACCGGGTTCTACGCCATTCACGTTGATATTAGCGGGATCGCCTCCGGTATATCCGGTAAGTGTAAATACATTATTTACCGAGAAATAGCAGCGTAACGATTGAATCCATTTATTGTCTGGGAGAGGAATTTTATATCCCAAGGTCAATTCTTCTAATTTCAGGAAATTACCATTCTCAAGAAAATAATCGCAATAGATCTTGTCTCCCTTGATGGCGTCGTTACGGGTATAAGCGTCTTCTAAAAGATTGGTAACCGGTACGTTTTGTAGCCCGTAGTACATTTGTTTCAGATTCAACAGGTCGTACCCCAGCCAAGAGGTGAAAAACAATCGTAAATCAAAATTCTTCCAAGTAAACGTATGGCTGAAAGAGAGCTGCACTTTCGGTACGCCGTTGCCGATAAAATTCTTGTCTTCCTCGGTTCGTTCCGTGGTCGGGATCTTTCTCCCGTCTTTGCTCCATACCAAGATATTACCCTCGGCGTCGGTTCCGGCATAGCGCCAACCGAAAAAGGAGCCGATTGGCTTTCCCTCCTCCAAGCGGATAGCCGGGCCGGGTAATCCGGGGGTGGGAAGATCATACAGATAGGTATAGCCTAGCTTGAACTGGTTGTTGGAAAGGCTTTTCAGCGTACTGCTCAATAGGCTACCCGTGAGGCTTGCCGAATATTGAAAATTCTTTGTACGCACAGGTAGCCAGTTCATTTCCCATTCCAACCCCTTGGAGTCGATAGTGCCTACGTTTGTCGTGATATTATCATGGATCATGGGAGGCTTGATCGCGTTGTAGACAAACAGGAGATCTTTTGTCGTACGTTTGAATAGATTCAAGGAGAGCATGAGGCGGGAGTTGAATAAGATCGCCTCGGCGCCTATGTTGGTATGCAGACTTTTTTCCCAGCGTAAATCCGGATTAGGGTTATTGCTAGGTCCGAATACTTGTATCCATTTGCCATCTACCATGACTTTACCCGCTCCGGCGTACGTCTCTAGCGATTGGTAAGGGGAGAAATTATGGCGGCCCGATACCCCGTAACCAACCCTGAATTTAAGATCGTCCAACCATTCCGTTTGGAAGGTGGGTAACTCGCTCAAGCGTATACCACCCGAAAGGGCAGGGAAGTTGCCCCATTTATGATTCGCCCCGAATTTACTGGAACCTTCCCTGCGAAACGAAGCGGAAAGCATCAATAAGTCCCGGTAGGAATAATTAAACCGGGCAAAGACACTGATCAACTTGCTGGAATTCTTGAATGAGCTTAAAGTCGCTTTTCCATCGGTAAGGTAAGAACCGGTGCCTATGTTGTTCCATGTGAAGAAGTCGGTAGGAAAGTCGGCATTTCCGGCGTTCATTCCCGAATGATCCCAACGTTGGAATGAATAGCCTATCATCGCTTTGACCATGTGCTGGTCCCACGTATTATCGTAATGATTGGTCCAGTCTAGCGTCCGGTTTACATATTTGGAAGAGGTACGATCCGCTCGCCCTTTCCGGTTATTGTCTACGGATTCTTTGGCCCGTGAGGTCCAATAGACATTTTCCTCACTCTCTTCCCGGTTCTCGGCGAGCATAATGGTGGAGTAAAAAGGTTTGCTCCAGTTGATCCGTGCGGTTAGCGAGCCGGTCATAAACTGGTTCTCTTGTTGCCGGTTTTCCTCTTTTAGTGAGGCTACGGGATTATCCCGCTCGAAACCGGAAGGATAGAGATACTCCGTCTCCTCCTCATCGGTATAGATCGGGGCGGTAGGATTGGCTAGCATCGCCTGTTGGAAAGCTGTATGGTTACCTAGGCGCAAATGTTGTTTTTTGTAAGCGAGCGATACGGTTAGCTCCAGATAGCCGGAGAGGAGGTTTTGGCTGATATGGGTACGTAAGGCGTACTCCCGGCGGGAGGATACGATGTCTAACCCTTGTCCGTCCCTGTAATTCATGGAGATACGGAACGCCCCGCTTTTCCATCCGTTTTGAATGGATAAATCATGATTTTGTTCCAAGGGGCAGGAACGTATCAAAGCGGCTTGCCAATCCGTATGGTACCCTAGATCAGCGTCTCTCCCGGCTGCTACAAAGGCTTCGGGCGAAAGGACACGAGGTCTATTATATTCGTGAGCGGCCGCTAGGTAGGTTTGGTAATTGGCCTGCAACTTATCCGAGCTTTTACCGCTTTTGGTCGTTATCAAGATCACTCCGTTAGCCCCGTTCGATCCGTAAATGGCGGCGGAAGATCCGTCTTTTAATACCGATATGGAGGCGATTTCGGCTAGTGATAAACTATTCAAGGATACTCCGGGTACCCCATCTACCACGACTAGCGGATTGTTTCCGGCCAAAATAGACCCGGCGCCCCGTATCTGTATATCCGGTATCGAGTTTATATCGGACAAGGAAGATCCCGAGATGCTCATTCCGGCGATCAATCCTTTGATGCCTTGGATGGGATTGTTGACCTTCCCGGATAAGAACCGTTCCGAGGATACATAACCCACGGCTGATGTCAGCTCCTTGCGTGCCAAGGTTCCGTAGCCGATCGCTACCACCTCGTCCAAATTAAAGACGGCCGGTATCAATTGGATCTGTAAATGACGGTTATCGGGCCCCACCGTCCTTAGCTCCGGTTTATAGGCCAGATGGGAGATTTGTAGCCGGCACGAATCCTTATCCGTAAAGAAGCGGAAATACCCTTCCTCATTCGTTAGTCCTCCTTTACCGGAAAGAAGGTCGATTACCGAGACAAATTCCATGGGAGACCCTTTCTCATCCGTGATATAACCCGTAACCGGTACTGGATAGGGCTTGGGCTTCCCCGTATCGATCTTAGGCATCAACAAGATTTGTACGTCCATGATCTCATAGCGTATCCCGATCGGTCCGCATAGCCGGTCTAGTATTTTACGGATATCCGGCGAGGTTATTTTCTCATTGATTTTCTGTTTCATATCCAACTGAGTCTCGTTGTATAGGAAAAGATAAGGGGATTGTTGCTCTATTTTCCGCAATACATCCCTTAATTGAGTCCCATGTTCATTCAAGGTGATGGGAACCTCGATCTCTTGGGCCCGTGTATGCGGGACGCAAAGGAACAGAGCCGTTATTAAGAATGATATGTATATCTTGATTTGCATAGGGTGAATTAAACGGTTAATAGATATATCCTTCCGAGCGTTTCAATAAGGGATTGGCCGATATCGCCCGGGCAGGTATCGGATAGAACCGGCGATAACTATCGGAGGGTTGCTTATCCCACCAGATACCGGTCGTGAATAGGCCGAACCGGTTTAAATCGGTACGTCTTCGTTTCTCCGCTAGAAATTCACGTCCCCATTCATCCAATAATTCCTGTGCGGTAAGGACGGAGCCATCTTCCGGATAGCGTACTTGTTCCCAGTCTTCCGGCGCATAGTATCGTTTGCGTATCTGGTTCAAGATCGCCTCGGCCTTGGCTGGATTACCCAGACGAAAGGAAACTTCCGCCAGCGTATAATAAACCTCTGTTAGCCGTAACACTACCAGATTATTCGCCATCAGCCCCACGTCTCCGGATGGATAAAGCGGATATTTCACGATACGGATACCTGTATTCTCCTCGCCGGTCTTGATATTGGATGCGAGGGAGGTGAATCTTTTATCTTGTATGATCCACGGCGTATCGGAAGATAATTGTTTATCTGTGAGCGCTTTCTTTTCCGTATCGGATAGATGGTCGGAATAACGTGCTACTTGATCTATGAAAATGAGGGGGTAATTTCCCCATTCCTCGGCACCATACTGAAGCTGGTCGCTATTGTATATCTGTTGGGGACCGAAGAGGAATAATCCCTCGTAAATGCCTTGTGAGAGTACCTTGAAGTTCTTCTTCCGGAGATCCGTATCAGGAAATTTGGAAAACGTGCGTCCTAACGTATAAGGGTAGGGCTTGCCGGATGGATCGTAAGAGGGACTGAGGTGACAACCATTATAGGCCGCCGGCAAATCCTTGCCACAGCCGAATCGTTCGGGCGCTTGGTAGTGCATAAAAAACAGATAGTAAAAATCATCATATCCTACTTGCCGGGACTGGGGATAAGACCAGATTAATTCCGGACAATCTTGATTGCCTGCGTTCCATAAATCGGTCCATTCCGAGGTGAGAGAGTAAGTGCCGAACTCTCCGTTGATAATCCGTTCGCAAAGCGCTCCGGTCTGTTCCCACATCGGTATATTGATGTACCAAGACGCGTTAAAATAGAGCCTCATCAATAATACGGCCGCCGCTCCTTGGGTGATCCGTCCCTCGTAATTCTTAGAGGGTGCCTTGGGTAAATCGGGGATGGCGTTTAATAAGCTCTCTTCTATAAAGTGGAAATTTTCTTGTGGGGTAGCCGAACCGACCTCTTCCTCTGTCGTGAGGGAGATCGCGGGGATGCGGAACGCATCCAGAAGTAAAAGTTGGAAATAAGCCCGTAAAGCGGTAAGCTCGGCGATATGCTGCCGCTTGTCGGACTCTGCGAGTCCGAAGTTATCATATGATAACTCTTGGATATCCGCCAATGTATTATTACAATATCCGATACCTCCGTAGCAAGCGTTCCACATTTGCTCGCTGTTTTTCTCGTACGTGTCCCATGTATGTTGGTGGATCATACGCCATACGCCCCCGTCTTCCCAATGCTCTCGTTTTTGGGTGATCACGAGCTGATCCGCCGATAACTCTTGCAGCCAGAAAGAGAAATTAGTCTCCGCCCATTTCGCATGCTCATAAGGACGGAGTACGGAGGCCATTAAGGATTCATAATCCGTATAATAATCCTCTTTCTCCAGCTGGTCGTATAGGTCTTCTTCCAGATCGAAGCAGGAGAAGAGCAGCGGGAGAAAAAGAAAGGTTAACAGCAGTGGCGCGTATCTCTTCATTGAATAAGAATCAAGTTCGTACCCGTGAGTTTATTGGTTTGTTGTAATACGGTTTCTAATTTTTGTGTCTTTAGAAAAGCGCCGGAGAAACGTTGATCATCGTTTTCCGGACGTGTGTACATGAGTGAGACCTTATAGGTTTGTTCGATCAAGCGTACGATTTCATCTAAGGAAGCGTTATCATAAAAGATGATCCCTTTTCTCCACGAGGTAAGCCGTTCACTATCAACTTCCGTTACCGTATAATGTTCGTCATTCACGAAATAATCGGCTTTTTGGTTCGGATGCAACTGTACCAATTCTTTCTCATGCGCGTTATTCAGGCTCACCTTTCCTTCTACCAAGATCACGGAGATCTCGTTTCCTTGATCGGAGGTCTGTACGCTGAAAGAGGTTCCCAGTACCTTGACCGATAAGCCGGAAGCATCAACTATAAAAGGCTGCTCGCTATTGGGAGTAACCTCAAAGAAGGCTTCTCCTCTGATTTTCACTTCTCGTACGGAAGAGGCGAATACCTCCGGATAGCTTAGCTCGGAATTCTCTCTCAAATAAACGGAACTACCATCGGGTAAAAGGATCGAACGATCCTCTTGCGCAGCTATAATCGTTTGCCATTCGGCATTTCCTGTTCCCGCTTTTCCGCCTTGATTCAAGAAATAGACGGTAACTCCGGATACAAGCAATAGTAAGACCACCGCTGCTATCGAGAACCATATTCTTCGGGAAGAAGTTGAGACCAAGGAAATAACCGGTGCCTCTTCGGTTTGCGATTGAGATTCCGAGGGCGTGATGATCGAAGCGATCCGATTCCATTTCCGGTCCGTTTCCGGATCGGCTTCAGTCTCTTCCAAAGGATTCCATTCGGCGGTTCGCTTCCGGAAAGCGGCCTCCCATTCCTTGGAGGTATGGATGGCTTGAAGCAACTCCGCTTCTTCCTCCGGGGTCGCCTTGCCTTTCAGATACCGTGTAATTATATGTTCGAATCGTTTATTCTCCATTTTCCTGTTTTACTAAATCTGTATTACCATTTCCAAAGACTAAGGAGCGTTCCCAGTAATAAGGCATAACGCCTTAATCCATCCCGGAATCGTTTCAAGGCACGGGTAATGTGTTTCTCCACCACTTTCTCCGTAATAGCCATATGTTCCGCTATCTCCCGGTTTTTCAAGCCATTCAGACGGCTGAGAACGAACGCTTCCTTGCATTTGGGCGGTAGTTCCTCCATAATCTGATCGATCGAGTCGGACAGTTCCTTTTGGATCAGCAAGGAGGAAGGGTCGGGTACGAAGTCCGCCGCGTATAATCGCTCGGCAGTCTCGGTATCCGGTATCCGTTGCTGTACCGAATCGGCTATCTGACGGTGTTTTAAATAGTTTAGACAACTATTCCTTACCATCATGAAAAGAAAAGAGGCCAGCGAGATGTTATCCAGCAACTCCCTTCTTTCCCATAATTTCAAGAATACATCCTGTACGATATCCTCCGCCTCGTTTGTATCGTTGGTGTATTTCTGGGCAAATGCCTCTAAACGGGGAGAGAACTTGCGAAAAGCGTATTCGAACGCCTTTGCGTTGCCCCCTCTGATCTTATCGAAAAGAAGACGATCATCCGTTAGATACAATTGCTCACACATACCACTTTAGATAAAAGATTGAGGCAAATGTAACAAAAGTATTCTATTTTATGATCAAATCAATTTATTATATAACAACTAGGCCCGCTTTTACCCGCCCTTTATTCCTGTAAGATTATTTTATGTCCGAGAAGGGGGGGATTCCCCCTCTTGGTTGTTTTATCAAGCAAACGAAATAAATAAAATTAATTTAGTAATCTTAAATTGTAAAGCATGAAAAAGCATTTCTTCTCTTTGCGGGAAAGAGGTTTGTTCCTACTTCTTTTGGGACTTTTTCTTTCCTTTAGCAGTTATGCTCAAGACATTACCGTAAAAGGTGTAGTGAAAGACTCTAAATTCGGCGATCCGATTATTGGAGCTAGTATCCTTGTGAAAGGAACAACGAATGGTACGATTTCCGATATGGACGGAAATTTCACGTTGGCAGCTCCGAAAGACGGGACTCTGACCATCTCTTATATCGGTTATAAATCACAAGAGATCCCGGTAAATGGACAGCAGAACCTGAATATCATTCTGGACGAGGATGTAGAAGCGTTGGACGAGGTGGTAGTAGTAGGTTACGCTACTGGTAGCAAGCGTACGATCTCCGGTGCGGTAGAGCGTATCAAGAAAGAGGATATGAATCAAGGTGTGGTAAACACGCCGTTGGAATCCTTGAAGGGTAAGGTTGCCGGTGTGGTAATCTCCAAGACGGGTGGCGACCCTGCCTCTAAGCCTTCTATCCGTGTACGTGGTACGACCTCTTTGTCCGGTGGTAATGATCCCTTGGTGATTATCGATGGCGTATTCGGTGATTTGAGCATGTTGGACGCGATCGCTCCCGCCGACATCGAGACGTTCACGATCTTGAAGGACGCTTCCGAGACCGCTCAGTACGGCTCACGTGGTGCCGCCGGTGTAATCGTAGTGACTACGGTGAAAGGTAAGAACGGTATGAAGACGTTGAGTTATAACGGCAACTTCGGTATCAGTAATGTTTATAAGAACTTGAAGATGTTATCCGCCGATGAGTTCCGCTCTACGGCGAAGGCGTTAGGCATGACTCCGCTGGATATGGGTGGTAATACGAATTTCTTCGACGAGATCGAGCAATTGGGTTATACGCAGAACCATAACATCTCTTTCGGCGCGGGTAACGACGATTCGAATTATCGTGCTTCTGTAGGCGTGATCGATCAACAGGGTATTATCAAGAATAGCGGTATGAAGAATTATACGGCTAAACTGGACGCTTCCCAGAATATGTTCAACAATAAGTTGAAAATCGAGTTCGGTATGTTCGGTTCCTTGAAGCAAGTGGATTATACGAACGATTATGAGAAAACTTTCTATTCGGCCGCTACTTACAACCCAACCTTCCCTACGCATAAGAATGAGGATGGCAAATGGGATGAGGATCCCTACGCGAACGAGATCCAGAACCCGCTGGGACGTCTTGAGATACAGGATCGTGAGAAGAACGCTTACGTGAACGTACACGGTAAATTGACTTGGACGATTCTGGACGGGTTGAAACTGAGCGCATTCGGCTCTTATACGTATAACGTGAAGGAGAACATGAAGTATATCCCGAAAGATTTGAAGGCGATTACGCAAACTTCCGACGCTCATGGTTACCGTGCGGATAATAAGCAGAATATCTTGATGGGTAATATCCAGTTATCCTATAATAAGGATTTGAATGAGAAACATCATATCGACGCTTTGGCCTTGGTAGAGGGACAAAAATATCATTATACGGGATTTAGCGCCGGTGCCCGTGGCTTTGAGACGGATTACTTCGGTTATAACAACCTGAAAGCGGGTGGTACGGTGAAATACGGAGACGTGACTTCTTTCCAAAACGAGAATCGTCTGGCCTCATTCATGGGTCGTTTCAATTATATGTATGACAACCGTTTTATCGCCACCGTGAACTTACGTGCGGACGGTTCCTCTAAATTGGGTATGAATAATAAATGGGGCTTCTTCCCTTCCGCTTCCGCCGCTTGGGTGTTGAATGAGGAGGCTTTCTTGAAAGACGTGGATTGGCTGAGCCAGTTGAAACTACGTGCGGGTTATGGTCTGACCGGTAACCAAGATGCTATCGAGGCTTATAACTCGTTAGCTTTGATGAGCCCGAACGGCGTGACTTCCGTCAATGGAAATTCTACCGCTACCTATGGCTTTACACGTAACTCGAACCCGGACTTGCGTTGGGAGGTGAAAAAGACATTCGATGTGGGTGTGGACGCTGGTATCCTCGATGGCCGCTTTACGTTGACCGCCGATTGGTATACTTCCAAGACTACGGATCTGTTGTATAAATACGCGGTTCCGGTTCCTCCGTTCGTATATCCGGAATTATTGGCGAACTTGGGAGAGATGACCAACTCCGGCGTGGAATTGGCTGTAAGCGGTGGTATCGTGAAGACAAAGGACTTCGATTTTAACATGGGCGTGAATTTCTCTTACCAGAAGAATAAATTGAACTCCTTGAGCGGTTCTTATATGGGACAAGAGTTGCAGGCGAAACAATATATGGATCTGTCCAGTATGAGTGGTGCCGGTTTCGTAGGAAACAACCGTGTGGTTTATCAGATGGTAGGCCAGCCTGTCGGAGTGTTCTACATTCCTCGTTGCTTGGGCTTGACTCCGGCTTTGGATGAGAATGGAAACGCTATCGAAGGCCGCTATATCTACAACTTGGATCAGACGATCGATGGAAAAGAGGGTTTGGATACCAATGATGGTGGCGACCGTTATATCGCCGGACAAGCCATGCCGAAATATTATCTGGGAATGAACTTCAGCTTCCGCTACAAACGCTTTGACTTGATGACGCAGATGAACGGCGCTTTCGGTCATAAGATCTTCAACGGTACATCGCTAGCTTATATGAACTTGAGCCAGTTCCCTACATACAACGCGTTGGCTAAGGCTCCGGAAAGCAAGATCTACGACCAGTCGATCTCTGATTATTGGTTGGAAAAGGGTAATTATTTGAATATCGATTATATTACGTTGGGTTACAACATCGATTGCAAAAAGATCGAGAAATACGTGAAGAATATCCGTGTGACATTCTCGGTGAACAACGTAGCTACGATCACGGGTTACTCCGGTTTGTCTCCGATGATTAACAGTACGACGGTCGATAAAGATAATAATGACCTAGGTATGGATAACAAACGTTTCTATCCGTTATCCCGTACGTATTCATTAGGTTTGAGTGTTAACTTCTAAATCCATTTAAAGAGTCATGAAAAAGAAATTTATATATAGCTTTATGATAGCCGCTGCCGCAGCGGCATTTTCTTCCTGTTCTAATTTTTTGGAAGAGCGTCCTACGGATGCGTTTGATGAGGAGACGGCGTTTCAAAGCCCTACGTTGGTCTATGTAAACACGGTTGCGAGCCTGTACAATAATATGTTCAAGATCATGGGTAACGACCGTCATGTATATGACTTGAATACTTTCTCCAGCGATGAGGCTATGCTTCCTTGCCGTATTGGCGACTGGGAAGATGGCGGTTTATGGCAGAATATTTTCTTACACCGTTGGGGCACGATGAATGATTTGACCAAGAACTCTTGGGATTTCTTGTATGAGCAGATCGGAAAATGCAACCAGAGTGTTGATAAGTTGCAAGCCTTTGCCGAGGAACAACCGGACGTGGAATATTTCAAGGTTTATCTGGAAGAGGTCCGTGCGGTCCGTGCGTTTTTCTATTATGAGTTGTTGGATTTGTTCGCTCGTGTTCCGTTGGTAACTTCCTCTACGACACCGATGTCTGAGGTAAAGCAATCTGAGCGTAGCGTTGTATTTAACTTTGTCCGTTCGGAGTTGGAGGAGGCGTTGCCTTATCTTTCGGATAACCGCAGTAACCAAAAAGGTGAGTATTACGGGCGTATTACCAAGCCGGTGGCTTATATGATCTTGGCTAAGTTGGCGTTGAACGCGGAGGTTTATGCGGACGACAATTGGACGGACGGTAATCGTCCGGATGGAAAGAACATCAAGTTTACCGTTGACGGTAAAGAGATGAACGCTTGGGAAGCTACGATCGCCTATGTGGATAAGTTGGAGGCTTTGGGCTATAAATTGCAGGGAAACTTCTCTGAGAATTTCGCCGTAGCGAACGAGACCTCGGTTGAGAATATTTTCACGGTTCCTATGGACCCGGTCGCTTATCCGGACGCTAAGGACTACAATTTGGTACGTACCCGCCATTATGATCATGCAACCGCTTACGGCCAATCCGGATGGAATGGCTCTTGCGCTACGGTGAAGGCGATGAACGTGTTTAAGTTCGGTACGGCGGATGAGGATCCTCGTTGTAAGCTTACTTATTTTACGGGCGAGGTGACCGGCCCGGATGGAAAGACGATCTATACGGAATGGGACGGACAGAAAGTGCCTTTGAAATATGAGCCGAACGCCCCGAAGGTATATATGGATGCCTCCGATGGTTTGTTGGTGAAGACCGCCGGTGCCCGCATGGCTAAATATGAGTTCGACCAGAATGCTCAGGATGGTGGAAACTTGCATGGAAATGACTGCGTGATCTTCCGTTTCGCCGACGCGTTGCTGATGAAGGCGGAAGCCAAGATTCGTCTGGGACAGAATGGAGACGATGAGGTGAACCAAGTTCGTAACCGTGTAGGCGCCAAACCGCTACAAAACGTAACGCTGGATACGCTATTAGACGAGCGTATGCTTGAATTAGCGTGGGAAGGCGTACGCCGGCAGGATTTGATCCGTTTCGGCAAGTTTACCGAGGCTACGGTAGACCGCTATGTAGGCGTGAAACATTCCGCCAGCTCGCTGGATTATCAAGAGGATAAGACAGGATATACAACGGTATTCTCCATCTATGCCGATATCCTTAGCCTGAATCCTAACTTGACACAGAATCCGGGATATTAATACGATTCATTTTAATCTTTAAGGCTTTATCAGGGGGCTGTCCGTTATTGGGCAGCCCTTTCTTCTTTTTGCTTGATTTTCCCTAGTATCTTCGGGAATTTCCATATAAATAACAACGTACAGCAAATAGCGGCCGTGGCATCCGATACGGCTTCTGCCGCGTATACGCCGGTTACCCCCATAAAATGAGGTAATAGTAATGCCAAAGGAATCAAGAGGATTACTTTACGAAGCAAGGCGATAAAGATAGATATCTTAGCTTGTCCCAACGCTACGAACATATTCTGGCAAGCTCGTTGTAAGCCAAAAATCGTCATACCCGCCAAGAAGATGGGCATGACCCAACGGACGGTATCGATCAACTCCTCGTCGCTTGTAAAAGCGGAGGCTACGGTTGAGGGGAATAAGATCATGAATAGCATGAGTATCAAGTTGAAAGAGAACATAACGATTAGCACGATACGAAAACAATCTTTCACCCGCTGTTTGTCTCCATGTCCGTAATTATAGCTTATGATCGGTACGAATCCTTGGGCGAAACCGGTCAGCGGTACGCTAGCGAATTGCATGGCACTCTGTAAGATAGCCAATGCGCTCACATAGATATCGCCAAAATTTTTCAAACTACTATTCAAGACGAAACCGACCAGACTCTCCGTGCTGGCCATGATGAACGGAGAAATTCCCAAAGCGAACATCGAGAGTACGATTCTTCGGTCCAGTCTCATATACCGCCTTTCCAAAGACAAGGAGGCACGTCTTGAGAAAAGGAAGCTCAATACCCATATGGCACTGCAAGCTTGCGATAGGATCGTGGCGAGCGCGGCGCCTTTTACCCCCATATCCAACCAGAAAATGAAGATAGGGTCTAATACGATATTCAATAAAGCCCCGATCAAAACCGAGCACATAGCGATAGACGGACGCCCTTGTGCGTTGATAAAGGCATTCAAGCCCGTGGATATCTCGACAAACAGAGTGCCCAGTAAATAAATAGAGAGATAATCCACCGCATATCCTAACGTATATTTTGATGCTCCTGTAAAAAGCAGGATCGGTTCCATGAAGGTATAGGTGATGAGGGAAGTGAATATAGTAAATAGGATAAGCAATATAAATCCATTTCCCACTATTTTTCCGGCCCGTTCCCGGTCGCCCTGTCCGAGAGCGATGGCCGCTAACGGCGAACCGCCCGCTCCCACGATAGCGGAGAAAGAGGAGATCAAGATCACGATGGAGGTGGTCACCCCTATACCGGCCAAAGCGTTTGTCCCGATCTCGGGAATATGCCCGATATAGATACGATCTACGATATTATAAAGTAAGTTGACAAATTGGGCCGCTACCGCCGGAAGCGCCATTTTGAAAACCAGCGGTAGCATACGTTCCGTACCTAGCCTAGCCTCGTATTTGTTCTTCATATTCAATCGGGATTTCAATTAAAATGGCTGCAAAGTTACAAGAACTTGTTGGATTATATAATCGAGTTCCATAAATTACCAGTTAATAAAAAACACTTAATATCTACCACATCTACAATTCCTTCTTATATGCCTTATAAATAAACATCTTATATAGTGGTTGTAGATAGAAAATATCTACAATTATCATTCTTTATCTACCATGTTTTGATAGAAAACGCAAGAAACCAAATTATCGTTTAGGTTCGTGTGTCGTAGTGCCTATATATGTAAAAGTAGTTTCTATTAGGGAAAACAAAAGTTTCGTGCTGAAGAAACTTTAGTTTCTATATAGGGAAACAAAAGTTTTCTGCTTGATAAACTTTTGTTTTTTACTATAAAAACTGCAAATGCTTATATGCTAATATTTTAAATACATAATACAACTAGTAGATACGTAGTGTGCCGCATCTCCCTACTGGCTGATTGTATCTCAAAATCACTATTGAAAAACAAATATTTTAGTGGTATTTATAAAATAAATTTTATAACTTGCGTTTAAGTTGTAAACTGTAATCTAAATGAAGAGAACACTAGGACTGACTTTGCTACTTTTCGCTACCCTTTTTTCTTGTATGCGCCAAGAAAAACCATTACCTGCGGAATTATCTCGTGCGGAATCTGTTATGTGGGAGCATCCGGATAGCGCTCTATCTATATTACGTTCTATGCCTCAATCATCACTTTCAAGCGGAAAGAACTATGCTACTTGGGCACTATTGTTGGCACAAGCCCGGGATAAGGTATATGGTAAACGCCTTCCGGATTCGTTGAATATCCCTTTTTCGGATAAGTTGGTTCAAGATGCGATGGATTATTTCGAGAAAGAGGATGACTTGAAAAGGATGGCGCAAGCGTATTATTATAAGGGACAATTATTGGAGGATCAGAAAAAGTTAACGGAAGCGATACCTCTCTTTTTAAAGTCTAAAGATATAATGACAAGGTTGGATGAGCCGCTTTTTACTTATCTGATCTGCCAATCATTAGGAAATACGTATCGTTATCAAGATCTTTATGAAGAATCGTTGGTACAATTAAAGGATGCTTATCAATACGCATTACGATCAGGAAATGGAGAACGGATATCTTATGCTCTATCAGAACTAGGAAGAACTTATGTGCATAAAAATGAAATGGATAGTGCCTTGTTCTATTTTGGTAAATCATTGGAAAATGCTAAAAGATTAGGAAATTTAGAACTTGAAGCTATGGCTATGGGAGAATTGGGGTTTGTCTATGGGAAACTGAGACTGTATGAAAATGCTTTACAATATATAAGAAAAGAGGTCGATATAAAACAAGAAATATCATGTAGAGAATTACCTCAAGCTTATTATGGGCTAGGTTATGTTTTTTTCGATGCTGGTCAGTTAGATTCATCGAAAGTGTATTTTCTTAAATCATTAGAAACAGATAACTTGTATACGATAAAAGGAGCCTATGACTTTTTATCTAAAATAGAGGAAGAGCAAAATAAATATACAGATGCCATATATTACAATAAACAATACCGTATTTATTCTGATTCGATATATGTATTGACTCATACATATGATCTGGCTGAACTTCAAGCAAGATATGATCATGAGAGATTGTTGAATATTGCGAATTCCCTGCAAATGGAAAAATTACAAATTTTAAAAATAGCATTGTTGTTAATTATTTGTTTGCTAATAATCATTTTATTTTATCAGATATATATATTCAAAAAGGAAAGATTGTTGGTTTCTATAAAAGAAAAAATAAATGTGTATGAAGAAAAAATTAAAGAGAATGAATTATTAATAGAAAAAAATAATGCTCGTATAGACTCTTTAACATTGGAGCAATCAAAAGTTTTTGAACTCAATAAGATTAATGAAGATCTCAAAAAACAGAATAGGCTACTTCATGAACAAATAGAAAAAGGGAAACAATCGTTATCTTCTTATTTCGTAAAATTAGGTGATCAAGTTCCTTATTTTTATAGACTAAAACGCATTCGTTCGTGTCCTCATTTTCTAAAAGAAGAGGATTGGTCAGTAATAAGGATTTGGGTGAATTTACAATACAATCAATATGCAGATCGTCTAGAAAAGGATTTTCCTGAATTTACGGAACTGGACATGCAGTATTGTTGGTTGATAAAAATGGGGTTTACAACATCGGAGATAGCGACTTGCATGGCGATCAATTCTGCGTCTTCAACAAAACAGAAGCAACGAATCAAGCAACGGATTAAAAAGAGTGCTCTTGTCTCTCAAAAGGATGATTTCTCTCTAGATCAGTTTATTAAGGAATATTGAAATGATGGTATGTCCATGTCTTATCTTATTTGGTTTTTTTAATTAGTTGAAAATCAGGTGTTTCTTTATGTATTAAGTATAGATGCTGTCCACGTCTTTTTGTTGGTAGTGAAAGAAATTAGTATCATATTTATACCAAAACAAATTCTTATGATACAAATAACAAATAAAATTTCGAGATTATTGCTCGTTTTTTTAGTCAGTAACTTGATTGCAGTGAATATGTATGCAGGAATTATCGGGGGATGTCCAGATAATGAAAATGGTAAGTGGAATGAGGGGAAGCGTTCAGTCTCTTCAGATATACCTATTACTATTTATGTAGAAAATGGACAGTTGGTTATTAAGAGTCATTCTCTGCGATCGGATATAACAATCCGAATAATGGATTCTTCCACCATGGTTTATGAAGAGACCGTTTTAGCGGAAAAAACGGGGTATATATTGATTGATTTGAAAGATAACAAGAGTGGAGTTTATACTTTGAATCTGACAAATCAGTGGGGAGATCATCTTTATGGTGAATTTACATTAGAATAAGAAATCAAAATATAAGGATGAAATGGCTATTATCCTATGAAGAGAAGACTTATTAAAAATATGTATTAATTGAGAAAATATGTAGTGAATATGTTGAATTTATTAAATCTATTGTTATGAAATACTTATTATCTTATTTTATCGTTGGCCTAACATTGCTAGGATGTACAACAAACGAGCTGGAGACAAATGTACAACAGTTGAATATTAGTACAGAAATGGGAGAGTTGGATAATGTCATATATCCACTTTCAAGTAATTATCAACAAAATGGTATTCAAACAAAGGCTGGTGGAGATTTTGGTTCAAATTGGGAAAGTTATTTGAATGTAACATTAGCTTCTGGTAGTAGTGTTGCCACACCATGGAATGAAAGTGGAGCTGTATCACTTTCTGTTCCAAAAGATTTCTGTTTTGATATAAAAAAGCAGGACGGTTGGAATATAATTGCTCACACAATGTTTTCAACAAGTGATAAAGGATTGAATTATATTATATTTTATAATAAATATTCAGGATTGTTGAAAGGCTTTTATTATTTAGAAGGAAGTACTACCCCTAATAATACAGCAATCTGGAATATCTCTATTGAACCTAATCAATCCCTTTTAGATTTCGCAGATAAATTTGCAACAGCGGTTAATAGCAATGTGAAAAACAACTCGGTAGGGATTACGAATATTACAAAAGAAAGTTCTAAAGGATTTCTTCCGGGATGGAATTGTTTTCAACAAGAATTGGCTTATGATCCTAATTTTACAAGTGGTTATTTGTATGTAACTCCTCAAATGGTGACTACTTCATCCATTAATTTGAGTGGTAGTTTTCAATCAAAATCAGAAGGATTTATTGCTTCGCTTGCTAATTCAAAATCAACGAATAAAGTTACTGATGGTATAGTTAATGGCGCCGGTGATGAGGCAGAGAAGTGGTTTAATAAGCAATTAGCTAATGATAAATTTAAAAAAGTTACCGTTCCTATATTAACTGAAGGTGTAAAACAGATTGTTAATTTAGGCCTTAATTCTCTTGTAGGTTCATTTCTGGGTATTTTCTCTCCTGCTAAGCCTAATAATCAAAAACTACAAATATCTACACTAGGATCTGTTGATATTAGTGGTACTATAACTTCGGTGCAAACGGGTTTAGTTTATCCAATACGTATTAATATATCCAAACAAAATGTAGGTACTTTAGGGGTGTGGGGATTAAAAGAAACTCCTATTATTTATTTGGATCCTCTGGCGGAGCATGTTGATAATCCGGGTGATTCTTATGTTCAAGCAACATATAAATTAAGAGGCACGGGTGGAGTTAAATATGAAACCGTAATTAATCCTACAATTAAATCTGAAATTTCGTCTGAGGGTACATCTTATTCTCTTGTCCGATATTCTTCTTTTCCTAAAGGGGTTAATTCAGATAAATATGATTGTGGTTCTTTGGGTAAAGGAATATGGGGAGGTCCCTTGAATGATTCATATTTGTTATATAAAGATAATGATGATGTAGCTATATATATGCAGAATTTTAGTTTTCCTATTACTGTAAGATATGTAAAACCGACAACAACTATCCATCGTAGTATCTTTCTTCCTTATACAAAGGATGATAGGGGAAACAGTATAAAGTTTAAATCGGATCATGTTTGTAAAATGCCCCATAGCTTTAATGTTAATCTTGGTGGAGTAAGTCATACTTTTGTTTCAACAAAGACATTTGTACCTCGATTGGAATGGCATCCAGATTGGTATAATAATTATAAAGATGTATTTCCTTACTCTCTAGATGTAGAAGTTCAAAGTATTAAAAATGAAATATAGATATGATTTTTAGAAGAAGACAACAAAAATGCTGGTTGAGTATAATCGCATTATTAATGCTGGTTTGCAGTTGTTCTGATGATGAACGAAAGGAAATACCTACACCTGCAAAACCTTATTTGAACGTGAAAGACAGTCTGGCTTTGGTGGACATCTATAAACAGGCGCATGGAGAGGGTTGGACACTGGTTGATTGGGATCTGGAAAACATACAGACATGGGGTGGTGTGACTGCTGCCCTAGACACTGTTATGAATGAATATCGGGTAGTTGGTTTTGTGATGCAGGATGGTTCAAATGGTATTTTATCAGATAAGATTGGAGATTTAGTGGAGTTGAGAAGTTTGAGTCTTTATGGGAAAGGTTTGTATGGAGAGCTTCCAAAGACGATTGGAAATTTAGTTAATTTGGAAAGTCTTGTCATTTCTTCTACCTCTTTAAGTGGCGCATTGCCTAAAGAAATTGGCAATTTAAAGAATATAGAAGTGATGCAAATTTATTTCAATGAATTTACTGAAATACCAAAAGAGTTCGGCAATCTTCCCAAATCGGGTGTCTATATGATGCAACACAATAAGTTTGCGGGTGAGGTACCGGAGACGTTGCGGTTTTATGAAAATAGTGATGAATCAAGCGGTATTAGTGGCATCGATCTGAGCTATAACTGCTTTACATCGTTTCCATGGTCTTTTTTCACAGATGATGATGATTGTTTGGTACCTCATTTGTGGGGAAATAGGCTATCTGGAACCATTCCAGATGAGGTATTTAAATCTCCGAAGTGGGAGAGATGGAAAACTCAAATATCACGTCAAGAGAAAGGATATGGATATTCTAATTACCCGCCGGAAGAAGATGAGCATTGAAAAATCGCTAAAAAGACTGTTTGACAATCTGAAGTTAAACAGTCTTTTGTCATGTACATGACTCGTTGAATCATTATTTGGTGGATGTGTTCGGTGGTCCGGATAAGGCGTATGCCTCGTTTTTCCCGATCCAGAAGGCGATCAATTACGCCATGACCTCGTTCTTGACGACCGGTGGTATCAGCAGCGGGAAAAAGAAGCTGGTACATTGCTTACCGGCATTATTCACGTTTTCAGTCTGTCTATTGGTTATCAGTTCATTCTTTTGCCGCTTGTTTCTGGTGCCTCTTATTATTTATGCCCTTTTATTGTTTGTAGACGCAATGTTCCGCAATAAATGTGATTTACGTGTAGGGTTGTTATCCGTAATAGCCTCTTTTACGCAATTATTGGGATATGGTACAGGGTTCCTTAGAAGTATTATGAACTTTCCATGAAGAGGAATCTAATTATAATAATGTGACTTGTATTTCGTTAGAAAAATATCAAAAGTGAAATTGTATCAAATAATTATTGTGGAGATATGAGGGTCATCAAAATTTTCTTGCTGTTTGTTTGTTGTATTTCATTAGATGTACAATCTCAAACATTTTTGTCGGACACATTGGGTATCAATGAGGATGGCTCTGTTATCATTGCTAAAAGTTTGGCTTTACCCGGCTGGATTCTTGGAGTGGATGTGGATTCGACGGATAATTTGCTTTTTATCCGGTATCGGAATTTGTCGAAAAATGAGACTTCCTTGAAAAATAAGGGGGGAATTTCCGTTTACTCCTTGGCTGATCAGAGGATGCTATGGCAACGTCCTGTCAATTATTTTAATCAAGATCCGAAGTTGACTTCAGAGGGAGTTTTGTTCGTGACAATGGGGAAGGCTACATCGTTGCTGGATTTGAAAACAGGTAATGAGGTTTGGAAGAAAAAGAAAATGATTCCTTATTGGGTGGACGCTAAGAACCGGATGTTTTTGGCTTATAAAGGCAGTTATATGAACGGGGTGTCTAACGAGTTGGAAGGCCACAGCCTTGCGACGGGAGAAAAGATGTGGAGCCGGAAAATGAGCCATGTATATGGATGGAATGAGAGTGGTTTACTGGATGACTCTACTCGATTGATTGTCTCCGATGGGATTCATCTGGTTCACATGGGAAATGGGGAAGGGCCGAGTTATGCCATGCCGACTGGGGCAAGTGATTATAAAGAGGCCGTCGCTCTTGGTGCGCTCGGTGTGGTGACGGGTGTCTTAACCGGTTTTGCGGCAGTGCCTACTGGGCCGAAGAAGGTGATGGAACTGGTATCGAATGTTTTATTGGACGACACGGTTTTTTACGTGGCAAGCCGGGAGAATTTGTTTTGCCTGGATCGGCAGTTACAACCTAAATGGGGGTATCCGATACCTGATGGAATGGGATCTCGCTCTCATTTGTTTGCGAGAGGAGATAGCCTTTATATGATTAATATGGGAACTGGGTATCGAAATACTATTTTTGATACTTCTGAGGCTTATGCTCACGAATACTTAAGACTGAAGGTTGGCTGGCCGTTTATCGCCTGTTTCGATAAACGAAAGGGTGAGAAGGTTTGGTTCCGCCAGCTCTCGGATAAGAAAGAGATGGTGGAGGAGTTTGATATAAATTGGGAAGAGGATGCTCTGATGGTATTGTTTTCCGATCGTATCCGGAAATACTCGTTATCCGCGGATTCCTTGTTGAGTGAGGTATTATGGAATACCGAAGTAAACGGGAAATTATTATATCTTACCAATTCTTCTTATTTCTTGCAGGATTTTGGGGATAGTACATCTTATCAGCGATATAAACGCCCGGATTCGATTTATTGTTTGATTACTGATAAGAATGAAATGGTTGAGCTAGACCAGCAACTGAATGTTTTACAAACTTATCCTTTGTCTAAGTTGCGTACGTTTAAGGCTTTACCAAATGGGGATAATTTGATATTCTTGGGAGACAAAACATTGTGGGTTAATTCAAAGGGTGAGAAGAAAGCTTATTTATATACTTCATCCAAGATGTTTAGGGTAGGTGAAAAGTTTTTCATCTATAGTTTGGATGGTAAAAAGATATATGAATTTCCTTTATAAACTGGTATATTTCATGTAAATATGTAATAGATTACTTCATAGTTATGGTTAAATGTATTGCCAAGAAAGATATTTTGGCTATTTTTAATTTTTACCTTCTGAACATTTAGGGGTTCACTCTGTTTTAACAAAGCATTGGATATCCGGCATGTATTTAGTAGTGAATTAATTAAACGTCAAAATTATGAAGGTGAAAATATTATACACGGCTTTAATCTCATTGATCGCAGGAGGAGCGATGGCGCAAGATTGTACGTTCTTCTTTCCGCAAACAGAGGGAACGGTATGGGTCCGTAAAGGATATGACGCGAAGGGAAACTTACAATCTGTTATGAGTTATCAAGTGGATGAGGTGGAAACATTGCCTTCCGGCCAAGAGGTGGAAGCGGACTACGTATATACTAATCCCTCCGGTACGATCGTGAACAAAGGAGATATCAAGGCATACTGCCAGAATGGAGAATTTTTCCTCGACTCGAAAGAGACGCTCTCTTATCCGGGAGTGGTATCGGAAATGAATACGAATGTGGATATCACGGAGAACTTTATAAATTACCCAAATCCGTATGCGGCTAATTTCGATAAGAATAACGTGTATTTCGACGAGGCTTCCGTAAAGATCTACGATAAGAAGAACCGGAAGAATCGTAAGGATATGGCCATTAAGGACCGTGAGTTTATTAAAACGGAAAGCATAACAACTCCTGCCGGTACGTTCGATTGCGCTAAGGTAAAATATAATATCGCTACACGTTCCCCTAAATCAAAGGAGACAATCACTGGGTATGGCTATGAGTGGTACAGCCCGAATGTAGGCTTAGTGCGTACGGAACAATATGATAAGAATAACGTATTACAATCCTATACGGTATTGGAAGAATTAAAATAAAAAGGCGACTACAATCTTATGATTTGTATTAACCGGTTTAAGTGGATACGCTGTTGCTGAGAAGTGACAGCGTATTTTCTTTTATGGGAAAGATTGGGCAATTTTCTTTTTGTTTGACGTTTTTCGTTAACTTGCGGCAAATTTCGAAAAATGGAAAGAGAATATAAATCAAAAGTGGGATGGTGGTATCATCTGGTGATTATCATGGTGGTAATCGGTTGCGTGGCTGCGTTTTTGCGTACCAATATATCGGCTATAGTGGGTATGATGATCGCTGCGTTGGGGGTGCTTCATGTTTTCTTTAATACGTATTACCGGATAACGGAAGATGATATGTTGATAGCGCATTGTAGTATTTTCCCGGAGAAGAAGATCGCTATCGCTGATATAGAGGCGTTGGAATCTACCGTGATGCCGGTGTCCAGCTACGCCCTTTCGTTGGATCGGCTGATCATATGGAGCAATGGGAAACCTTGGATGCTCATATCTCCGACCAACCGGGCTGATTTTATCAAACAGTTGAGAAAGATTAATCCTAATATACAACTTAAATAGATCTAATAGTATGAAATACGATGTCGCTATAATCGGTGGAGGTCCTGCCGGTTATACTGCCGCGGAGAGAGCGGCGCAGGGTGGGCTTTCCACGATTCTTTTTGAGAAAAACGCATTGGGCGGGGTTTGTTTGAATGAGGGATGCGTGCCGACAAAGACGCTTCTTTATTCCGCTAAGACGTATGATAATATCAAGCATGCTTCCAAGTATGCGGTGAAAGCGGAGAATCCTTCTTTTGATCTCCCGAAAATCATCGCCCGTAAGAATAAGGTCGTGAAAAAGCTGACAGCCGGTATCCGTATGAAAATGACGGAGCATGGCGTGGTGATGGTTACGGCGGAAGCTTGTATCCAAGGGCGTGCGGCCGACGGGACGATTACGATCGCCGCCGGAGAAGAGCTATACGAGGCTGCGAACCTTTTGATCTGTACGGGATCAGAAACGATAATTCCTCCTATACCCGGATTGGCGGAGACGGAATATTGGACGAGCCGGGAGGCGTTGCAATCGAAGGAGCTTCCGGCCTCTTTGGTGATAATCGGTGGAGGCGTGATCGGTATGGAGTTCGCTTCTTTCTTCAATAGCCTTGGGGTAGAGGTACATGTCGTGGAGATGTTGGATAAGATATTAGGCCCGATGGATCGTGAGCTGTCCGAAATGTTGCAAGCGGAATACGCTAAACGGGGGATTAAGTTCTATCTAAGTCATAAAGTGACCGGGGTGCATGGAACCGAGGTTTCTGTAGAGAAAGACGGGGAGACATTCACGTTACATGGCGATAAGGTCCTTTTGAGTGTAGGGCGTCGTCCGGTTACGAAAGGTTTTGGCTTGGAGACACTGGCTCCGGAGACTTTTCGTAATGGGGTGAAGGTGAATGAGTACATGCAGACTTCCCTGCCAAATGTATATGCTTGCGGTGATATTACCGCTTTTTCCTTACTGGCGCATACGGCAGTTAGCGAGGCGGAGGTGGCCGTGGATCATCTCTTGGGCAAATCGCGCCCGATGAGTTATAAGGCTATTCCGGGTGTCGTTTATACGAATCCGGAGATCGCCGGTGTCGGGAAGACAGAGGAGGAGTTGCAGGCAGAAGGTATTTCGTATACCGTGAAGAAAATACCGATGGCATTCTCTGGGCGTTTTGTCGCGGAGAATGAGATGGGGAATGGTGTTTGTAAGTTGATCTTGTCGGAGGATGAGACGCTGATCGGTGCCCATATGTTGGGTAATCCGGCCTCGGAGTTGATCGTGATCGCCGGAATCGCTATTGAGAAGGGGATGAAATCGGATGAGTTAAAGTCGTTTGTGTTCCCGCATCCTACGGTAGGAGAGATTATTAAGGAAGCGCTTTATTGAAATAATTATGTACCTTTGTGCCGATAATAGCGGCACATGGGTACATTTGAAGGATATGTAGGGATTCGTTTGTGGGACGGACAATTGGTGGACGATGTGGTCTTTAGCCTTTTGTTCGTCTTATTTATGTGTTTTGCGTTGGTGTTCCGTACCAATTATCGTTTATTCCTGAAGATGATGCGTGATGTGGTATATGTGAAAGAACGTCAAAATTTATTTGAGGTAACGAGGGGGAGCGAATGGCTCTTCCGGAATTTCATGACGTTTCAAGCCTTGTTTCTTTGTAGCGTTTGCCTTTTTGCTATCGCTAGGGCATATGGGTATTTCAACCATTTGCTAGAAAATACGGTGTTGATATCTATTGGGTTGATAATGATGGTATTGATGCTGTTTTATTGGTGTAAGCGCTGTTTCTATTATTTATTGGGGGTTGTTTTTACGGACGCTCCGAAATACAAGTTTTGGAAGACTAATTATAACGCTATTATAGGAGCGTGGGGGATCTGTTTATACATTCCGGCACTTTGGTTGGTATTCGTGGGGAGCAGTATACAGATTCCTGTTTTGTTGTTTGTATTTTTCTATATTCTGTGTCGTTTTGTGATAATTTATAAGACCATACGGATATTTCACAGGAAAAATAGCAGTTTTTTATATATTAGTTTGTACCTTTGCGGCCAAGAAATATTGCCTTTAGTTTTTCTGTATGAAGGCATTATTTATTTGTATAACTTTATCGAGTCAAGTACTCTATGGCATTGAATATTAAAAAATTATTGGTATCACAACCGAAGCCTGCATCGGAGAAATCACCATATTTCGATATTGCAGAAAAATACGGTGTGGAAATAGATTTCCGCCCGTTCATCAAGGTTGAACCTTTATCTTCCAAGGAGTTCAGGCAGCAACGAATCTCGGTTTTGGATCATACCGCCGTTATTTTTACGGCTCGTACGGCTATCGATCATTTCTTTCATTTATGCGAGGAATTGCGTGTGGCTATCCCGGAAACGATGAAGTATTTCTGTATGACAGAGGCGATCGCTGTTTATCTCCAGAAGTATATCGTTTATAGAAAACGTAAGATTTTTTATGGTCAGACCGGTAAGGCAGATGATTTGGTGACTGTTATCGCCAAACATGCGAAGGAGAAATACCTAGTACCTGTTTCCGATGTACATAAAGATGATCTATTCGCTTTGTTAGACGCAAAGAAAATCAACTATACGAAAGCGGTGATGTTCCGTACGGTGAGCAATGATTTCGCGAAGGACGAGAAATTCGATTATGATATGTTGGTTTTCTTTAGTCCGTCGGGTATCTCTTCCTTATTGAAGAACTTCCCGGATTTCAAGCAAGACGATATAAAGATCGGCTGTTTTGGCCCTACTACGGCAAAGGCTGTTAAAGATGCGGGTCTGCGTTTGGACGTTGAGGCTCCCACGGTGGAAGCCCCTTCTATGACTGCTGCTTTGGATTTATATCTGAAAAAACAGCAAGACGGTAAAAAATAATGACGACAAAAAGGTATACCCTTTCAAAAGAAGAACGCCTGTCGTGGAAACGTTACATTGACCTATTATTCGAAAAAGGACAATCGTTCGTGGCGTTTCCACTGCGGGTCGTTTATTTACCGATGGAGGAAGAGATGCCTGCCCGTGCTTCCTTCTTAGTGAGTGTACCGAAGAAAAGATTTAAGAGAGCCGTAAAGCGTAACTTGATCAAACGACAGGTACGTGAGGCTTACCGGGTTCGTAAATATGATTTACTGGAACCGTTGGAAGCGAAGAATAAGGGCATGTTAATCGCTTTCCTGTACCTCGATAAAGAGATCCATCCGTACGCTGCGATGGAAAAGGCAATGAAGAAAGCGATCCATATCCTTCGGGATAAAGAATAATGAGATGCTTTTTTACCACATTACTCTTATTGCCGGTTTATTTCTACAAATATTGTATCTCTCCTATGACACCGGCTTCGTGCAGGTATACGCCCACTTGTTCCGAATATGCGGTGCAAGCCTTGAAGAAATATGGCCCTGTGAAAGGATTGTATCTTGCGGTTAAACGAATACTTCGTTGCCATCCTTGGGGTGGGAGCGGTTATGATCCGGTTCCGTAACGCCATGGGTTATTATGATATACATACGCATCAGATGCCTTTCCATAAGGAGGATATCGCGATTATAAATAGGATCGTGAGTCCAATGGGTGATATGCAGCCGGGTCCACTTCTTGATACGGTTATTCGCTCATATGGTATCCATCCGTGGTATATATATAATGTAAAGGAGCAGATGGACCTACTTAGGGTATTGGTGTCTGGTTCGGGAGTCGTGGCGATCGGAGAGGCTGGACTTGATACACTGGCCGAATCTCCAATGGATTTGCAAAAAGAGGTGTTTCTGGCACAAGCTAATTTAGCGGAGGAAACACATAAGCCATTAATCATCCATTGCGTAAAAGCGTGGGCGGATCTCATTGCCTGTAAAAAGGCCGTGAAACCGGAGATGCCTTGGATTATCCATGGCTTTCGAGGTAATGGTGAACTTGCCTCCCAATTGGTTCGCTTGGGGTTTTATCTCTCCTTTGGAGATCGTTTTAATCCATCGGCTTTGCGTGCCGCATGGCCTGATTTCCTTTTCTTGGAGACCGATGATAAATCGATTGATATCCGCGGGGTCTACCAAAATGTAGCGGAAGCGTTGGGTATTCCGGAAGAAAAGCTGCGGATTCAAATCGCTAAAAACGTTTCTATCTTCCACCTAAACGGATAATTATCAATTATCAATTTTCGATTCTCAATTAAAAAGTCGTACCTTTGCCTCGTATGAGATAAAGTGACAAATATATTAATGTAATACGATATAAATTAATACGATGAATTTTGTAGAAGAATTAAGATGGAGGGGCATGATCGCTGATATGATGCCCGGGACGGAAGAGCAATTGCAGAAAGAGTTGACATCGGCCTATGTGGGGATCGACCCAACGGCAGACTCTTTGCATATCGGACACTTAGTAAGTGTGATGATGCTGAAGCATTTCCAACGTGCCGGTCATCGTCCTATCGCTTTAGTGGGTGGCGCTACCGGTATGATCGGTGACCCGTCTATGAAGTCTGCCGAGCGTAATTTGCTGGACGAGGCTACTCTTCGTCACAATCAGGATTGCATCAAGAAACAATTGGCTAAGTTCCTTGATTTTGACTCCGACGCTCCTAATGCCGCTAAGTTGGTGAACAACTATGACTGGATGAAGGGTTATTCTTTCTTGAATTTTATCCGTGATATCGGTAAGCATATTACCGTGAATTACATGATGGCTAAGGATTCTGTGAAGAAGCGTTTGAGCCGCGAATCCAGTGTAGGTATGTCTTTCACCGAGTTTTCTTATCAATTGCTACAAGGCTACGATTATTTGTATTTGTATGAGCATGAGGGTTGCCGCCTACAGATGGGTGGTACCGATCAGTGGGGTAATATCACGACTGGAACGGAATTGATCCGTCGTACGTTGGGAGGGGAGGCTTATGCCTTGACTTGCCCGTTGATCACGAAGGCCGACGGTGGTAAGTTCGGAAAGACGGAATCCGGTAATATCTGGTTGGATCGTCGCTATACTTCTCCGTATAAATTCTATCAATTCTGGTTGAACGTAAGCGATGCTGACGCCGCCAAGTATATCAAGATCTTCACGGACTTGAGCCAAGAAGAGATCGCCGCTTTGGAGGCGGAGCAAGAGGCCGCTCCTCATTTGCGTCCGTTGCAGAAACGTTTGGCGAAAGAAGTGACTGTTATGGTTCACTCTTTGGAAGATTATGAGGCCGCTGTCGAGGCTTCCAATATCTTGTTTGGTAACTCCACGCACGAGGCTTTGTTGAAATTGGATGAGGACACATTACTAGCCGTATTCGAGGGTGTTCCTCATTTCGATATCTCCCGTGATGAATTGGCCGCAGGAATCAAGGCTGTTGATTTGTGTACTGAAAAAGCCGCTATCTTCCCTTCAAAAGGTGAGATGCGTAAATTGGTACAAAGTGGTGGCGTAAGTTTTAACAAAGAGAAATTAGCGGAGGTTGATACTGTAATCGACTGTTCTTCACTGCTTGACGATAAGTATTTATTGGTTCAAAGAGGTAAGAAAAATTATTATTTGTTGATCGCAAAGTAAAAAAATAATCAAAAAATTTGCAAGGTAAGATTTTATTCTTACCTTTGCATCGCTTTAGTAAAGCAATCGGATTGTCTCATGGTGTAATGGTAGCACTACAGTTTTTGGTTCTGTCTGTCGAGGTTCGAATCCTCGTGAGACAACACACAATCCAGAGAGAGGGATGTCAATTTTGGCATCCTTTTTTTATTTTGTAGCATTTTCCCGTATAGATAGCTTATCCGATAAATCCCTAGGGAAAATGAGGTAGTACTTACTTTGGCAATGAAGTATATCTTCTCTGCCACTTGAAGTATATCTCCTGTGGTATTCGCAGTATAATTGCGGGGATAACCTTGCGGTGTGTTTTTCATCTACACTTTTATTTATTTTTCATATATTTGTGGAAATTCTGATTTAAATCTATATTGTTATGTCACGTTCATTTCTTTTGTTTGGTTTTATCCTATATAGTGTTTTCTTGAGCAGTCTGGCGAATGCTAGTGATATCGATTTGTCTGCACCCATGGATAAAGGCGGGTGGAAATTGATATGGAGTGAGGAGTTTGACTATACGGGATTTCCTGATTCTACGAAATGGTCTTATGATACGGAAGGTAATGTATATCAATGGGGAAATAATGAGGCTCAATATTATACATTCGGCAGAAAGGAGAACGCCTGGGTATCGGATGGGGTGTTGAGGATTACGGCCTTGAAAGAACCGATGGAAGGTCGTTCATATACATCGGCTCGCCTGATTACGAAAGGAAAAGGGGATTGGTTGTACGGACGTTTTGAGATTCGGGCGAAACTTCCGACTGGACGAGGGACATGGCCGGCCATCTGGATGCTTCCAACGGATTGGGAATACGGGGATTGGCCAAAAAGCGGGGAAATAGATATTATGGAAAATGTGGGCTATGATCCCGACACGATCGTAGGTTCTTCGCATACGGAAAAATATAATCATGCGATCGGAACTCAAAAAAATGCTAAAATTGCGTGTCCGGATTGTTATAAAGCGTTTCACGTGTACGCCTTGGAATGGGAGGAAGATGAGTACCGGCTTTATGTAGATGATCAATTATACTTTACATTTAAGAACGAGGGGACAGGCTATGAGGTTTGGCCTTACGATAAACGCTTTCATATCTTGCTGAATCTGGCGATCGGTGGGAATTGGGGAGGCCAAAAGGGTATTGATGATTCTCTTTTTCCACATGTGTTTGAGATTGATTATGTGAGAGTTTATAAGAAGTAGGGTGTAACGTGATGTTTTTTTATTTACTTTTGTGGTACATAACATTCTGTACTATATAGTGAAGGAGATACTTAAGAGGACGTTGGTTCGTATGTTGATTTGTTGCGTTATTGCCTTGTTGTTTTGTATAACGGGGAATGCGAAGGTACCCTATATTCCTAAAATCATCAATTATTCCGTAAGCGATTACAAAGCGGGAAACCAGAATTGGGCCGTCTCCCAAGGTCCGGGAGGAAAGATGTATATTGGTAATAACCGGGGGCTTTTGGTTTTTGACGGTATTCACTGGGATCTTGTGAAATTACCGAATAATCTAGGTGTCCGTGCTTTGTATATATCGAAGGACGGACGTATTTATGTCGGCTCTTTCGAGGAGTTCGGGTATTTTGAGATGGATGATGAGAATGATCTGATTTATCATTCACTCAGTTCGTCTGAGATGAACGTCTATCTGAATAATGATGAGTTCTGGACGATTAATGAATATAAGGGTGAGATTTATTTTCAATCATTCCGGAGCTTTTTTATTTATGACGGGGAAAAAGTAAGAAAAGGTGTATCCGACCTGTCTCCATTGTATATTTTCACATTAGACGATCATCTATACGTTCAGTTCATGGAGGGAGGAAGCTTTTGTCGAATGGATGATGGCCAGTTTACAGAGTTACTATCGAAAAAGGTTTTGGAGGATGATGTGGTTTCGGTCTTGCCATTTGATCATCAGCTATTATTGGTCTCGGCTCGTAGTGGATGTTTTATCTATGATGAGGTGCGTAAAAAATTGTCTGTGTGGAATACACCAGCCAATGAGATATTAAAGGAAGGGATCGCAAACCGGGGAGTCATGATGAAAGATTCTACTTTTATTGTGGGTACGATTTCTAATGGGGTTGTAGCGATTAATAAGCAGGGGGAAACTTTGTGGCATATCAACCGGGAGAATGGCTTGATTAATAATACGGTATTGAGAGTATTTGCTGATAATTCGGATAATTTATGGGTTACATTGGATAATGGTATCGCGCAGATACATGTAAATTCTCCGATCTATTTTTATGAACCGCTTGAGGCCCAGATTGGTATGGTGCATGATATGGTGATAGAGAAGGGTATTGTTTATTTAGCTACGAACCAAGGTCTTTATGCGTTATCTGAGAATGATAGTTATCCAACCTTGATTCCCGGTACTCAAGAACAGACATGGTATATCTCCGATGTCGGAAATCAACTGATTGCCGGACATAATACAGGTACCTTACAGCTAGAGGGCCGAAAAGCTACTCAGATACCGGGGCCCAATGGAGGGGGTACCGCATTACGTAAGACAATTATCCATGGAAAGGAAGTTTTACTCCAGATGTCTTACCGTCCACTCAGTGTTTTCACCCGGGATATGGTTACTAATCGTTGGAAATTTAGCCATAATGTAGAAGGATTCTCTAATTTGATCAAATCGTTTGAGGTTGACCCTACCGGCAATATATGGGCTAGCCATATGTATAAAGGTATCTATCGTCTTCGCTTGAATGAGGATTTGAGGAGCGTGAAAGAGATGGAGTATATCGGAAAACTGGAGGAAGGTAATGAGAGTGGTACGATTAATGTAATGAAATTACGCGGACGTATTGTTTTCTCGGATGGGAGTAAGTTTTATACTTATGAGGATTTGACTGGAAAGATCGTTCCTTATGATTTGTTGAATGAGGATTTTCCCGAGTTAAGCGATACCTATCGGGTTGTTTCCTTGAATAATGATTTATATTGGTTTATCCGGAATTCGGAATATGTATTGTTAGGATATGAGTCTGGGCGATTCCAGTTAAAACAGCGTATTCCTTTTACTTTGTTTGATAATCCGACCATAGAGGATAGGGGAAATATTTATGTGGCTTCCGACGGGACGTCTTATTTTTGTCTAAACGGGGGGATCGCTCGTTATGACAGATACCGGAATTATGTGGATACGACTCGAGTTCCATTAAGTTTGTCGCAGGTAAGGGCCTATAATCGGCATGAAAATGAGTTCGCTCCGCTCCCTTGCAAGGGAGCGGACGCACCGGAAGCCGGTGCGTCCGTATTGAGTTATAGCTATAATACGATTCTTTTTAAGTTTTCGTATCCGGATTTTACGGGGCGCCGTTTCCTGATCTATTATAAACTGGACGGGTTTGATAATGAATGGATAGAAGGCACCAGTAATTTTCAACGGACTTATTCTAATTTACCGTATGGTAATTTTGTGTTACATGCGGTTGTGAAAGACGATCGAGGAAAAGAGCTATCTTCTCTGTCTTATCCATTCAAGATCGAACGTCCATTTTATAGCTCTTGGTGGGCGCTGATCATCTATTTTGCTTTGTTTTTATGTATACTGGTCGTATTAGTGAGAATGTATACGATGTGGATTGTCATGCGTGAGAAAAAAGTTAACGAGGAGCAAAAGAGATTGCAAGAAGAGCAATTGAGGGCGCAAGAGCAATTAATTGTCAAGCTAGAGAATGAAAAATTAGAAAATGACCTTACTTATAAGAGTAAGGAATTAGCCAGTGCTACTTTGTCTGTTATCTCTCATAATGATTTCCTTGAAGGTCTAAAAAAGGAAATACAAGCTCAACAATTATCGGGAAGTTATACGAAACGATTCTTCGATAAACTAATCCGCATGATCGAAGAGAATATATCAGGCGAGGATGAATGGGCCATTTTCCAGACTAATTTCGATCGTATCCACGAAAAGTTCTTTACGAATCTAAAAGAGCGGTATCCCGATTTGACTCCGGGCGATTTACGATTATGCGCTTTATTACGTTTGAATATGCCAACTAAGGATATGGCTCGTATGCAAAATCTTTCCGTACGTGGTATCGAGGCGGCGCGCTATCGATTGCGTAAAAAACTAAATCTACCGGAGGGGCAAAGCTTGGTAGATTTCATGATCCAGTTCCACTAAGAAATTTCATAGTTATGAATGAAAAATATCATAACTATGAAATAAGAAAATCATAACTATGAGTTTTCCTTGTCATTTTTGTTTTCCCATATTTAGTGAAATGTGTTTAATAACATATAATGTTCTCCTTTTGAATTAACAAATGTATTATAACTGAAAATAAGACAATTAATATGTATTGCAGTAGTATAAAAGTAGTAATTTTCTGCTTGCGCAAGGCTTGCAGTAGTGTTGAAGTATACAAAAATTTGCCCTTTTTTAGGTTTGGGTGTTCATTTGCCTCAAATTTAATAATGAGTGTAAAAACAAATGTTCAACTTTAAAACTAGAATGAATGAAAGCTAAATTAATGCTTTGTTTATGCCTGTTACTTGCTGCGACTACTATGTTTGCGCAGAATCTGACAGTTACTGGTGTGGTAACTGAAAAGGCCACAGGATACCCGGCTATCGGGGTAAGTGTTTTGGTTAAGGGTACGACGAATGGTACCATAACCTCTATGGATGGAGACTATACTTTGAGTAATGTTCCCAAGAACGCAACTTTAGTATTTAGTTATGTAGGTATGACTACACAAGAAGTCCCGGTTAACGGACAGACTGTAGTAAATGTTCTTATGAATGAAGATACGCAAAACTTGGAAGAGGTAGTTGTTATCGGTTATGGTACAAGTAAAGCTAAAGATTTAACGGCTCCGATTGCTGTGATCAAAGCTGATGAGATTACAAAACATGCGACTTCATCTCCGATGGGTGCTTTACAAGGAAAAGTACCGGGTGTGCAGATTACTAATAATGGACAACCGGGTTCCGGTCCTTCCGTACGTATCCGTGGTATCGGTTCTATGAATGATGATAGTCAACCATTATATGTTGTAGATGGTATGTTTTTCGATAATATCGACTTCTTGAATAATAGTGATATTCAGGATTTGTCTATTTTGAAAGATGCGTCTGCAGCTTCTATTTATGGTGTGCGTGCCGCTAATGGTGTTGTCTTGGTTACAACAAAGAAGGGTGCTTTGAATCGTCCGGCAACAGTTACTTATGACGGCTACGTCGGCTTCCAGAAAGCGACGAACGTTTTAAAGATGGCAAATAGCGAGCAATACGCTACGATGATTAGTGAGATGGGTAATGAGACCTTGCAGGCCGTTGTTAACAATGCTAAATCTGTATGGGGTACTTTGCCTAATACAAACTGGTATGATGAGATTCTTCGTACAGCTTTGACGCATAACCATTCATTGGATATTTCAGGAGGAACAGAAAAGGCTACTTATTCTGTAGGTGCTTCTTACTTGTATCAAGATGGTATCTTGGACGCTAAAAATGATTATTCTCGTTTCAATTTGCGTACAAAAGCGGATTATAAAGCTTTTGATTGGTTGAAAGTCGGAGCGAATGTCGTGTTGAGTAACTCTACTCAGAATTTACCGAATGGAGAGGTTTGGTTGGCTGCTTTTAGAACTCCATCAATTATCCCGGTTTATGATGAGAATAGTACGCTGAAACCTTACCCAACGAAATATGCTTCTCCTGCACAAGTTGGTTTGAGTGAGTTTTATTACAATCCGGTAGCTCAATCTGAATATTATGATTCTAAAAACCAGTCATTGCGTGTAATGCCTTCTTTTTATGCTCAATTAGATTTCTTGCCTGAGAATAAATTGTTCTTTAAAACCGCTTATAGCCAAGATATTAATATCTTCCAGACGAGAACATATACGCCCGAATATTTGGTAGGTGGAACTCAGCTTCAATCTACTCCTAAGTTGAAAAAGCAGAATGATATTTATCATAGCTGGATTTTGGATAATACATTAACGTATTCGGATACTTTTGGCGATCATGGCTTGACTGTTATGTTAGGTAACTCTGTACGTTCAGAAAATTGGCGTAAACTGTGGGGTGAAGCTACAGGTGTACCGGGAGAGCATGAAGAGTATTACTATTTGAATCAAGGAAATGCGGATGGACGTACCACAGGTGATGATGGAACTACTTATCGTGGTGTGTCTTGGTTCGGTCGTGTTTCTTATGATTATAAAGGTAAATACTTATTATCAGCTACAATGCGTGCGGATGGTTCTTCTAAATATCAGGAAAAATGGGGATATTTCCCGTCTGTAGGTGCCGCTTGGAATATCTCGGAAGAGGATTTCATGAAAGATCAGAAGTGGGTTGATTATATGAAAATTCGCGCTAGCTGGGGTAAGTTAGGTAATGATAAGATCAAGGCTAGTGATGGTTTCGCTTCTATTAAGCAGGAGATGGGTACTTCAGGTGTGTTTGGTGGAAGTGTTGTTCCCGGCTATACGAATTTGGTGTACTTTAGTTGGTTAGGTTGGGAGGTCGTGAACGAAACGAATGTTGGCTTGGATTTCCGTACATTGAATAGCCGATTAACTTTAGAAGCAGACTGGTACTATCGCTTAACACAAAATGCGGTTATCAACGCTCCGCTTCCTATGGGTGCAGGAAACTTATTGGGTAATAATGGTGAGATCTTAAATACCGGTGTTGAATTGTCTTTGAATTGGTCTGATAAGATTGGTAAGGATTTCTCTTACTTTATTGGCGCTAACTTGACTACATTACACAATGAGGTAAAAGACTTGAACGGTCTTTCTTATTTATATGGTGGTACTGCTGAGTTCCGTACGATCTCTAAGGTAGGTGGTGAGTTGAATGCTTATTATGGACATGAGATCGCCGGTGTTTACCAGAATGAGGCTGAGATCGCAGCTGATCCGATCGCTGTGGCTAATGATTTGAAACCAGGTGATTTCAAATATGTTGACCAGAATCAAGATGGTAAGATTGATGATAAGGACCGTGTGACTTTAGGATCTTATATCCCGAACTTTACATATGGTATTAATTTAGGCTTCTCCTATAAGAATTTTGATTTCTCAATGGTGATGCAAGGTGTTACTGGTAATCAGATCGTAAACCGCAAACGTGGTGATCGCCGTTGGCATTCCGAGTTGAACTATGACGCTGATCAGGTTGAAAACCGCTGGACAGGCGAAGGTTCTACGAATAGCTATATGTCTGCCGCAGGGTCAGTTAATCCTTGGAACATCGCTAAGTTCAATTCATTCTACGTAGAGGATGGTTCTTACTTCCGTATCCAGAATGTTCAAGTAGCTTATACTTTCCCGAAGAAAGACTTTGGCAAGTTTAAGATGCCTAGTGTCCGTTTGAGCTTGACGGCAGATCGTCCTTTGACTATTTTCAAGGCGAACAGCTTTAGTCCTGAGTTGGGTGGCGTGAAGAACGAGGATGGCACGATGCCTTCTTCATCTTACGGATTTGATGAGCGGGTATACCCGTTGTCTTCAGCCTATACATTAGGTCTTCGTATCATTTATTAATCTTTAATGCTAATATAGTATATGAAAAATATATTTAAAAAACAGCTTTTATGGGCTATTCCTTTGGCCTTTTCTTTAGTGACTTCCAGCTGTAGTGATTTCTTGGATAAACTCCCCGAGAATTCTGTGGAAGCAGAGACCGTGGACTATTCTAATACAGCAAACATGTATATGCCGGTTTCCGGTATATATGCGACCTCTCGTAGTTATCTGGGGTCTTGGTCTTCGTACGGATGTATCATTGTGCGTGGTGACGATGTGAATAAAGGAGGATCTCCTACGGACCAGATCGAATATGAGTATGCGAGTAAGTTCCAGTATGATCGCTTGACTACCTTCTGGGCATTGAGTGGCCTTTGGGGAAATTGCTATTATGTTGTCTCTACTTCTAATTCGGCATTGGAGTCTTTAGAGAATTACGCTAAACATCTGACGAGTGAGTCGGATAAACAATTGAACGCTAAATATGCCGCTGAAGTCCGCTTTTTCCGGGCATACGCTTATTTCCAGTTGGTAAATTTATTTGGCGATGTACCTCTTTTGTTAGACAATCAAGAACTGAATGTTTATAAGAGCAAGAAGGAAGACGTAGAAAAGTATATCTATGATGAATTAGATTATTGCATCGCTAATTTGCCGGCAATTCGTCCGAATGAGTCAGAACATCCGGGAGCGGTTACGAAATATACCGCTGAATTGTTGAAAGCTAAATTGAAAATGTACAATAATGAGTGGGATGATGTACTTACCTTGACTGATGATATCGTTAATAGTGGTAAGTTTGAGCTCTATAATGATTTCTATGAATTATTCAAAATTCCGGGAAAATTATGTAATGAGTCTTTGTTAGAGTATCAATTTACTGACTTTGGAAACGGAAGTGGTGATATCGTTTCCTCTGATAACTGGTTTGCTTTCCAAGGCCCTCGTGGAGAGGCTCCTATTTCGGGATGGGCATTTATTGAGCCGACGGAGAAAATTCGTAATCTATTCTCTAAACGTGGTGAAACGGTTCGTGCGGAGACAACCTTCTTAATGACGGATGCCACTACTCGTGACGGTGATTATATTCCTGCGGCTCAACCGGGTGAACCGACTGCTTATAATGGTAAGGCCTATACGCCTGCAAACCAAATGACCCCGGGACGTACTGGATATGGCGATAATAATAATATTCGTGTATTCCGCTATGCTGACGTATTGTTAATGAATGCGGAGGCTAAGGTTCGTAAGGGACAAAATGGAGATGCTCCTTTGAACTTGGTTCGTGAACGTGCAGGCTTGGCTCCGATCAAAAATGCGACCTTAGATCAAATCTTGGAAGAACGTCAAGTTGAATTGGCTTTGGAATGGGGCGAACGTTTCTTCGATTTGGTTCGTACAGACAAAGCTACTCAAGAACTTCCGGGCTTCGTGAAAGGAGAGAGCGAATATTATCCGATACCTCAAGATCAGATCGACTTGAATCCGAACTTGGAACTTGAGGCTGGAACGACAGCAGAATAATAAGATTCTCATATATTTACTAGACCTTTGTAGTTTGGCAAGGCGGTGTCAACCCGTTTGGCACCGCCTATTTTATCTCAAATCATATCTTTATTTATATAAATATCAGCATCATGAAACACATCGCATTACTAACTACTCTCTTATTATCCGCCAGCTTGCAAGCGGTGGAGAAACCTTACGACTATGTTTTCTTCGAGAATAGCTTGATGAAAGGGGATTACTTTTATTCTCAAGCGAAATATACCTCACCTTCTTGGATTAAAAATGCGAGACATCATCTTCCAGTTGCCGGCTCTGTCGCTTTTACTCCCGGCAATTCCTTGGAGCTTACCTATGTATCCGCTCCCGGTGGAGATTGGTATAGCGAGATACAATATTGCCCGGTCCGTGGCAATGACTTCTTTCGTGAGCCCTCTACGCTCTCTTTACAAGTACAACTGAGAGAGAGCATGAATGCTGCCGCTCTTCCCAATATCGCTATTCGTTATGCGGACAGCACGTATACTCAATACCTAAACCTGAGAAATTATCTGAAAGATACACGTCCCGGCGTATGGCATTCCGTATCCATTCCTTTGAAGGATTTCGGATTAAACGCCGTGAACGATACGAACATCAAGAAATTAGCGGCCGTAGCCCTTCGTCCCGGTACGGCCGATGGAAACGAATATACGATTTATCTGGACGATATAGAGCTTTTGCCGGCTTCCCTCCCGTCGGTAAGTGCCTTAAACGCTCCGGTCTTGCAGGAAGCCAAGGCGTATGAGCGTCATATCGATATCAAATGGATTCCTCAATCGAAGGAGGATATAAAATACTATCGCATTTACCGTTCTTTCGACGGGGTTACTTACCAACCGGTCGCTATCCGCCGCCCTTGGATGAATCGTTATACCGATTTCTTGGGAGAGGTTGGTAAAAAGGCTTATTATAAGGTGACGGCCGTGGATTATGCGCTGAATGAATCCAATGATTCCCAGACAGTCTCGGCCACTACCTATCCAATGACGGACGAGCAATTGCTGGATATGGTACAGGAAGCGAACTTCCGTTATTATTGGGAGGGAGCAGAGCCGAACAGCGGTCTTGCCCGTGAGAATATTCCCGGACGGAATGATATGATCGCTACCGGGGCTTCCGGCTTCGGTATCATGGCGATCGTGGCGGGTATCGAACGGGGATTTATCACCCGGGAAGAGGGCGTACAGCGTTTCTTGAAAATCACTTCTTTCTTGGAGAAAGCGGATAAATTCCATGGGGCGGTCTCTCACTTTATTGATGGGACAACCGGGAAGACGGTCGCTTTCTTCGGCCCGAAAGATAATGGAGGTGATTTGGTGGAGACCTCTTTCTTATTCCAAGGGCTGTTAACGGCTCGTCAATATTTCAACCAAGAGAATGACAAGGAGAAACAAATCCGTAAGAGCATCGATAATCTATGGAAAAACGTGGAATGGAGCTGGTATAAGCAATTTAAGGACAGCCCATATCTATATTGGCACTGGTCTCCAGATCAGGCGTGGGTGATCAATCATAAATTGATCGGCTGGAATGAGACCATGATTACCTATATGTTGGCTATCATGGGGCCGAAATACGGAATCTCTCCGGAGATGTATTATAGCGGTTGGGCCAGCCAAGAGGAGTATGCGCAGGAATACCGTGCCGGTTGGGGGTGTGTAGAAGATGGTAAGATGTATACGAATGGTAATACCTATTATGGGGAGAACCTAAAAGTGGGCGTCTCTAATGGAGGGCCTCTTTTCTTTATCCATTACTCCTATCTAGGGTTAGATCCACATAAGTTCACGGATAAGTACACGAATTATTTCGAGAACAACCAGAAAATGGCAAAGATCAATCAACGGTATTGTATCGAGAACCAAGGGGGGTATGTAGGTTATGGAGAAGATTGTTGGGGATTGACCGCTAGCGATTTCGCTTGGAACTATCAAGCTCAGGAGCCGATGCCGCACCGGGATAACGGAACGATGGCACCTACGGGCGCTCTGGCTTCTTTCCCTTACACGCCGGACGCTTCCATGAAAGCCTTGCGGAATTATTATCGTAACTACGGCAGCTTCTTATGGGGTGAGTACGGTTTCCGGGATGCTTTCAACTTGACTGTAAATTGGGTATCTCCCTTATTTATGGGATTGAATCAAGCGCCTGTAACGGTTATGATCGAGAATTACCGTACGAATCTGTTGTGGAACCTTTTCATGAGCCATCCGGATGTCCAGAAAGGTATCCAAAAGATTCAATCCATAAAATAATAATGCGACAAAAAACAACAATAACTTATCTTGAACATAATATGCTGGCATGTAATAGAATAAATAGGGCTATCGCTTCTTGGAAAAAACATGTACGTGTTTTCTCGGAAACATGTACGTCTTTTTCGGAAAACACGTACATGTTTTTTCGGAAAGACGTAGGAGTTTCTAGCGCTTCCTTAAAAGCCTACAATAAGTGTATGCTCGTATCACTCCTTGCCTCTTTCTTCGCGGTCTCTACCGTAAACGCTCAAGTAAACGAGCGGGGAGATTCCGTGATCGTGATCAAGGGGCAGGTAAGTGATTACTATATTACCGTATCCCAAAAACATTTTCTGGAAGGTACGATTACCGGACCGGACGGCAAGCCCTTGGAAGGCGCTACGGTGATGTTCACGGCCAGCCCGGTTCATTATACCACCGATGCGACAGGCTATTATAAGATACAAGCAAGCCGCTACGATCATGAGTTATTCGTGTATTATCCGGGGATGAAGTACGCTTATCGCACCTTTGGCGATAACGATACGAAAATAGATATCCGGATGGAGGCCGATCCTCGTGATGTACGGGTAAAAGCTCCTCAGCAAGCCACCCGCTGGTTCGACGCTACGGCCGATCATCCCTCTACCTATTGCAACCCGATGAATTTGAGCTACTGCTTCCGGGCGAATCTGCCGGATTTGGTGAAGAATGGCTCTTTCCGCTCTACGGCCGATCCGATGATGGTCATGTATAAAGGGGAATATTTCCTTTTCGCCACGAACCAAGCCGGATTCTATTATTCCAAGGACTTGAGTAATTGGGAGTTCGTATTCGCCGGTTTCCAACGTTATCCGGAAGATGACGACTTGTGCGCTCCGGCGGCTTTCGTAAGTGGAGATACCTTGTTCTATACCGGTTCTACCTATGCGGGATTGCCTATTTGGTATAGTACGAACCCGAAAAGCGGAAAGTTCAAGCGGTATGTGGAGAAAACGGCTCTTCCTAGCTGGGACCCGGCATTTTTGCTGGATGATGACGGACGTTTGTATATGTACTATGGTTCAAGTAATGAGTTTGCTTTGAAGGGAGTGGAATTGGATCGCCGTGATTTCCACCCGATCAGCAAGATCCAAGAGATCATGATGCTGCGCCCGGAAGAACACGGATGGGAACGTTTCGGGATGAACAATGACGATAGTACGACTTTAGCGCCTTTTACGGAAGGAGCTTTCGTGACCAAGCATAACGGTAAATATTATTTCCAATACGGTGCGCCGGGAACGGAGTTCAAGGTCTATGCGGATGGTGTCTATGTATCCGACAAGCCGATGGGCCCGTTCACCTACCAGAAACATAACCCGATGAGCTATAAGCCGGGAGGTTTCGTACAAGGTGCCGGTCATGGTGGTACTTTCGAGGATGCGTATGGCAATTACTGGCATGTGGCTACTTGCATGCTTTCTTTGAAATATAAGTTTGAGCGTCGTATCGGTTTGTACCCTACGGCATTTGATAAGGATGGCGTGATGTATTCGAACACCGCTTTCGGGGACTATCCTTTGCTTACGCCGAAAGGGAAGGTAGATGATATCGCGAATACGTTTCCCGGCTGGATGTTGCTATCGTATGGAAAACCGGTGATGGCCTCTTCCATGGATAGTACGTTAGTCCCGGAGAATGTAACGGATGAGAGCATGCGTACTTTCTGGTCCGCCCGCTCGGGAGAGCCGGGTGAATGGCTCCAGATCTCTTTAGAGGGATTGAAAGAGGTACGTGCGATCCAGTTGAACTATTACGAGCATAGAGCCGTACAGCATAATAAGGCGATGGACTTGTATCATCAATATCGTATTTATCATTCTATAGATGGACAAAATTGGGAATTGGTAGTCGATAAGAGCGATAACGACAAGGACGTTCCGCACGACTATATCGAGTTGCGTGAGCCTTTGAAAACCCGTTATTTGAAAATAGTGAACGAACATGTGCCTTCGGGCAACTTCGCTATGTCTGGATTTCGTATTTTTGGAAATGGTTTGGGAGAAGCTCCCGCCGCCGTTAAGAACTTAAAGGTGGAACGCTCAAAAGCGGATAAGCGGAATGCGATGATCACTTGGGAGCCGGTAAAAGAGGCGTACGCTTACAATATCTATTATGGTATAGCGCCGGATAAATTGTACAACAGTATCACGGTACTGGGAGATACGATGTACGATTTCAGGGGCTTGGATAAGGATACGGACTATTATTTCTCGATCGAGGCATTGGGAGAGAGCGGCCGTTCACCGATGAGTAAAGTATTGAGACGATAACTATTTTAAATGTATATATCTATGAATACCTATTTCCGTACAGGCGTTGTTACCCTGTTGCTTGGCTTTTCGTTGACCGCTTGTCATGAGGCCAAGAAAAGTGACACATCCGCAGAGTCTACGCCCAATGAGCGTAAGTTGGATTTTCAGTCGGATGATGAATTCTTGACCTATATACAAAAGGCTCACTTTAATTATATGTGGGAAGGTGCGGAGCCTACCTCCGGACTGGCCTGTGAGCGTATCCATACGGATGGCGTGTATCCTGAGAACGATGCTGATATCGTGACCACCGGAGGTAGTGGTTTTGGCATCGCCGGGCTGTTGGTAGGTATTGAGCGTGGCTTTATCACCCGTGAGGAAGGTGTGGCCCGTTTTCATCAAATCGCTGATTACTTGGCGAAGGCCGATCGTTTCCACGGGGTCTGGCCTCACTGGATGCATGGACCTACGGGTAAGGTAAAGCCTTTCGGCCAGAAGGATAACGGAGGCGATTTGGTAGAGAGCGCTTTCTTAATGCAAGGTCTCTTATGCGTACGCCAATATTTCAAGGACGGTAATGCGAGCGAGAAAGCGTTGGCAGCGAAGATTGACCAGCTATGGCGTGAGATGGAATGGACATGGTATTTGAACGGGCAGGATGTATTGTATTGGCATTGGAGCCCGAATTACGCATGGGAGATGAATTTTCCTTTGGAAGGTTACAATGAATGTCTGATTACTTATATTTTGGCGGCGTCTTCGCCTACGTATCCGATCCCGGCTTCCGCTTATCATAACGGATGGGCTCGTAAAGGAGGGATCAAGAGCGATGCAGTCGCTTACGATTTACCTTTGATCTTGAAACATAATTATGCCGAGGAGTACGGCGGTCCGTTGTTCTGGGCACATTATTCTTATATCGGCCTATGTCCGGTCGGCTTATCGGATCGATACGCTAACTACTGGGACTTGAACCGGAATCACGTATTGATCGATTACCGTTATTGCGCGGAGAATCCGAAGGGCTTCAAAGGATATAGCGACGCTTGCTGGGGATTGACCGCCAGCTATTCCGTGAAAGGCTATAACGCGCATATGCCTTCCAACGATCATGGGGTGATTACGCCGACAGCGGCTTTGAGCAGTTATCCGTATACACCGGAGGAATCCTCGAAGGCATTGAAGCATTTCTATTTCAATCTGGGAGATAGCATCTGGGGTAAGTATGGTTTTTACGACGCTTTCAGTGAAGGCGAGAATTGGTATCCGCGTCGTTATCTGGCGATAGACCAATGTACGATCGCACCGATGATCGAGAATTACCGTACGGGCCTTCTGTGGCGTTTGTTTATGAGCTGTCCGGAAATTCAGGACGGTTTGAAGAACTTGGGTTTCACGATCCATAATGCGAGAGAATCTTAATATTTAAATAACATGAGAAAGATTATATTATCATTCGCCGCTTGTTTGGCACTTGCGGCATACGGACAAAAGCCCGTTCAAGATACGAGAGCGATGGATACGTTTATCGATCAGTTGATGGGTAAAATGACTTTGGATGAGAAGATCGGACAGCTGAACTTGTCCGGTGGTGGTGTTCCCGGCATCTTGAGTGGCTCGGAAGGTGCGGACGAGACGATTCGTCGGGGCTGGCTGGGTGCTACGGGAGGCTCGGAGCTGGAGACGTTCCGTAAATTGCAGGAGATAGCGGTTAAGGAATCTCGCTTAGGAATTCCGCTTTTGTTCGGACTGGATGTGATTCATGGATATCATACGATCTTCCCGATCCCATTGGCTTTGTCTTGTAGCTGGGATACGACGTTGATCGAGCAAAGTGCCCGTATCGCCGCTATCGAGGCCAGTTCAAACGGCGTGACATGGACTTATTCCCCGATGGTGGATATCGCCCGTGACGCTCGTTGGGGACGTATCGCCGAGGGTAGTGGAGAGGACCCTTGGTGGGGTGGAAAGATCGCCGCCGCCATGGTGAGAGGTTATCAAGGAGATGACTTGACGAAAGAGAACACGATCTTGTCTTGCTTGAAGCACTTTGCCTTGTATGGCGCTTCCGAGGCCGGTCGTGATTATAATACGGTGGATATGAGCCGTATCAAGATGTTTAATGAGTATTTCCCGCCTTATAAAGCGGCTGTAGAGGCTGGTTGTGCCACGGTTATGTCTTCCTTTAATTTGGTGGAGGCGATTCCGGCTACGGGTAACCGTTGGTTATTGACCGATTTGCTTCGTGATCAATGGGGATTCAATGGGTTTGTCGTTTCCGATTATAATTCGATCGGCGAGATGACTAATCATGGTTTGGGTGATACGCAGACCGTATCGGCCTTGGCTTTGCATGCCGGCTTGGATATGGATATGATGACAAATGGTTATATCACGACCTTGAAGAAGTCGTTGGAAGAGGGCCGTGTGTCTCAAGCGGATATCGATCAGGCTTGCCGCCGTGTATTGGAGGCGAAATATAAATTAGGCTTGTTCGAGGACCCTTATCGCTACTTGGACGCGGATCGTGCGAAAAAGAATACGTTCACGGATGAGCATATGAATACGGCTCGCCATATCGCCGGCAAATCCATTGTCTTGTTGAAGAATGACAAGGGTTTGTTGCCTTTGCGAAAGACAGGGACGATCGCCGTGGTAGGCCCGTTGGCGGATAAGAAGGTTGAGTTGTTCGGGACATGGTGTGGTATCGATACGGCGAAGTCAGCTTCCGTAGTGCAGGCCGTGAAGGAAATGGTTGGCAATAAGGCCCGTGTGATCTTCGCCAAGGGATGTAATTTGACGAACGAGCCGATGTTGGCGAAAGCCAGTGGCTTGAAGGTTGATCCGGTGGAGAATACCCGTTTGGTGAAGGAAGCGGTTGAGCAAGTGAAAGATGCGGATCGTATCATCGCCGTGATGGGTGAGCCGAATAACTGGTCCGGAGAGGCTTGCAGCCGTGCGGATATTAGTTTGCCGGAGAGCCAGAAAGAGCTGTTGAGAGCTTTGTTGGAGACCGGTAAACCGGTGGTGTTGGTCTTGGCGAACGGCCGTCCGTTGACCTTGGAGTGGGAGGATAGCCAATTCTCCGCGATCGTTGAGGCTTGGCATGGAGGTTCCGCCGCAGCTCGCGGATTGGTGGACGTATTGTTCGGCGACGTGAATCCTTCCGGTAAATTGACGACTACATTCCCTCGTAGCGTAGGCCAGATTCCTTTGTATTACAATGCTAAGAAAACAGGCCGCCCAATGAATCCGGATGATCATTTCACTTCTAAATATCTGGATATCACGAACGATCCATTGTATCCGTTTGGCTATGGCTTGAGTTATACGACTTTCTCTTACGGTGATCTTCAGCTGGATAAGACGAGTGTGCAAGGAGAGAACGGTGTATTGACCGCCAGCGTACAGGTGACGAATACGGGCAAGCTAGAGGGCGAGGAAGTCGTACAGTTATATATCGGCGATCCGGCTGCCAGCATCTCCCGTCCGATGAAAGAGTTGAAGAACTTCCAGAAGATCTCCTTGAAACCGGGTGAGAGCCGAAAAGTCTCTTTTACGATTACGCCGGAAGACTTGAAATTTTATAACAGCGCATTGGAATACATCTGGGAACCGGGCTTATTCAATATTTACGTAGGTACGAACTCCCGGGACGTGAAATCGGCGCAGGTAACTTGGAACAAATAATACAGATACGAATAATGAAAAGGTTAACGACTTTTATCGCTGGTGCGGCCGTTGCCGCTACCTTGGGGGGATGCCAGCAGCCCGCTGTAAGCGGTTGGAAAAGCTTCAGCGGCGACAAAAATATTGAACGCCGTGTAGATTCTGTGCTCTCTTTAATGACCTTGGAGGAAAAGGTGGGGCAGATGGCCCAATACTCCTGTAACTGGGATGTGACCGGCCCGGTTATGACGGGGGATTATGAGACTTTGCTGAAACAAGGTCTTGTAGGAAGCTTGTTTAATGTATATACGGTAGATGGCGTACGTAAAATGCAAGAGATGGCTCTGTCCGAGAGCCGTTTGAAGATACCCGTATTGTTTGGTTATGATGTCGTGCACGGCTATCGTACGATTTTCCCGATGCCGTTGGCGGAATCCTGCTCTTGGGATTTGGAGCGGATGCGTAAAAGCGCGGCGATCGCGGCGGATGAGGCGAGCGCTTCCGGTATCGCTTGGACGTTCGCTCCGATGGTGGATATCTCCCGGGATGCCCGTTGGGGACGTGTAATGGAAGGTGCCGGTGAGGACCCGTATTTGGGAAGCTTGATCGCGAAGGCCCGTGTTGAGGGTTTCCAAGGAGGAAACGATTGGCGTTCGTTGGCCGACGTGAATACGGTCTTGGCTTGTTGCAAGCACTTTGCCGCTTATGGGGCCGCTGAGGCCGGACGTGATTATAATACGTCCGAGTTGTCGCAAAATACATTGATGAATTATTATATGCCGCCTTATTTAGCGGCTAAGGAAGCGGGAGTCGCTACGTTCATGGCCTCCTTCAATGAGATCAACGGAGTGCCCAGCACGGGTAATAAATGGTTGATGACCGATTTGTTACGTAAGGACTGGGGCTTCAATGGTTTCGTGGTTACCGATTATACCGGTATCAATGAGATGGTAGCCCATAGTATCGTGCGAAATGACAAGGAGGCTGGGGAACTGGCTGCGAACGCCGGTATCGATATGGATATGACGGGTGGCATCTACAGCCAATATCTTGTACAATCCGTGAAAGAGGGTAAAGTCTCGGAAGAGAATATCAACCGTGCCGTGGCGAGCATCTTGGAGATGAAGTTCCTCTTGGGCTTGTTCGATGATCCGTATCGTTACTTGGACAATGAGCGTGAGAAGAATACGATCATGAAGCCGGAGTTCTTGCAAGAGGCTCGTGAGACTTCCGCTCGCTCGATCGTCCTTTTGAAGAATGATAATAACTTCTTTCCGATCTCGAAGGATAAGCATATTACGGTAGCCTTGATCGGCCCGATGGTAAAAGATAAGATCAACCAGAATGGCGAGTGGGCCGGCCGGGGTGAGCGTGAGGAGAGTATCTCTTTGTTCGAGGGTCTGACCGAGAAATATGCCGGTACGAACGTGAAGTTCATTTATGCCGAGGGATGTGATCTCTTGACTGATGATTCATCTAAATTCGCTGAGGCGATCGCTACGGCTCGCCGTGCGGATATCGTATTGGCGGCTATGGGCGAGGATTTCAACTGGAGTGGTGAGGCGGCTTGCCGTACGGACTTGAAATTGCCGGGCGCTCAACAAGCCTTGTTGAAAGAATTGAAAAAGACGGGTAAACCTCTTGGTTTGATCTTGGTGAACGGACGTCCTTTGGATCTTTCTTGGGAGGATCAGCATGTCGACGGTATCTTGGAGGCTTGGTATCTGGGTACGATGGCAGGTCATGGTATGGCCGATGTGATCAGTGGCGATTATAATCCGTCCGCTCGCCTGACGATGTCTTTCCCTCGTACGGTAGGTCAATTGCCTCTGTATTACAACCAGAAACCGACAGGCCGCCCGGTTCCTCCGGAAGCTCCGGATACGGATTATAAATCCAGATATATGGATGTGCCTAACACACCGTTGTACCCGTTCGGTTATGGCTTGAGCTATACGACTTTCGCCGTGAACTCTATGAAGCTGGATCAGAACTCTTTCACGAAAGGGGGCAAGATCACGGTAACGGCTGAGGTAGAGAATACGGGTAAGGTGGATGGCGAGACGGTCGTCCAGATGTATATCCGCGACTTGGCGGGTAGCGTGACCCGTCCGGTTAAAGAGCTAAAAGGTTTCGAGAAGGTGGCTTTGAAAGCGGGCGAGAAGAAACAAGTCTCTTTCACGATTGACGAAGCTTTGCTGGCTTTCTATGGTATCGATATGCAGAAGAAAGCCGAGCCGGGTGATTTCACGGTTTGGATAGGCTTGAATTCTGCCGACGAGACGAATCAGTCTTCTTTCTCTCTGCGGTAAAAATTAATACATATCAACATGAAACTATTATCAAAATATATCTTTTCGGCTCTGTTCTTGGCTGCTTCCGGAGGTTCCGCCACCGCTCAATCCATGCGGGCGAATACGTATTGTAATCCGCTTAATGTGGATTATACGTATATGATTTATAACTCATCGAACAATCTGTCTTACCGTTCGGGTGCGGACCCCGCTGTCGTAGAATTCCGGGGCGAGTATTATATGTTCGTAACCCGTTCGCATGGCTACTGGCATTCGAAAGATTTGTTGAACTGGGATTTTATCACTCCCGGTAAAAACTGGTATCCTCAGGGTTCCAACGCTCCCGCCGCTCATAATTATAAGGATTCCGTGCTTTATGTGATGGGTGATCCGTCCGGCTCCATGAGCGTTCTTTATACCGATGATCCGAAATCCGGTAATTGGAACGCTACTCCTGCTATACTCCACGACCTACAAGACCCGGATTTATTCATCGATGATGACGGACAAGCTTATTTATTTTGGGGCTCTTCCAATGTTTATCCGCTTCGGGGCAAGAAACTGAATAAGGATGACCGTTTCTTGATCGAGGGCGAGACGGTCGAGCTTTTCGGCTTGGATATGCCGAAGCACGGCTGGGAACGTTTTGGCGAGAACCATACCGATACGGTATTGGGGGGCTATATGGAAGGTGCTTGGCTGACCAAGCACGACGGTAAATATTATATGCAGTATGCCGCCCCCGGCACGGAATTCAACGTATATGCCGATGGTGTTTATGTGGCGGACTCCCCATTAGGTCCGTATAAATACCAATCGCATAACCCGGTAAGCTATAAGCCCGGTGGTTTCATGAATGGTGCCGGACACGGAAGTACCTTGGTGGGGCCGGGAGGTAATTATTGGCATTTCGCATCTATGTCTCTCTCGGCTACGGTGAATTGGGAGCGTCGCCTCTGCATGTATCCTACTTTCTTCGATAAGGAGGGCATTATGTATTGTGATAATAACTTCGGTGATTATCCGCATTACGCTCCCGCCGAGCCGGGAAAGAAAGGAGAGTTTACGGGGTGGATGTTGCTTTCTTATAAAAAGCCGGTGAAAGCTTCCTCGTATGCGGAGGGTTCCGCTCCCGCCGCGCAAGGATTCACGGAATCGAACCGTCCCAAGACTTCCGCCAATTTCCTTCCGGCCAACTTGACGGATGAGGAATGTAAGACATTCTGGATGGCTCGCACGAATGGAGATACCGAATGGGTAGAGATCGATCTGGAGGCTCCCGCTATGGTGTATGCCGTGCAAGTGAATTATCACGATCATCAATCGAATATGTATGGACGTATTCCCGGTTTACGCCACCGTTATGCGGTGGAAGGCTCTTTGGACGGGCAGGATTGGGTAACGTTGGTGGATCGCCGGAATAATTATAAGGATGTCCCGAACGATTACGTACAAGTGGATAATCCGGCTCGTGTCCGTTATGTCCGTTATAAGAATATAGAGGTCCCGACGCCTCATCTGGCGATCTCGGACTTGCGTGTGTTCGGTATCGGTGAGGGCAAGAAGCCTGCGACGGTGAAGAACTTCAAGGTCGTTCGCCAAGCGGATCGCCGTGATGCGATGATTACCTGGGACGCTGTCAAGAACAGCCAAGGCTACAACATCCGTTGGGGTATCGCTCCCGATAAACTATACAACTCATGGCTCCTATACGGAAAGAATGAATTACTATTAAAGAGTCTGTCCACCGACCAGCCTTATTATTTCACCATCGAGGCTTTCAACGAGAACGGTGTCTCAGAAGCGACAAAACCAATCATCCAGTTGTAGAGACGGGGCGTGCCCCGTCTCCCACCGTCTGATAGTATCTTAAAGTTACTATTTTGCTGGGATGAGACGGGGCACGCCCCGTCTCTACAACTAGATATTTTTTAGTATATTCTTTCGCTTCAGAATATATGCTATATTTGTACCTATAAAGAACAATTAACTAAGACACATAACTATGGCAAACCTATATCAAAATCGTTTCCGTATCGAATCTGCCCGTGCCACTTGGCACGATTACAATGGAGGTATTTATTTTATCACGATCTGTACAGCACATAAACAATGTTATTTTGGTCGTGTACTTGGCGGGCAAATGTCGCTAAATCCATTAGGTCACTTCACTCATGATAATTTAGAGCATGCAAATAACCATTATCCATACCTTGAAATCCCTCTATTTGTTGTGATGCCTAATCATGTACATGCCGTGGTCTTTGTGGCGGGAGATGAGGTGTTAGTACCATTGGGGAATAAAGGATTGCTGTCGATAGGGATTGGAGGCATTAAATCTGCTGTCACGGCATATGCACATCAAAATAATCGTATTTTTGCATGGCAACCACGTTTCCATGATCACATTATTCGTGATCATGCTGAAATGAATCGTATAGCAGATTACATTGAAAACAATCCCCTAAACTGGGCAAGTGATTGTTTCTATATATAATCTCCTTAGTTGTAGAGACGGGGCGTGCCCCGTCTCCCACCGTCTGATGGTATCTTAAAGTTACTGTTTTACTGGGATGAGACGGGGCACGCCCCGTCTCTACAACTAAATAATAATGTGTGATTTATTAATAACTTAAATATGATGTTGTATGAAAACACTTAGAAGTATCTTTTTTCTGTCTCTTTGCCTTCTTCTCTCCGTTGCCGGATATGCTGGTGATAAGGCTAGTTTTTTGAAAAAGCAGTTTACGGCTCGTGATGGTTATCAATTGAATTATCGGGTTCTGTATCCCCGAGATTATAATCCGGCGCAGAAATACCCGGTAATCCTGTTCCTGCACGGAGCGGGCGAACGAGGGTCGGATAATGAGGCCCAATTAGTACATGGTGGCGATATGTTCGCTTCTTTCGAGAATCAAACGAAATATCCGGCTATCATTATAGCGCCTCAATGCCCGGCCGAGAAGACTTGGTCTGAATATAAGGGATTGAACGCCGGAAAAGAAGGGAAGCGTTTCTATCCGTTGAATGCCCCGGCCACGCAATCAATGGCCGCAGTCAAGGAATTATTGGATAGTTATATAGCGGAAGGCAAGGTCGATACGAAACGCATTTACGTAACCGGCCTATCGATGGGAGGTATGGGCACGTTCGATATCGTGATGCGTTACCCGAACCTGTTTGCCGCTGCCGCCCCGATCTGTGGTGGAGCGAACTTGCAACGTCTGGCGAACTTTAAGGGCAAGACGGCTTTCAGTATTTATCATGGTGGCTCCGACAGCGTAGTCGATGTACAATTCTCCCGTGACGCTAATGAAGCATTGAAGAAAGCAGGAGCTGATGTCCGTTATAAGGAATTTCCCGGTGTAGACCATAACAGTTGGGATAACGCTTTCGCCGAACCGGATTATCTGGCTTGGATGTTCCAGCATAGCTTGTAAAAACAGAGGTATCATCTCCGGATTTTTTACTTACTAGACATTATTTATCCTTTATAGGTTGTATATCCGGAAAAAGAAGTATATTTGCTGTGATCAACATTTTAAAACCAGAAAGCAGAGTAGAATACCTGCTTCTATTCGGTTGCAGGCATTTTTTTGCCTGTAACCGATCCGATATGACGGTTCCGTACCCCCGTGGAGTGCATTAATGTGCCTCCAGCTTTCTGGTAAAGTGTTGATCAACGGGTCAGGCGGGACCGTTCTTTTTTCCGCCTGCTTACAACTAATATATTATGGAAGAGGAAAAGATCTATTCCGTAACTGAACCTGTCGGTTCAGAGCAAGACGCTCCGGTTTCGAACATGGAAATGTTGAGTGATGTATTTTTTAAGGAAGAGGCACGACGCTTGAAAGAAGCTTTCTGTTTTGAGAGAGATGCGGATGATTTCGATTATCTGAACCATCAGTTGCAAAGCGTGAAAAATCTATTGGTAGGTCTAAAACTGCCGTGGATACAAATAGCACCAATTTTGTACAGATGTATGGCCGTTTATCTGCAGCGTCCCGATCAACATGTAAGTAATATGAAAGTTCGCTACCTGTCAACGCAATTGATGGATGGGGTTTTGCTTTTATCCCAGAACGGACGGCTCATCAATGACTTGCTCATGTTTTTCGACTGCCAGCTTAAGGATATTCAACGCTTGCGGGAAGAGAAGTGTGAGGAAATGGAGAATGTGAGATTGTAATACATATTTGCAGCTCATACATACTTGGTTGTAGAGACGGGGCGTGCCCCGTCTCAGCACCGACTGATAGTATCTTTAAGTTGCCATTTTGTTGGGTTGAGACGGGGCACGCCCCGTCTCTACAATTGGATGAAAGGGCTTATGCGTGTTCCGGTTAGAATATCAATGTGACAATTTGTAAACTAAAGTCCTTGAGAATCGATTATTTCGGGCCAAAGTACGTCTCGCTCCTAAAAACGAAAGAAAAAAACAGCAATCGTCTATCCGCTAGTGACTTGTTGGAAAACGGCCTTTTATTCTAGCGAAATTAATTCATCCTATCTCATATCTTATGCCTTATGGCCCAGTCGTTAGGGGACAACAATGCCCATTATAAGGTAGTCATATCGCCCATTATGACCATATGTGTAGCCTATCGTGACTATATGTGTGGGTTTACGCCTGTACAGGCGTGGGTGAACGGGACTATATGTGTAATCTAACGAGGGTATTCTTATCGAAAAACGGGTCTTTTTGCGTGGAAAAGGCGTATAAATGCCTGCTTTCTCCTTCATGTTCTCGTTTATAGAGCTTTTCTAAATAAAGGTGATGTTATATAAAAGGGGTTATTACTAATAAATAGTTAACATTCCTTGGCTTTTGCTTACGTCTCTGTAAATAGGGGAAAGTGAACCATTATATTTCCGGCTAAATATAAGGTGAAGCATTTCCTATCAATAACTTTCATTACCTTTGCGCCCGCTAAAAATAAACAAATGAGATGAAATCTACTTTATCAATTTCTTCCTTATCCAGACAAGTCCTGCTTCGGGAGACACGGGACTATTTAATGATCGCTCTTGGGATGATCCTTTACGGTATCGGATGGACCGTTTTCCTTTTGCCGAATGACATTACGACAGGTGGAGTGCCGGGTATCGCTTCCATTGTTTTCTGGGCTACGGGATTTCCCGTTCAGTACACTTACTTCCTCATTAATGCCGTCTTGCTGATGCTGGCCTTGAAAATATTAGGTTTTAAGTTCAGTATCAAGACGATCTTCGCCGTGTTTACGCTTACTTTCTTCCTGTCGCTGATCCAGAAGTTGACGGCCGATATGCATTTATTACAAGACCAACCGTTTATGGCATGTGTGCTGGGAGCCTCTTTCTGCGGAAGTGGTATCGGTATCGCTTTCTCCTCGAACGGTAGTACGGGTGGAACGGATATTATTGCCGCTATCATCAATAAATACCGGGATATAACGCTGGGACGGGTCATGATGATCTGCGATATGATTATTATCACCTCCAGTTATTTCGTGCTAAAGGATTGGGAGAAAGTGGTATATGGTTTCGTAACGTTATATGTTTGTAGTTTCGTGCTGGATCAGATCGTGAACAGTGCCCGCCAGTCCGTGCAATTCTTTATCATCTCGAAGAAGTATCAAGAGATTGGTAAGGAGATTAATGCGTTGCACCGAGGGGTTACGGTGATCGATGCTACCGGGTTATATACGGGGCAAGAACAGAAGATGATGTTCGTGCTCGCTAAAAAACGGCAATCCACTACGATTTTCCGTATCATTAATGATATTGATCCGACCGCCTTTGTATCCCAAAGCGCCGTAATCGGGGTTTATGGGGAAGGATTCGATCATTTTAAACTAAAGAAATCAAAGTAGAGACGGGGCACGCCCCGTCTCATCCCCTCAAAATAGTAACTAGGGTTGCATGATAACTTCTACCCGGTTAGCCTGTCCCAAAAGCTTTTGGGCGAATGCCTTTATCTTCTCGGGAGTCAGCGCCTTAACAATCGACTCATAATCCGTATCGGTATCAAATCCTTTATAATAATAATCATCCAATACGTTCAACCAATAGCTGTTCTCCTGCAAGACTTCCGCATGACGTTTCAGCAGGTTATCCTGTGTTTTCTTGAAATCTTCTTGACGAGGGCCTACCTCGGAAAGCCGTTTCAACTCATTGCGGACAATCGTGTTCATCTGCTCCCACTTAGCCGGGTCCGTATCGAAGAATATCTGTAATGTCGTTCTTCCTTCCGGGAAAGGTGAGATTCTAGCGGATACACCGACACCATACGTTCCTCCTTCTTTCTCGCGTACCTTCTCGTAATATACCAAGTCCATAACTTGTTTCAATGCTGTAGCGGTGATGATATTCTCCAGATTGTACTCCATCTGTCCGGTATAGAGGTTGGCTACCGTTACTTTCGGGATTTCCATGGAGCGGTTGAATCGATTCATATAGTCTCCCTTACGCATCGATGGAACCTCCGCCGGATTTCCCTTCTCAATTTTTCCTTGAGATGGCAATGTCGCTAAATACTGCTCTATATACGGACGGATACTATCAATCTGGATATTACCTACAAACGTGAATACGAAACCGGAAGCATCCGAGAAGCGTTCCTTGCGCATCTCCATGATACGAGGATAACTGATATGTTCGAAATCTTGTGGACGAAGACGTGACGCACGAGGATTATCTCCGTAAACCGCTTTAGACAAAGAGTCGCTGAAAGCGACCATCGGATTTAACTCCATATTCTGCAATTGCGCTTTTGTCCGTGTCTCGAAAGATGCGTAGGCCTCCTCGTCCATGCGGGGAGCCGTGAAGCTAAGGTAAATTAACTCGAATAAGGTTCGCAAATCGGAAGGAGCGGCCATTCCGTTCACGTTCTCACTATCTTGACTGAGCGATAGGGCGCAAGATACCTTCTTTCCGGCCAGACGCTTACTTAGATCCGTGGCGGAGAAATTGCCCAATCCACCGATCTCGATCACGTCATTGAAAACTTTTAAGTTATCAATATCCTTCGTGCCGAATAAAGTGCTTCCTCCCGGGCTGGTAGCGGTCATGATGATCTCGTCTTTCTTGAATTCGGTAGGCTTTAATACCACCTTGATACCATTGCTTAAGGTAAATACTGTCGCTCCGAAGCGCTGACCGGTCTTTGTCTCCGTGATCCGGCCCGGGGTCGGCAAGGTCGGGACTAAAGGCTCGTTGGAGACAGTTTCCTTATAAGGCTCTACCGGCATCTGTCGTGCTTTGAGGAACGTACGGAGCAGGTTCTCCTCGGTCGGGTATTTTATACCTTCTTTATCCGGTCCGGTTAACCCGATCACGATATTATCCTCTCCGATCATATCTTGGATATATTGGTTGACTTGCTCTACCGGGATATTCTGGGCGATCTGGTTCAATAGCGTGTATTCCATCTCAATGCCCGGGATATAACCGCCGTTGGTGAAATGGTTCACGTATTCACGGACATAAGCGTCGTTCTTTTGGTTATTCCGCTCGTTGTAAGCGGACTCGTATTGTTTCAACACGTTGATGCGTGCCCGTTCATACTCGGATGGCGTAAAGCCATATTGTTTTACCCGTTGAGTCTCTTTGACTAGCGTGGTCAGTGTGGAATCGATCTCGCCTTCCTTGGCAAGAGCGGCTACGGTCCATGCTCCCTTGCTCTTCGCGATCATGAAATTATCATCGTCGTAGGCTTCCGCATAGATAAACGGAGGATTCGCTTGATGCAAGATGTCATCGAAACGCTCGTCCATGATTGACGCACATATTTGCTGGATATAGTCCTTTACCAATCCGGCAATCGTACGATTCAAGTCGTTGGGCAATTTATCGTGTTTATAGAAGATATAAAGGATCGTATTGGATGCCTCCTTGTCTTTGGCGATCGAGATCAGAGGTAGATCATTGTCGGGAACCGATACTTGTTCCCGTTTTGCCGGGTTGACCGGGGCAGGGACATCGGCGAACATCTTTTTGATCGTTGCCTCCACTTGATCTACATTTACGTCTCCCACGATGATAATCGCTTGCAAGTCCGGACGATACCATTTTTTGTAGTAAGCCCGCAACTCGTCCGGCTTGAAGTTCTCGATCACGTCGATCGAACCGATCGGCATCCGGTTCGCGTAACGGCTTCCCGGGTACATCTTGGGTAGTTGCTGCTCCCATAGACGAGTCTGGGCATCCTGTCGGGTACGCCATTCCTCACGGATGACCCCACGCTCTTTCTGGATAGCCGAGTCGGTCAAGGCTAGGAACCCGGACCAATCGTGAAGGATCAATAAGCAAGAATCAACCACGCCGCTTTTGTTGACAGGGGCGTTGGTAATCATGTAGACGGTCTCATCAAAGGAGGTATAGGCGTTGAAGTTTTCCCCGCTGCGCATACCTACACTCTCGATATATTCGTCCATCCCGTTATTCGGGAAGTTCCTACTGCCGTCGAAAGCCATATGTTCCAAGAAGTGAGCCAAACCTCGTTGATTCTCTTCCTCTAAGATGGAGCCTACGTTTTGGGCGATGTAAAAGTCTGCCCGGTCTTTGGGCTGATCGTTGTGACGGATGTAGTAGGTCAATCCGTTACTCAATTTCCCGTATCGAACCTTAGGATCGATCGGAAGCGGTTCGGGTTCCTGCATCTCTTGTGCCATCACTTGTGTGAAAGCGACGAAACAAAGCAGGATTGCCGTTAAGATAGAATGTCTTTTTATCATATTTGTTTCATTGATAGTGAATCTAGATCACAAAACTAGCAAAAAATCATAGAAAGAGCCCCTTATGGTGAAAAAAGGAGTATCCGATACGGAATACTCCTTTCTATCAAGATGAAACAGACGGGGGGCTGTTTGATACTCAACTATTCTATTAACACTTGAGTGATAAGGTTTGTTTAATATAATTCTAATCTATTCTATATAATTTATAGGGGAATGGAACGTTAGGTATTAAACGTAAATGATTACCTTTGCGGCCGACTGCCCGTGTGGGTATGCAAGTAGAAACAATTAATTATCACACTTATACAAAGTATGGGAAAGTACAAACTAATCAACAACGTGTTGGGGTGGGTCGTTTTTTTGATCGCTTCTACCGTTTATCTGATGACAATGGAACCCACCGCCAGTTTCTGGGATTGTGGTGAGTTTATCTCTTCGGCATACAAATTGGAAGTAGGTCATCCGCCCGGAGCTCCTTTCTTCATGTTAACAGCCAATTTATTTACGCAGTTCGCCTCGGACCCTTCCAAGGTGGCGGTGATGGTCAATACGATGTCCGCCCTCTTTAGCGGCCTGACGATCTTATTCCTTTTCTGGAGTATTACTCATTTGGCTCGTAAGATTATCGTGGAAGACGATAAAACGATGTCTCTGGGACAAATGATTACGATCATGGGTTGCGGTTTGGTAGGTTCTTTGGCTTATACGTTTAGCGATACATTCTGGTTTAGCGCCGTGGAGGGCGAGGTATATGCTTATTCTTCCTTGTTTACCGCCGTGGTATTCTGGTTGATCCTGAAATGGGAAGAAGCCGCCGATCGTCCGCATGCCGATCGTTGGATCGTGCTGATCGCTTATTTGATGGGTCTGAGTATCGGTGTCCATTTGCTGAACTTATTGTGTATCCCGGCTATCGTGCTGGTATATTATTATAAGAAATTCCCGAATCCAACGATGAAGGGTACGCTGATCGCTTTATTGGTGTCGTTCGCTATCGTGGGCTTGATGATGTATGGTGTCGTACAAGGCTTGGTTGAGGTTTGCGGTTATTTCGAGCTGTTGTTTGTCAATACGTTCGGTATGCCGTATAACTCGGGTGTATATGCGTTCGTAATTATCTTGGCGGCTTCCTTGATCTGGGCGATCTGGGAGACGATGCAAGACGAGATCCATCCGGTGCGGATGAAGATATCCTTTATCCTCTCGATCGTATTGTTGGGTATTCCGTTTATCGGTAGCGGTTACGTGATCGCCGTGATCCTCACGGCGGCCTTGACGGCTTATTTGTTCATGAGCAAGAAGGTAAATATCAAGATGCTGAATACGATCTTGGTCTGCTTGATGGTAATTGTAGTGGGTTATTCATCCTATGCCTTGACATTGATCCGTGCGACAGCCGATACGCCTATGAACCAAAACGCTCCGCAAGATATCTTTACCTTGCGTACCTATTTGGCTCGCGAGCAATACGGTAAGACTCCGTTGATCTACGGTCAGACCTATGTATCCGAGGTGAAGCGTGAGAACCAAGGCGGCACTTGCGTACCTGTATCGAAAGAGGGTGAGCCGACTTGGAGCCGTGTCATTAAGAAAGATAAAAACGAGAAGGATCATTATTATATCTCTCGTTACGATACGGAATACGAATACGTGGATGAGTTGAGTATGCTTTTCCCCCGTATGTATAGTAGCGACGGACGTCATGTGGCTGCTTATAAGGAGTGGGCACAAGTGAAAGGTACACCGGTGAAGTTCAACCGTTGCGGTGAGATGGTGACTGTGATGAAACCTACGTTTGCCGAGAATTTGCGTTATTTCTTCGCTTATCAGCTGAATTTCATGTATTGGCGTTATTTCATGTGGAACTTCTCCGGACGGCAGAACGATATACAAGGTAACGGTGAGGTTTCGAATGGTAACTGGATAACCGGTATTCCGTTTATTGATGAGGCTTTAGTGGGCCCGCAAGAGGATATGCCGTTCGATATCGTCAACAATAAGGGGCATAACGTATATTATATGTTACCGCTTCTGTTGGGTATCTTGGGGCTTCTATTCCAAGCTTATGCCGGAAAGAAGGGCATTCAGGGATTCTGGATCACGTTCTTCTTGTTTTTTATGACGGGTATCGCGATCGTGCTTTACTTGAACCAGACGCCGTATCAACCTCGTGAGCGAGACTATGCGTATGCCGGATCATTCTATGCGTTCTGTATATGGATCGGTTTCGGTGTGGCGGCCTTGGCGAAAGGATTGCAGAAGTATGGCAAGTTATCTCCGGTGATAGCGGGTTCTGTCGCTACGGTACTCTGCTTGTTGGTTCCTATCCAGATGGGTGCGCAGAACTGGGACGACCATGATCGCTCGAACCGTTATGTTTGCCGTGATTTCGGTGCGAACTATTTGGAATCTTGCGAGCCGAACGCTGTCATATTTACGAATGGTGATAATGACACGTTCCCGTTGTGGTACGCACAGGAGGTGGAAGGTATCCGTACGGATGTACGTGTATGTAATACGAGCTATTTGCAAACCGACTGGTATATCAACCAAATGAAGAAGCAAGCGTACGAATCCGATCCGCTTCCAATCTCTTGGCAACCGGAGGATTATGTGCAAGGTACTCGTGATGCCGCTTATGTATTCCCGATGACGGATAAATCGATTGATCTGAAGACCGCTCTTGATTTCGTTCGTAGTAACGATCCGAAGTTTAAGAAGATCCCGGGTATCAATCAAGAATTAGATTATATTCCTGCGCAGACATTGACGATGGGGGTAGATTCCGCTGCGGTTATGGCTGCCGGCGTGATCGATACCGCTAACTTGCCGTATTTGCAGAAAGAGATGAAGATTGACTTGAAAGGCAAGGATGTCTTGGGTAAGCAAGAGTTGATTATCTTGGATATGTTGCAGACGAATGACTGGAACCGTCCGATCTATTACGCGATTACCGTAAGCCCGGATCAGTTCGTGAAATTGGATCCGTACTTCCAGCAGACCGGTATGGCTTATCAGATCGTTCCGATGGAGACACAGGGAACTGTTCGTTCGATCAATACGGAGAAGATGTATGACAACGTGATGAATAAGTTCAAATGGGGTGGTGTCAATACGCCGGGTGTGTACTTGGATGAGAATGTAATGCGGATGTGCAAGAGCTATCGTATCGCATTGTTCAGCAAGCTGGCTGCCGCTTTGGTCGCTGAGGGCAAGAATGAGAAAGCACTGAACGTATTGGATAAGGCGATGGAAGTATTGCCTCCCGAGAATGTTCCGTTGGATTATAGCGCTCTTTCTTTAGGTGAGCTGTATTACGAGTTGGGCCAGAAGGAGAAGGCGGAGATGGTTTATAAAGGTATAGCGGACAATGCGTTGCGCAGTATAAACTGGTATTTCCGTTTGCGTCCGGGGCAATTATCATCTGTCGAGAGTGATTTAGGTCATAACTTGGCGGTTCTCCAAGAGGTATTGCGTGTGAGCAAACAATACAATCCGGAGTTCGCTAAGCCTTATCAAGAGGAATTTGATAATTACCGTATGGCGTACGGATCAGTGGCAAAAGACTAACAAAGTATGTTTATAGAACAACCGCCTTGGTTTTACAGGGCACTGTTCCCGGGGGTAACTTGGCGAATACCGGCAGAGAAGAAGTGTGTGTATCTCACCTTCGACGACGGCCCGATTCCCGAGGTTACCCCTTGGGTTTTAGATATATTGGATACGTATGGGATCAAGGCTACCTTTTTTATGGTAGGGGATAATGTACGTAAGCATCCCGAGGTCTTCCAGATGGTGATAGATCGTGGGCACCGTGTCGGTAACCATACGTTCAACCATATCCAAGGTATCAAGTTCTGGACGAAGAATTATTTGGCGAATGTGGAGAAGGCAGCCGAATATATTCCCGGCAATTTATTCCGGCCTCCTCATGGGCATATGCGTTTTCCGCAGGTAGTATGGCTTCGCCGCCATTATCATATCGTGATGTGGGACGTGGTCACCCGTGACTATAGCCCTCATATGACTCCGAACGGTGTCTTCAACGTGGTAAAGAACTATACCCGTAATGGTTCCGTTATCGTCTTCCACGATTCCTTGAAAGCCGAGCGTAATATGCGTGAGGCAATGCCCCGGGCTGTCGAATGGCTCTTAAAGGAAGGCTACGAGTTTAAAGTTTTTGAATAATGGGTATCTCCCAGTTTATAAAAGATAAAGCTATGGAATTAGGCTTTTCCGCTTGCGGTATCGCTGAAGTAGCGAAGGCCGGGAGCGAGGAGGCTTATTTTGACCAATGGATCGCGGAAGGCTACCATGCTGGAATGAAATACATGGAGAATCATCGGGAAATTCGTCTCAATCCGGATGGCTTGGTGGAAGGTGCCAAATCAGTTATCTCAGTAGCCTTGAATTATTATCCGAAAGTTCTCCGGAATCCGGCGGAACCTTATATCTCGTATTATGCGTACGGAGAAGATTATCACGGGGTCGTAAAGGATAAACTTCGCCAATTATGGAAAGCGATAACCGAGCATCATCCCTCCAACAATGAGGCCCGTGTATTCACGGACTCCGCCCCTCTGTTAGAACGTTATTGGGCTTGGAAAGCCGGTTTAGGATGGATCGGAAAGAATACGAATCTAATCATCCCGGGCAAAGGCTCTTTCTTTTTCCTTGGGGAGATCGTGACAACTTTGGTAGTCGATACCTATGATTCCCCCAAAAAGAATCACTGCGGTTCCTGCATCCGCTGTTTGAACGCTTGTCCTACCGGAGCCTTGGAAGGGCCGAAACGTTTGAATGCCCGTAAATGTATCTCTTATCTTACGATCGAGCATCGTGGAGAAATCCCTGTAGAGCAAGCCGTCCTTTTAGGTAACTGCGTCTATGGATGCGACACCTGCCAAGCCGTTTGTCCTTGGAACCGCTTCGCTATGCCTACGGCAGTAGCAGCCTTTCATCCCACCCCTTCTTTGCTCTCTCTTAAAAAAGACGACCTCAAGGCATTGAGCCGTGAGGATTATAATCGTATCTTTGCGCATTCGGCGGTGAAACGCGCCAAATATGAGGGATTATTACGAACAATACAATATCTAAAAGACTAAATTACCATGAGAAGAACATTTAACTTCTTGCTTCTTTTCTTCCTGTCGGTGATGACGGTAATGGCCGCTCCCGGAGATTTACAAGAGAAGCTTGCCGCCCTAAAAGGAATTAGTGGCATTGAAAAACTTCAATCCGATTATTATCCGGAGAAATATGTAGTACGTATTACTCAGCAGGTCGATCCGAAAGACCCCGCCGCCGGAACATTTACGCAACGGGTTATCGTAGGCCATGTAGGTTATGATCGTCCTACCATTATCGTGACCGAAGGATATGGAGCGGCTTATGCGCTCAATCCGAAATATCAGGAAGAACTATCTAAACTATTGAATGCGAACTTAGTGTTTGTGGAGTATCGTTATTTCTTGGAGTCGACGCCGGAACCTAAAAACTGGGATTATCTGACCGCCGAGAACTCTGCGTACGATTTACATAACGTCCGCAATACATTCAAGCAGATCTATCCGGAAAAATGGATCAGTACCGGTATCAGTAAGGGGGGACAGACTACAATGCTTTACCGTGCCTTTTTCCCGGACGACGTGGATTTCTCCGTTCCTTATGTCGGTCCGTTATGTAAAGGTGTAGAGGATGGCCGCCACGAACCTTTCTTACGTAAGGTAGGTACGAAAGCGGAACGCAAGAAGATACAAGATTTTCAATTGGAAGTCTTGAAACGTAAGTCCGATATGCTCCCTTTATTGGAGAGCTATTGTAAGAATAAGAACTTGACATTCCGTATCCCGATGCCCGAGGTATTGGATTATTGCGTACTGGAATATTCATTCGCTCTTTGGCAGTGGGGAACTTCGGTAAGTACGATCCCTTCCAAGTCTGCCGACGATCAGGCGCTCTTCGATCATTTGATGGAAATCAGCGGTCCTGATTATTTCGCCGAGAACCAGCCGAATATCTCTTTCTTCGTACAAGCCGCCCGTGAGCTCGGTTATTATGGCTATGACGTAAAACCTTTCAAGAAATACCTTACGATCGATAGTGCCCACGGATACTTGAACCGTATCATGCTTCCCGGGGAACTGGTCGATAAAGTAGACTTCCGTCCGGCTCTGTACCATAAGATCTATAACTTCTTGAAAGACAACGATCCGAAAATGATCTTCATCTATGGCGAGATCGACCCGTGGAGCGCAGCCATGGTTCCCGCTTTCAAAGGCAAGAAGAACGAGCAAATCTATATCCAGCCCCGAGGTAGCCATCGTGCCCGTATCGGCAATATGCCGGAGGATATGAAGGAGCGGATCCTTACACAGATGAATAAATGGCTGGCCGAGTAAAAATAGAGTAGCCTATTTTTTCCCTATAAATCCCCGTATTATTACTTATCGGTTGTAATACGGGGATTTGTTATGTATATTAAGATATTTCTCGTATATTACGCCCTATTAAAAACTAGATGAAATGTTTACCGGTTCGATGATGAAGTTGAAAAGCATATTATATGGGACGTTACCTTTTTACTATACCAAGGTGTTTGAGCCCTCTTCTCCTAAATTAGCGTATTATGATTATTTTCGAAAAAGAGGATATACACGTTATCCTTATGATTTCGCTGCGGAATATCTGGAGATGTCGATTGCCGTTCTGTGGGATAAGGAGAAAGAATTGCCTTATGTGATGCACCGGGGAAGTAAACGATTATATTTTCCGAGAGAGTATAGCACATCTAAGATCGAGAAATGCTATCGGGCTTTGTTGATCGAGCAAGACGTGAGGCATCCCCATCATTATGCGGATTCCGTGGAGGAGTTTAGGGGAAAGACACTCTTGGATATTGGTTCCGCTGAGGGATTTACCGCTCTGGATACCATCGAGGTTACTCGTTTTGTTTATCTTTTTGAATATGAGGATAAATGGATCGAGGCGCTTCAGGCTACTTTTGAGCCGTGGAAAGAGAAAACGATGATCGTAAAGAAATATATCAGCGATCATGACGATGACGTTAATGCTGCTTTGGATAATTTCTTGAAAGACAAGTCTCGAAAAGATATCTTCTTAAAAATGGATATAGAAGGTGCGGAATGTATGGCTTTACAGGGCTGTATGGAATTATTCGCGAAAGCGGATCACTTGGATTTCGCGATCTGTACGTATCATAAAGAAACTGATGTCGTCCAAATCCCGGCTTTTCTGGACCGGTTTAACTGTTCCTATTCATTTACCGATGGCTATATGTTCGTAAAACATAGTTTACGCAAATGCCTTGTCCGGGGAAGTTGTCAAGCTAGTTCCTGATAACTTTGAATCGTCTCCTTGCTGCCTTATTACCCGATATTCGTTACCTTTGCGAAAATATATATGTGGTATGAAAGAATTTAAAGTATTGATATCGGCTCTTTTCGTTTTGATACTTATGGCCTGCGGCGATAAGCGGACAGATGAGAGGATCGTTTCCGTGACGATTGAGCCGCAACGGTATTTCGCGGAGAAGATAGCCGGAGATAAATTTAAGATTAATTGTGTGGTTCCGGCAGGGCAAAGTCCGGAGACGTATGATCCTACACCGCAGCAAATGGTGCAGGTGGGTAGAAGCCAAGGCTATTTAAGGATCGGATCGATCGGGTTCGAACAGGCTTGGATGGATAATATCCGGAATAATAATCCGGGACTCAAGGTTTTTGACCTGTCCGAAGGAATTGATTTACTTAAAAGCCCCGAGGAAGAAGAGGAACATGATCACCACCACCATCATCATCCCGGAGGCGTCGATCCGCATACGTGGAGCTCTATCTCTGGAGCGAAGGTGATCGCCAAGAACACTTTGGATGCCTTTGTGTCTTTGGACCCGGAGAATAAGGAATATTACCAAGCGAATTATGAACAACTGACGAAAGAAATCGGAGAAACGGAAAAGACCGTTTCCGGTTTGTTACATTCTCTTGACAATAAGATATTTATTATTTACCATCCGGCCTTGACCTATTTGGCCAACGAATATGGCTTGACCCAGCTTTGCATCGAGATGGATGGAAAAGAACCGTCTCCCGCACAATTAAAGGAACTGGTCGAGACCGCACGGGAACATAATGCGAAAGTCGTGTTTATCCAACGGGAGTTTGACCAGAAGAACGCCGAGTTGATCGCGAAAGAAACAGGTTGCCGTCTGATCCCGATCAATCCGCTGGATTACGATTGGAGTAAGGAAATGATTCATATCGCAAAATCGTTAGCCGATGGACAAGCTGATTGAGTTGAGAGAGGTTACCGCCGGATACGGTAATAAGATCGCCTTACGTAACGTAACGCTGGATGTGTGGAAAAATGATTTCTTGGGAATTATCGGACCGAATGGCGGCGGAAAAACGACGCTTTTAAAGGTGATATTAGGTCTATTGCCTCCTATTTCCGGAACGATTCGTTTTTACGATGAAAATGTAGAGGTTCCTTCTTTGAAGATCGGTTATCTACCCCAAATGAGCCAGATCGATAAGAAGTTTCCGATCTCGGTACGGGAAGTGATCTCTTCCGGTTTATCCGCAGAGAAACCCTTGTTCCGTCCATTCAATAGATCCCAGAGAGAGCGTGTAGACGAGGTGATCGTACAGATGGGATTGGAGGAGTTGGCGGGCAGGGCCATCGGTGAGCTTTCCGGCGGCCAGTTGCAGCGGGTCTTATTGGGGCGTTCTATTGTCTCCCGTCCGCAGGTATTGATCTTGGATGAGCCTAATTCGTATGTGGATAAACGATTCGAGTCTCGTTTTTATCAGCTCTTGGAAGAGATCAATAAAGAGAGCGCTATCATCTTGGTTTCCCATGATATCGGTACGGTTCTGACGATGGTGAAAAATATCGCTTGTGTAAACGAGACTTTGCATTATCACCCGGGAGCGAATGTCTCCGAGGAATGGTTAGGCGAGAAATACGCTTGTCCGATCGAGTTGGTGGGGCATGGTGACTTGCCGCACCGAGTCTTGAAGAAACACCAACACGAATAATTCTTTTTCACGAATAACTCTATTTTTATGATACCACAAATCATTTGCTGGATAAGCTTGCCGGAGATCGGTTATATCGTAGGTATTGCCGTAATCCTGTTCGGATGTAAGGCCGTATCGCAAAACCCTTTCATCAGTAAGAAACAAAAGATTCTTTGGATGCTGACGATCCTGTTCTTGAATTGGATCGGGTTGTTGTGGTATTATTATACATTTTATATGAAAGAAAAATGAAGGACAGAAAGATATTGATAACCGGAGCGAGTGGTTTTATCGGCGGTTTCTTGGTAGAGGAGGCGCTTCGCCGTGGCTATGAGACGTGGGCGGGTATCCGTGCAGGTAGCAGTAAAGCGCATCTGCAAGATAAGCGGATTCATTTCATCGACTTGAAATATGGCGATCAGGAAGCGCTTACGGCTCAACTCTCAGACTTTGCCCGTGAGTATGGGGCATGGGATTATGTGATCCATAACGCCGGGTTGACGAAGACATTGGATAAGCGAAACTTTTTCCGTGTGAACGCCGAGAATACGCATCGATTTATCGAGGCTTTAGCCGCCGCCGGTTGCAAACCGAAGAAATTCCTCTTGATGAGCAGCCTAAGCAGCTATGGGCGAGGCGACGAGAAGACTTTCCGCCCGATACGCTTGGACGATCCGCAGCGGCCGGACACGGCTTATGGCCAAAGTAAGCTAGAGGCGGAGAACTACATCCGTAAACAAACCTATTTTCCTTACGTGATCTTGCGGCCTACAGGAGTATACGGGCCGGGTGAGAAGGATTATTTCATGGAAATACAAAGCGTAAAGTCGGGACTCGATTTCGCCGTAGGCGCTATTCCCCAACGAATCACGTTTATCTATGTAAAAGATTTAGCGACCGTGGCCTTCCTTTCCCTTGAGAAAGAGGAGATAGAGAACCGGCATTATTTTGTAGCCGACGGAGATGTCTACACGGATGAGTCTTTTGCCCGTATGATACAAGATATCTTAGGAAAGAAGCGGGTATTGCATGCCCGTATACCGCTGGGATTGGTGCGTATCGCTTGCCACTGTTCAGAATGGATCGGTAAGTTGTTGAAGAAAAGTATGACGCTAAATAGTGATAAATACATCATCTTGAAGCAGCGTAACTGGATTTGCGATGTCACGCCTCTTCAAGATGATTTAGGTTTTATCCCGGCCTATCCTTTACGTAAAGGCTTGGAAGAAAGTATCGAATGGTATAAAAAGGAGGGGTGGTTGTAAGAATCACTCCACCTTCTCGATCTTACCGGAGCCCATTACCTTTTTTTGGATATCTTGGGGATCTCCTTTGTATTTTACGGAACCGCTACCGGCTATCTCTGCCTTGATTTTGTTTACGACAGAGGCTTCTATGTCTCCACTACCGGCAATCTTGCACTCAAGCTCATCCATGGTACAATCGAAAGCACGTACTGTACCGCTACCGGCGATCGAGAATTCAGCTATGCCTACGGTTCCCCCTAGAACGATCGTGTTAGACCCGGCCATATCCCCGTTTAATTCCTCACAATACACTTTATGGCCAACGAAATCTCCGCTACCGGCGATCTCTATCTTTAGGTTTGTAAAAGAGGCCGTGTCGTGGAATTGGATAATCCCGCTACCGGCTAATCCTGCCTCGAACTCCTCGGCTTGTAGAGGGGAATTTATATTTACATGGGTACTGCCTGCCGCCGCTAGTTTCTTTAGATTGCGGGAGTTGGCCGTAACCATGAACTCGGTCGGACGGAAATTCGTATGTTTCCTGAATTCTTTTTTCGGACGGATCTTAAGCTTATGGTTCTCTACATTAAACTCATATTTCTCGAAGATATTCCGGTCTGTCTTTATTTCCAAACCTTCAGGAGCGTCGGATTGCGTGTAATTCACGACCATGCCTCCTCCCTCTAACTCAAGACAGTCATACTCGGAAACCGGGATGTTTTCCGTGGTGATATTGCCGTCTCCTTTTATGGTTTGTGTAGGGATACAGCCTGTCGTAGAGAGGATCACCAGCAGACATAGGTATATAATTCTTGTTTTCATTCTTTTACTTCTTCTACGGTACCTTTACCGATTATTCTCTGTTGAACTGCTGTCGGGCCTTTATAACGGATATTTCCTTTACCGACTACGTTGGCCTTTAAATTATCGGTAGCATGTACTTCCGCTAAGCCATTGCCTGTTACTTTGCAACTTAGCTGAGGAACCGCTAACCCAAAAGCGTGTATATCACCACTGCTGACGATACTGTAGTCTCCTTCTTTCGCGTTACCTTTCTTGATCGTTATAGAGCCGGAGCCATCGATATCACATTCGATCTTGTCGGCTTCCAGATGATTGACAACCATATTTGCGCTACCGGATACATTTAAATCCAGTTTACCGACCGTAACTGTCTCTTTCAGTTGCACCAAGCTATTGGCGTTCGCCTTAATAACGGTCTCGTCTCCGGTAAGCGGACTGTTTACCATGAAGTTGGCATTCCCGGAAACTTTTGCGGCGGCAAGCCATTTAGAATTCGTCTTTACGATAAACTTCGTGAAATGATCTACCTTCGCTCCTTTGAAAGCGATGGTTAAGACACGATCCTTCACCTCGATATTGACATAGGGATGAAGATTCTGGTCTACGGTAACCTCCACGGTGGAAGGATCATCGGATTGCTCGTAATTGAAATCAATTACGCCATCCACCTTAATCTCGTTATAATCGGCGACAGAAATCTTTTTCGAGGTCAATTTACCATCGCCTTTTACATGATCTGCGGCCCAACCGGTAGTGACCCATCCTAGGAAAAATACCATTAATAAGATAGCCTTTGTTTTCATAAGTATCGTTTTTGTGATTCTACTTTTTAATTTAGACTCTATAAATAAAGAGTTGGTTACAAAAATAGCAAGAAAAAGCTACCGGATATCACATCTAGTAGCTTTTTTAAATTTGATAATGTGTGTATTGAAAAAAATGTGTGTGTTCGATCAATTTGCGCCTTGAATGGATCCAGAGCCGGACTTTGATTTATTCACGTTCGCCGGGCCTTTATAGCGGATGTCTCCACTGCCCGAAACCGATAGGTTCATGTTATCTTTGGCATAAACACGGGCATCTCCGCTACCGCTTACCGAGCAACTCAAATCATTGACAGATAAGTCGTATGCTTTTATATCTCCACTGCCCGATACGGAATAGCGGGCCTCGTCCGCCTTACCTTTCAAGGTGATGTCTCCGGAGCCTGAAACCTTGCTGGTAAGATTCTTGCAGTCCAAATCTTCAAAAACCAGATCGCCGGAGCCGGATACCGAGAACTCACCTAATCGTAATTTCACGTTATGTGGGAACTTTACGTCGCTGGAGCCGGAAATCTTGATTTCCAGTTGATCCTCGGAAAAAGCGTTCTGCGCCTCAAAATCCATCGGGCCGGAAGTCTTTAAGTATTTCAGAGTCTTCGAGCTTCCTTCGATTACATACTGGGTCGGTTTGATACGGGTCCCGTCTTGTATGCGGATAGCTAACCGTCCGTTATTGGATTTGATCGAGAGGAGTGGGAATAGATTCTCGTCGATCGTAATTTTCAAGGAAGCGCTTCGTCCATGCGTATATTTGAATACCGGGAATTTCTTGTTGCTTCTATTTCCCCAAAAATTATTGCCGGAATATTCTATATTTCCACCCAGTTCGATCTCGCTATAGTTATCTACCGATATCTCTTTCGTAATTATATTCCCATTTCCTTCTACTTTACTAGCCTCTGCCATGAAGGCACAAAAGATGAGGGCTATTACCGCTACTAATTTTGTTTTCATCGTTCGTATGTATTAAATGTTTATTTGACTTTGTTGATCGAGCCGGAACCCATGATAGACTTACTGATCTCCGGATCTCCTTTATAATGGATCTCGCCACTACCTACGATATTAGCATCCAAGATTTGCGTGGCATATACGCTGATCTCGCCGCTGCTGGCGATATTACACTCTGCTTTACGTGCTTGGCAGTCAAAGGCTTTAATCTCACCACTTCCCGCTACATTGAATGAGGCACGATCTACGGTTCCTATTACCTCGATTTCCCCGCTGCTGGCGAGGCTGCAAGATAGGTTGTCCAGCTGTATATCCTTGGCGATGATATTTCCGCTACCGGCCATGTTACATTCAAGCTTGTAACCTTTTACGGGGCCTCTCAACTCAACGTTTCCACTACCGGCCATATTGATCTCCATCCGGTTTACTTTCGTCGGTTTGCTGATAATGAAACTGCCGGAACCTACCGTATTCAACTCTTTTAGTTCCTTGGAGTTGGATTTTATCTTGTAGACGGTCGGCCTCAAGTCGTAGGAGTTATTATTAAAACCTTTCTTGATAGATTTCGGATAGATCTTTAACGTACCGCCTTCTACTTCGGTCACGAGGTAATCAAATAAGTTCTCATCGATCGTTACGGATAGATAAGGCGCTTTATCCGACTGTTCATACTCGAAATCAGCGGAGCCGACGAACGTAATCTCGTCGTAATCGCTAATCTTTATCTCCCGGGTTTCCGGATTTCCATTTCCATCGATACGTCGGTCGGCGGCGAATCCGCAAACCGCGATCATCTGTATGCAGAATATAAAAAGTGATACTCTCGTCTTCATCGTCTTTAATTTTTTAGGTTCTTTTCTTAATAGACGAGCGAGTATCTGTAAGGGTTGCAGAAATAAGGGACTTTTTTCGAATAAGGATCAATTTATTCCGATTCTATCTAAAATGATTTCCCCTTTATCCTTTTTATTGAAGATAAAGCGGATTTCCTTCAGTTGGTCGATGGATAGGCTATCTCCTTGATTGAAGGAGGATAACGGAATCTCTACATACTGTAGTACTTTCTCAGAAACCTTCTCTTTTCCCAGCGAGAGTAAAGTACTACATTTCGTTAGCTCTGGTTTTAATAACGGAGGAAGCACATAGAATGAAGAGAAATCTTTTTTTACGCTTGTTTCGCCAAACGTTAATTCAAGCGTGAAATCTACCGCATCGATTGTATCCGAGTTATTCCCGATAAAGAAGAACAGATTCTTTACCGTGTTGATATCCAAAGAGGCTAAGGCCGCTGAATCTATTTGAAGCGTATATTCGGCCTGTTGGAGGGAATTCGTATCCTTTTTCTCCCATCCCAGATAAACAGCGGAGGTTAATTGGGATGTGCTCCCATCATCCTTCAGTATTAAGGCATCTTCTTCCCACGTTTTTAAGTTTTGCCCATGAATGCTACAGTCTTTCAATGTAGCTGTAGTTACATCCAGATCTTCTTCGTAATCGGCTATATATTTAAAACCGGAGTCTTCGTATTGGTTGAAATAATATCCTTTGGGAATGATAGCTTTCGCTAGGCGGTAATCTTTTAAGATCGATAGATTTTCTTTCTTGCCTTTTAATGAGGCGTCGAGAAATGCGGATATATAGGTTTGGGCGATCTTGCGTTGACCCTCACCGTCCATTAAAGGGGTCAGATTGAGGAGTGCCGAATAAGGGAAGGGTATATCTTTCCGCCCCCATGCGGTGCTGAATTGTCCATGATTGGCCGCATAGATATATAATACGGACTTGAAATGGAAATTCGTATCCGTGAAGTGAAGGTTGTTATATTTTCGGCTTCCTGCCATGGAAAACACATCTTGATCATACCCTCCCTGTAAAAGTAGATAATCGATATTCTCCAGCTCCAAAGGCTTATCTTTGTGCATGCTATAAAATGCGGTTGGAGCGATCTCTACGATTCCTTTGATGGAGAAATTGAAGTTGAAATCCTGATTGGCATCCTTGTAATATCTTTTTTGCTTGTTGATCACGGTCGCTAGAGGAGCGGCTTGCCCTCCTCTGGAATGTCCGACAAGCGCTATATTATCCATATCAACCGTTTGGTAAAAGGGGGTGTCTTCTTGTTGGTTCCATTCTCTCCAGCATTCCAGATGCTTTAGGATTAGCCAAGCTCTGGTGAATATCTCATTATGGCTATAATCCCCACTCCAATTGCTGTTTAGGAAATTCTCGTCTATCGAGGCGGCGATGTACCCTTTGCTTGCTAATAAAGTGGCGATATATTCGTAGCCGGGGTCTGAATATTCTTGCATAAGATGGTTACCGTGTACGAATATAACCAGCGGGAAAGGGCCTTGGCCCTCAGGATACCATACTCGTCCGTTGATCGGGTAATTGGAGGCGCCGAATCCCCAAAAGATTTCTCTTATCCAATTATCGAATCCGGAAGTCTGGTCGAAAAAGGGAGTGGCATCTACAGAGGAGGTTTTTATATCGCATGAGTTTGCGTATTCATCCCTGTTTTTATCATCCCCATTTCCATATGTCAATGTTTTTACTGTATAGGTTCCTTCGATGGTAGGATCAGGAGCGTTGAATGTAGGGGCTTTTTGGTTCCAATAATTTTCCGAGACCGGGGTCGTATGATCAAATCCTTCATTAGCCAAGAAGTAAACAACGCATGTGTTTAGCCCTAATACGATCAATATCAATGTGATTGATACTTTCTTCTTGATACCGATGTAAACAGAGTATCCTATTAAAGCACCACAAAGCAGTTCGAATCCGATAAACATCCGGCTAGTATCCGGATAAGGAAGAAATCCGACTAATATATAAGTAGATAAACAGATTCCGACAAACCAAGGATTGAATAATCTTATGATCTTAAAGCCCCATGTGCTTAGTAAGGCGAGCAGGCTTGATAGAATGCCCACGGTTATCAATGCGATACTAAGATCCGCGGCGATATTCCGATTTTCAGATAAGATAGGATGATAATTACGAGGTATAAGGTAAAAGTAGCCAATGCTCCTATAGTTGCTCCTTTCCATGATTTTTGGGCGGTCTTGATCATGGTGGCTTCGCAAGCCTGTAAAAAGGAGAAGATTGTGTTTTTTGTCATTCTAATTTGATTTTTTAGTTTAGACGGTGAAAGTAGAGAAGCCGTTACAAATATAAGAGGATTTTTTTTATAATTTTGTGTTTGATAAGAATCAAACAAAGGAATATGAAGACACTTATACACACGGACAAGGAACAGATCGAATCGATTATCCGTCAGAGCGATGTTTGCTTTGTGGGCATGGCGGATACAGATGGAACGCCTTATGTATTACCGATGAATTTCGGTTATAAGGATGGCGTGATTTATTTACACTCGGCGCAGGATGGACGAAGCATCTCTATATTGGAACGTAATCCGAAAGTCTGTATTACGTTTAGTATTGACCATGCCTTGGTTTTCCAGCACCCGGAGGTAGCTTGTAGCTACCGTATGCGTTCGAAGAGCGTGATCGCTTGGGGAAAGGTCGCTTACGAAGAGGATTTCGACAAGAAGGTGGAAGCCTTGGATATTATCATGAAGCAATATTCCGATAAGACTTTCCGTTATAGCGATCCGGCGGTCCGTAACGTGAAGATTTGGACGGTAGATATAGACGAGGTCAGCTGTAAGGAATTTGGTGCTCCTCATAAGAAATCTTATTAAATCAATAAATGATATGAAAAAACTACTTCTTTTATTCGTTCTATGTCTTTGTTTTCCGGTGGTTGACAAGGCTTGTACCTCCATTATAATCACTGGAAAGGCTACTTCCGACGGGCGTCCGTTGATGTGGAAACACCGGGATACCGGCGCTCCGTATAACCATATCGGTTATTTTGACGAAGGTGGCTATCGTTTTCTGGGGCTGGTAAATAGCGATGATCCGGAGGGAGCCGTGTGGACCGGAAGCAATGAGACGGGCTTCTCTATCATGAATACGGCTTCTTATAACTTGAAAGACGATGATATAAAGGAGATGGATCAAGAGGGAAACTTGATGCGAAAAGCCTTGAGAGTCTGTAAGACGGTGCAGGATTTCGAGCATTTCTTGGATACCTTGCCTCGCCCGATGCGTGTGGAGGCTAATTTCGGAGTGATCGATGCTTATGGTGGTGCGGCTTATTATGAGACGAATAATGAGCGATATTATAAGAAAGATGCGAATGATCCGAATCTGGCGCCGGAAGGTTACTTGATTTATACGAATTTCTCTTTCGAGGGGCGTACGGATGAAGGCAAAGGGTATGTACGTTATGAGAATGCGAAAAAGATCTTTAAGGAAATGCGGGACGGAGGATTTACTCCTCAGCGTATCTTTCAACAGGCTTCCCGCTCTTTTTATAATAGCTTGCTGGATATCGATTTGATGGACAAAGAGCAAAGTCCGAACAATCGTACGGGTTGGTTTGTGGAGCAGGATTTCATCCCTCGTCTGGAAAGTACGGCCTCTATCGTAATCCAAGGCGTGAGATCCGGCATGAATCCGGAATTGACAACGATGTGGACTGCCTTGGGATATCCTCCTACCTCTGTCGCTATTCCTCTTTGGGTGAAAATGGGAAAGGAGCAAAGCGCTTTAGTTACTTACGACGCATCCTATAAAACAGCCCTATTAGATTGGTATTCCGTTCAATTACAGAAGAATGTCTACTCCATACATCGTGGTAACGGCCAAAAGTATTTGCATTGGCAACTGTTATGGAATGATGACCAATCTGGTTATATCCAACAGCTTCGTGCGGTAGAGAACCGGATTTTCGATTTATTCGACGCTCATAAGACGGAGTGGGAGCAAAATGGATTGGATACAAAGGAAATACAACGGCTGTATAAGGAAGTCGATAAGCTCGTAAATAAAGCCTTCTTGGGGCTTCAAAAATCATAACCATAAGGTATTTTGTTGATAGTGAAAAATACAGTAAGTATTTAAAATATACGTATTGATAATGTCTTTATAATCAGATTGATAAAAAGTTGATGATGTTTCCGGAAAAACATGTACGTGTTTTTCCGGAAACACGTACGAGAATTTGTGAAAACACGTACGTGTTTTGGGAAACAGATAATGAGGTTTTAAATGCATTTGGAAAAATGTACAATAACTATGTGGAAAATAAACACTGTATCCCCTTCTAATTATCGAAAGTTTTTAGGGTTATATCCCAACAGGCCTTTTTCCCAGTACTACTCCTTCTTTTGTAGAATATATACTTCAACTGCTCTAGGAGATATACTTCATAGGCCAAGGAAGTAGTACTTCTCGTGAATTCCGATTGTGCGCTTAGGAAAACTTGTGCAGTTGGCGTATTTCAAAAAGTTACGTATATTAGCGGTCTGAATCTAATATGAAAAACATGAGAAAACTATATTATTTAGTGATGATAAGTGTGGCTTCCATTTTGACCGCATGCGAGAATCGATCGGAAGAGTGGGACGTGGTGGATTTCGGAAACGATTGTACGGTTGGCTTGCAGGAACATTTGGAATGCAGATTCATTCCTTTGGAGACGAAGGATAGCGTGCTGTTAAAAGATCTCTACCGGGTTTGCTGGGTGGACGATCGTATTTTTGTATTCGATAGAAGTGATGAGATAAATGCGCTTTTTGTATTCAGTGATCAAGGAAATTTTATTACTCGTGTAGGCTTGCGGGGACAAGGGCCGAAAGAGTATCTTTATCTAACTCACTTTTTCGTGGATGAGAAAGAGCGAATCTTGACATTGGTGGATTTTGGTGGGACGGCCTTATTGCGTTATGATCTGGATACCTATCAATATATATCCACGCAAGATGTAGCTGATTATTTTGTGGACTGCGCCCCTTTGGATAAGGAGAATTGGATTTGGTATTATCCTTTGGGATTTGCGACACCGCAAAGGGAAAACTTCTATCTGAAAGCCACGGACAGGAAAGGAGAGCAAGACGCATTGTTGGGATCGGCTTATTTCACGTCCGGCCATACGATCAATGGGAGCAAGACGTTGCATGCCTTTGCTGGGGATTGGTATGCGCATTTCCCCTTTACCCCCGAAGTATGGAAAGTGAAGGACGGGATGTTGGAGCCTGCTTATAAAGTTCGCTTCGGAGATAAAAGTATGCCTCCTATCGAGTATGTCAAGGAGAAAGGGAGAGGCGGGAGAGATTTCTCTGGCGATCTGTTTCGCTCCGGCTATGTAAATTCTTTTGGGCTGCTGGAGACCGAACGGATCCTGCATGCGACCTATATGTGCGATAAGGTAACTTACTTCGGATTTTATGACAAGGATAGGAAAGAGGCATTCTCGTATGCGTTCCCCAACTTCATAAGGGCTACGGGGTTGACAGGCTTTTACGGTATTTGCGGAGTGTATAAAGATTATTTTATCGGGAAGATCAGTTCGACGGTGCTGTTGCGTAATCAGATACATTATGAGGATTTGAGACGGATAGCGGAGAATCGTACACAGGACGATAATCCGATCTTATGTTTATTTAAAATAGAAAGGTCATGAGAGTATTGTATGGGATTATTGTATTCTTCGCTTTGTTTCTTCTCGCTTGTTCCGATGCAGAAAGAGAAGAAAAACGGCTGGAGGGAAATTTGTTAATGAAAGGGGATTCTGGTGTATGCTATGATGGGATTGGTCTTACCGAGTCTTATTTGGTGTTGTTGGCTCGTGGGTGTGATACGATCATTCAAGTATTCGACAAAGATGATTTGTCGCACCTGCATGCGTTTGCGTTGAAAGGATATGGTGCCACTTATTTCTCTAATCCGGAGTTTATGAAGTCAAATACAAAAGAACCCGCCGGAAAGGATGAGTTCTGGATCGTGGATAACCAACTTACATTTAATAAGATGCAGGTGCTGGCGGATTCTTTGCGTTTTGATCGGAAATATATACTAATACCCGAACTTGTTCCCTCTACGCATTATAATGTCACCACGAAAGAAGTTTATGCGGTTCCGATCGTAGAGAAAAATGTTTATGGTCCTTTCTGTTATGCGAATCGGGAAGAGGGAATTTATTGGGTGGAGCCACCAAAAGTAGCAAGAACGTATCGTTCTTGTAAGCACGTCGCTTATTTGCCTAATCTTTGTGTGAATGAGCGGCAAAACAGTGTGGTTGCTGCCTTGCGTTTCTTCAACCAAATTGATTTTTACGATTTGAAGGGAACTTATCAAAGGAGCTTTACGTATGGGAAGGAGCCTATCGTGCCTTTACTGAAGAAGAATGATACCCAAGTGGATGTTCTTGGAACGACAAAATGCTTTATCGATATATTCGGTACGGATCGGTATGTGTATTGCTTGTACGATGGTTCTGTGGATTTTTCGAATTTATCCACATTGCTGGTTCTTTCTTGGGACGGCCAATTAAAGAAACGATTGAATTTTGATCGTTCAATAAAGAGGATTGCCGTAGACCCTTCCGATGGTTTTCTGGTCGCCTTGGCTCTTGATGAAAGTGGAGCATTGGATGTGGTAAAATACCTGTTGTAAATGATATTCTTGACAGGCTGAAACTCCGTTTTCTCGAAAGCGAGTTTCTGATTGGAGATGTAAATAACTTGTGGAAGACAAGAATAGTAATTATCTTTGGAACAAAAGTGAAAAGATAATGACAAACAGTATCGTACGCAAACTGCCGATAGGTATACAGACCTTCGAGAAGATAAGGGAAGGGAATTATGTATATGTGGATAAGACGGAATGGGTGTGGCGGATGGCCTCGTTGGAGACACCGTTTTTCCTAAGTCGTCCCCGTAGGTTTGGAAAGAGCCTTTTGCTTTCTACTTTTGAGGCTTATTTTAAAGGAAGAAAAGATCTGTTTAAGGGATTGGCTATCGAACGGTTGGAACAGGATTGGATTGAGTATCCGGTGATCCATTTGGATTTGAATGCCAAGAAATTTGATACAGGGGAGGATCTGATTCGTCTTGTGGATAGGCAGTTGCTTGTTTACGAGGCTATATATGGTTCTAGTGATGCGGATGAGACGATTGATGACCGTTTGTTTACCTTGTTACGCTTGATTTGTGAACAGACAGGAAAACGGGTGGTCGTTTTAGTGGATGAGTATGATAAGCCTCTTTTGCAATCATTTGATAATGAGAAATTGCAAGAGGAGTATCGCCTAATGTTGAAAGCGTTCTATGGGGTGTTGAAAAGTGCGGATCGCTATTTGCGCTTTGTATTCCTAACCGGGGTGACAAAGTTCTCTCAAGTTAGCGTGTTTAGTGACTTGAACCAGTTGAACGATATTAGCATGGACTGGCAATTCGCAACGCTTTGTGGCATAACACGGGAAGAGTTAGCGACGAATTTTGTACCGGAGATAGAAGCCTTCGGGAAAAAGAATAATTGGTCGTTTGTTGAGGTGGTAGAGCGGATGGAACGTAATTATGATGGGTATCATTTCCATCAAGATGGAGTGGGAGTGTTTAATCCGTTCAGTGTACTGAATGCGTTCAATAAGCTGGAGTTGGAGAGTTATTGGTTTCAGACGGGTACGCCGACCTTTTTGGTGAGCCTCCTCCGTAAAAGTAATTATGATTTACGGCTTTTGATAGATGGTATCGAGGCGCCTGCTGCTTCATTCACTGAATATCGAGTAAACACCAATAATCCGATTCCGTTGATTTATCAGAGTGGATATTTGACGATAAAGGATTATGATCGGGAATTTCGTAATTATTTATTGGAATTTCCGAACGAAGAAGTAAAATATGGTTTTATTAATTTCTTAGTCCCTTACTATACCTCCATTTCCAAGGAAGAGCAGAGTTTTTATATTGGTAAATTTGTACAAGAATTACGGACAAAGGATATAGATGCTTTCCTTTCCCGTCTCCAAGCTTTCTTCGCTGATTTCCCGTATGAGTTGAACGATAAGACCGAACGTCATTATCAAGTGGTTTTCTATTTGGTCTTTAAGTTGATGGGGCAATTTACTGAGGCGGAGGTGCGAAGTGCCAGAGGACGTGCGGATGCGGTGGTTAAAACACCAAAATACATTTACGTCTTTGAGTTCAAGTTGAACGGAACCGCCGAGGAAGCCATATGGCAAATCGATGAGAAAGGTTATTTGATTCCCTATCAGGCGGATGGGCGTAAGTTGATAAAGGTTGGCGTGGAATTTAGCGCTATAGAACGTAATATTAGTCGTTGGCTGTATTTTTGATGCCTCTTCGTGAAGGTGTTCTCAAATAAAATACTATTTTTGCGCATTATAAAGAATATTCCGCAAATAATGGATATACAGAGGCATAGTAGCGTATTGGGCGATACGGTGGAGAAGCTGTCGGATGAGGCATCGTATAAACAATTGTTCCATGCGTACAGGGATGAGGAGGCGCTGCCCTCGGGCGAGGTGCTGAAAGAGATCATCGATCTATGCCGTGCGATCCTGTTCCCCGGTTATTATGGGAATGCCCGTATCAGTAAACAGACGATCCGTTTTCATACGGGCGTAAATGTTGAGACTCTTCATTCTTTATTATCCAAGCAGGTTTATGCGGGACTTTGTTTCGCGGATACATCTTGCGTGACTTGCCCGGAAGAAAAGATCTCCGCTGAGGCAGAGGCTATTTCGGAGGCTTTCATCTCTACGCTTCCGGAGATTCGCGGTCTGCTGGCTACGGATGTGGAGGCGACTTTCAATGGCGATCCCGCCGCTCAAAATCTAGGTGAGGTCATATTTTGTTATCCCGGTTTCCGGGCGATCGGTAATTACCGGATCGCCCATCAATTGTATAAGCTCGGGGTTCCTTATATTCCTCGTATGATTACGGAGATGGCACATTCCGAGACCGGTATCGATATCCATCCGGGCGCGAAGATCGGTCATCATTTCTCGATAGACCACGGGACGGGTACGGTGATCGGCGAGACGAGCGTGATCGGCAATTACGTCCGAATCTTTCAGGGCGTCAGCTTGGCGGGAGAGAAACTTCCCCCCGATGAGAACGGTAACGCTATCCGTGGCGTAGCCCGTCATCCTATCTTGGAAGATCATGTGACAGTATATTCTAATTCCACCTTAATCGGTAAAATCCGGATTGGCAGAGGGGCTACGATATGTGGTAACGTCTGGATAGCGGAGGATGTACCGGCAGGGAGTATGGTTACACAATTGAAAATTGAGAATTGAAAATTATCAAGAGGGTAGCCGGAAGGAGATCGAAGCATGTCAGAGAGCGAAATGAGAATAATTAATAATAAACAACGTAATACGCAATTGGGAATAATTTTCAATTCTCAATTCTCAATTTTCAATTAAAATGAGCGAGACATTTGAAATGGTGGCCAAAACCCTATACGGGTTGGAAGAGATCTTGGCCGAGGAGTTATTAGCTTTAGGTGCCAACGGCTTGCAGATCGGTCGTCGTATGGTTTCCTTTACGGGTGATAAGGAATTGCTTTATAAAGCGAATTTCCACTGCCGTACTGCCCTGCGCATTCTGAAACCGATTTATCATTTCAAGGCCAAAGATGCTGATACCGTTTATAAAGAGGTGAAAAAGGTAGAGTGGGAGAAGTATTTGTCGCTGGACAAGACGTTCGCGATCGACTCGGTGATCTATTCCGAGGATTTCAATCACTCGAAGTTTGTCGCTTACCGTACGAAAGACGCTATCGTGGATTATTTCATCGAGAAGTTCAAGAAGCGTCCGTCCGTTCGTGTCAATAACCCGGACTTATATATCAATATCCATATTTCGCATAACGATTGTACCTTATCTATCGATAGCTCCGGCGAGTCTTTGCATAAGCGTGGTTATCGGGTGGATCAAACGGAAGCTCCGTTGAATGAGGTGTTGGCTGCCGGCATGATCCTAAAAACCGGTTGGAAAGGAGAATCTAATTTCGTAGATCCGATGTGTGGTTCCGGTACATTGTTGATCGAGGCTGCCATGATCGCCTTGAATATCGCTCCGGGTATCCATCGGAAAGAGTTCGCTTTCCAGAAATGGGTGGACTATGATGAGGAATTGTTCGATCGTATTTATAATGATGAGAGCGGGGAGCGTGAGTTCGCTTTCCATTGCTATGGCTCCGATATTTCCCAAGCCGCTATCGATATCGCCTTGGAGAATATCCGTAGCGCTGGCTTGATGAAATATATCGATCTGAAGGTGAAACCGTTCCAACAATATACTGAGGCTCCGAAGCCAGGTATATTGGTGACGAACCCACCTTATGGAGAGCGTATATCATCTCGTGATCTATTGGGATTGTATAATATGATCGGTGAGCGTTTGAAACATGTGTTCATGGGATATAAGGCTTGGATTTTGAGCTATAAAGATGAATGTTTCGATAAGATCGGCTTGCGCCCGAGCGAGAAGATCAAATTGATGAACGGTTCCTTGGAGTGCGAATACCGTTGCTATGAGTTATTTGAGGGAACCAATAAGGACTTCAAAAAGGCATTGAATGAGGATGGAGAGGAGCGTCCGCACAGATCGGAAGGCTCTTTCGAGCGTAGAGGCAATGATCGTCCAAACTTCCGTACGGGTCGTGTGGATCGTCCGGAGCGTCGTTTCGCCGCTGCCCATAGCGAGGATGATGAGGAGCGTTTCGCTTCCATTCCGGGGAAACGTATCTTTGGAGAGGATCGGGGAGAGGACCGTCCGGTCCGCAAGAAATTCGTGGATGCCCCGGTTCGTAAGCCGATCAAGCCAAAAGGAGAACGTCCTGTGAAAATGCGTTATCGGGATGAGGATGACCGTAAGAAAGGGTTTGGCGATCATAAGCGGGATGGAAAGCGCCCATTTAGCAAACCTATAAAGCCTATAAAACGGAGAGGGTATGATGATTATGAGGATTAAATCATCTTTATTCATAAGCCTATGTCTGATTTTATTAACGATGTCGATTACCGCCCAAGATAAGCAACTCTCCTTGCACGACTTGATTCCTGGAGGGAAGACGTATAGCCGCTTCGTACCTCGTGACTTGAAACAGTTACGATGGTGCGGGGACGAGTACTTATATGTTAAGGGAGATAGCGTGTTAGGAGCTAAGCCGGGGAAAAAAGAAGAGGTCCTTTTTTCGTTGGAAAGACTGAATGGGGCCTTGACGGCGGCAAATCTGCAGACGGTTGGTTCCTTGCCTAGCTTTTCGGTGCCCTATGAAAGAGGTTCGGTCTTGGCTTTTACTAGCAAACAGCACCGGATTCATTATGACTATAAGAAGAATAAGGTAGTCGCTGATTATGCTTTGAAGAATAACTGGGCGAATTATGACTTTTGCCCGGCTACGAATAACTTAGCTTTTACGGAGGGAAACAATGTGCATATTTTATCCCCGGATGGACGAAATACGATTGTTACACGTGAAACACAGGATGGAACCGTATGCGGACAGGCTGTCCATCAACGGGAGTTCGGGATTACGAAAGGTATGTTTTGGTCTCCTAAAGGCTCGGCTCTAGCGTTTTATCGTATGGATGAGCGTAGGGTGACCGCTTACCCGCTGGTGAATATCGATACTCGTTGCGCTACGCCGGTTCCTCATAAATATCCGATGGCTGGAATGAAGAGCCATGAGGTTACGGTGGGTGTCTATCAGGTAGCTACCGGGCAGACGGTTTGGTTGGAGACAGGCTTGCCGAAAGAGAAATATTTAACAAATATCGCTTGGAGTCCGGATGAGAAGAGTATTTATATCGCTGAGTTGAATCGTGAGCAGAACGAGATGCATTTGGTGCGGTACTCTGCCTTGACGGGAAAGAAAGAGGCTGATCTGTTTACCGAGACGGATCGTTGTTATGTGGAGCCGCAGCATCCCGTGCTTTTCTTGCCGAACGATCCGGATAAGTTTATCTGGCAGAGTGAGGCGGATGGCTATAACCATCTATATCTGTATGATACGACTGGAAAGGAATTAAGGAAGCTAACCGGTGGGGAATGGGTGGTTACCAAGGTGCTAGGCTTTAGCAAAGACGGAAATAAGGTGATTTTCGAGGGAACGGCACCTCATCCCGTATCTCCGAATATGCAAGGAACGGGGATGCAACGTTATATTTGGGAGACGGATTTGAGAACGGGTGATATCATGAATTGCTTGAGTTGGAAAGTGGGCGTGCACCGTTGGTTGCTGAGTCCCTCCGGCGAATATGCGATTGATTATGTAAGTTCTCCTTCTACCCCGAGGGATATCGATTTAATCCGTGTAAAGGACGCTAAGGTGATTTCTACCTTACTTTCCGCTCCGGATCCCTTTAAATCGTATCGGATGCCGCGGATCAAGGTTGGACATATCCTTGCCGCCGATGGTAAGACTCGCTTGAATTACCGGTTGACTTTACCGCCGGATTTGGATGAGACGAAGAAGTATCCTACGATTGTCTATGTATATGGAGGCCCTAAAGTACAGCTTGTTACGGGCGACTGGCAAAACGGGGCTCGTGGTTGGGACCTCTATATGGCACAGAGAGGTTATGTGATGTTTACCGTGGATAGCCGCGGCTCGGCAAATCGTGGACATGCTTTTGAGAGCGTGATTCATCGTAATTTGGGTATCAATGAGATGGCGGACCAAGTGAAGGGTGTCGAGTTCCTGAAATCTTTGTCTTATGTGGATGCCGACCGTATCGGGGTACATGGCTGGAGTTATGGCGGTTTTATGACAACGAACTTGATGCTGACTTATCCGGAGATCTTTAAGGTGGGCGTGGCCGGAGGGCCGGTTATTGACTGGAGCAATTACGAGATTATGTATGGCGAGCGTTATATGGATCGCCCGCAGGATAATCCGGAAGGTTATAAGAACGCGAACCTGAAACTGAAGGCCGGTAATCTGAAAGGCCATCTGTTGATGATACATGGGGATATCGATCCGGTGGTAGTGTGGCAACACAGCCTTGGTTTCTTAAAGGCTTGCGTAGAGGCTGATACGTATCCGGATTACTTTGTGTATCCTCGCCATGAGCATAATGTGACCGGTAAGGACCGTCCGCATTTGCATGAGAAGATTACGAGGTATTTCGATGACTACCTTGGGTATTGAAAATGGAGAATTGAGAATTGAAAATTAGAAGAGATATGAATATATTGTTATTAGGCTCTGGTGGGCGTGAGCATGCGATCGCTTGGAAGATCGCTCAAAGCCCGAAAGTTGATAAGTTATTTATCGCTCCCGGTAACGCGGGAACAGCGTTGGTAGGAACCAACGTGGATATTAAAGCGGATGATTTTGCCGCTATCAAGGATTTTGCGTTGGCGAACCAAGTGAATATGGTCGTGGTAGGTCCCGAGGATCCATTGGTGAAGGGTGTTTATGATTATTTCAAGAAGGATGAGGCATTAAGCTCCATCCCCGTGATCGGCCCGAGTGGGGAAGGTGCCCAATTGGAAGGTAGCAAGGATTTCGCCAAGGCGTTTATGATGCGTCATCATATCCCGACCGCTCGTTATAAGAGTATTTCCACTGAAAACCTAGAGGAAGGCTATGCGTTCTTGGAATCTCTTTCCGCTCCTTATGTATTGAAAGCGGATGGATTGGCTGCCGGTAAAGGGGTACTGATTATCGATAACTTGGAGGAAGCCAAGAAAGAGTTGGGAGATATGCTGGGCGGAATGTTTGGCGACGCGAGCAAGACGGTAGTGATCGAGGAGTTCTTGGATGGTATCGAATGCTCCGTATTCGTCTTGACGGATGGCAACGATTACAAGGTGCTTCCGGTAGCGAAAGATTATAAGCGTATCGGCGAGGGCAATACGGGTTTAAACACAGGTGGAATGGGAGCTGTTTCCCCGGTTCCTTTCGCTGATGAGGTCTTTATGGCGAAGGTGGACGAGCGTATTATCCGTCCTACCGTAGAGGGATTGAAAGCGGAGCATATCGATTATAAAGGTTTCATCTTCTTGGGTCTGATCAATGTGAAGAATGAGCCGATGGTGATAGAATACAATTGTCGTATGGGCGATCCGGAGACAGAGGTAGTCATGCTTCGTATCCAAAGCGATTTGGTTGATTTGCTGGAAGGGGTAGCGGAAGGCGATTTAGCGGCTCGTACATTGGTACAGGACCCTCGTGCGGCGGTTACGGTTATGTTGGTAAGCGGCGGTTACCCGGAGGCTTACGAGAAGAATAAGGTAATCACGGGATTGGATGGCGTATCCTCGAACAATATAGTGTTCCATGCCGGAACGAAGCTGGTAGACGGCCAGTTCCTGACAAATGGCGGCCGTGTGATCGCGGTCAGTTCGTATGGAGCTAATAAGGAGGAGGCTTTGGCCCAATCTTTCGCCGGAGCTAAGCAGATCGATTTCGATAAGAAGTATTTCCGTCGGGATATCGGATTTGATCTGTAAATGACAATTAGAGAGAATATGCGTATGAAAAAACGAAAACTATTGCTTTTAGGGGTTGTTTGTGCGGCTCTCTATGCATGTTCGACTGATCAGACGAACGAATCGGGGAAGCGTGTCTCCGCATTGGATGATGCCGCTTGGAACCATTCCGAATGGATATCCGTGGCAAATGCACCTGTCATAACGGGTGAGATCAACGGATCGAATGAACGTGCGGCCGATGGTGCCGCTTGGTTCGTGAGTGTCGTAAAGAATGAAAAAGAGATAAACTCGGCACGCTGGATGACCACGGGCTTGGGTGTGTACGAGTTATACGTGAATGGGAAGTTGATCGGAGAAGAGATTCTCAAACCGGGTTTTACGCATCCCTACAAGACGAAGCGTTCGTTTACGTATGAGGTAAGCAATGCCCTGTCGAAACAGGCGGGAGCGGAGAATGTTTTCGCTGTGCAGGTGACACCGGGATGGTGGGCCGATAAGATCATCACATACAGCGGCCAGCAAGGAATGGTGGGTACCAAGGTCGCTTTCCGTGGAGTGCTTGAGCTTACCTATGCGGATGGTAGCAAGGCGTACTTAGGTTCCAATACGAGCGATTGGAAAGCCGGGATCGCCGGACCGGTCAAACATGCCGCTATCTTTGATGGTGAGGAATATGATGCCCGTGAGTTACCGGGATACGATACGCTCGATAAGCTTTCGACACCGGAAAAGAATACGGAATTTGAGGGAGAGATACTTCCTTCAAATGGAGGTGAGGTCTATTTTCGTGAAGATTTGGCGCTTTCTCCTCAAAAGGCCTATCTATGGAAAGGGGTCACCGGAGAGAGTGAAGATGCTTATGGAAAGGTTGTTATAACGAAAGAATATGCGGCTGGCGAGGAAATGGTAGTTCATCCGGGCGAGACACTTGTCGTGGACTTTGGCCAGAATTGTGCGGCGGTTCCTGCTTTCGAGTTCATGGCAAAGGAGGGTACCCAACTAAATTGTCGTCCTTCTGAGATATTGAACGATGGAAATGGTGCGAAGAGCCGAGGAATGGATGGGCCTGAAGGTAGTTGCCATCGCTTGAATCTACGCACTCCGGATACCGGGATGTTACTCGACTATACCTTTGCGGATCATAAGGACTATACGACCTATCGCCCTCATCGCACGTTCTATGGTTATCGCTTCGTATCGATCACGGCCGATCAGGAGGTACGTATCCGGTCGATCCAGTCGATTCCTGTCTCCTCGATTACCCAACAGATGGAGACCGGATCAATAACGACCGGCAACAAACTGGTCAATCAGTTGATCTCAAATACCCTATGGGGACAACGTTCCAACTACCTCTCGGTTCCTACCGACTGTCCGCAGCGCAACGAACGGCTGGGATGGACCGCCGACACGCAGGTATTTGCTGAGACTGGTACTTTCTTTGCCAATACCGCTGATTTCTTCCATAAATGGATGCGTGATATGCGTGACACACAATCACCAACCGGTGCGTATCCCGGTGTCGCTCCATTGGCTCAATACGGTGCGTCTCCTACTGATATGAACCGCTTGGGCTGGTCGGACGCGGGAGTTATCGTGCCTTGGGTTGTCTGGAAACAATTTGGCGACACTCAGATTATCGATGAGAACTGGGCGGCGATGGAGAAATATCTCAATCATATCAACGAGACCAAGTATGACCATCATGCCCTCAGCGCGGAGAATGGCAATTACCAGTGGGCCGACTGGCTCAGTTACGAGCCGCTTGAGAGTTGCAGCGGCAGACATACAGCGAAGGATGGATCCGGAACGCTTCCGGAAACCTATGATTATTGGAATTATCTAAGTGCGAATTACTGGCTTATAGATGCCGGAATGATGAGCGATATGGCTCGTGCGACGGGACGGGATGCCGAGAAATACGAAGCGATGGCTGCTCAAGCGAAACAGTATATATTGGATAAATTCTTGAATGCTGACGGAGAATTTAAGACGGCGATATTCAATACCATGCAGACGCCTGCCCTATTCGCCTTGAAGAACAAGCTGGTCGAAGGGGTAGCCAAGGAGAACACGATGAAACGACTGCGTGACAACTTCGCCGAGCATGGCAATTGCCTTCAGACAGGTTTCTTGGGTACTTCCATCCTGATGCCTACGCTTACGGAGAATGGAATGAGTGATATCGCTTACGAGCTTCTTTTCCAGCGCAAGAATCCGAGTTGGCTGTATTCGGTAGATAATGGGGCGACAACGATTTGGGAGCGTTGGAATAGCTATATGCTTGATAAAGGCATGGGACCGCAAGGCATGAACAGCTTTAATCACTATGCCTATGGATGTGTATGTGAATGGATGTGGGAGACTATGGCTGGTATCTCTGCGGATACGTCGGAGCCAGGATTCAAGCGCATTATCATGAAGCCGATTCCCGATAAGCGTCTGGAGTTCGTAAATGCGGAGTACAATTCGGCGGCAGGGATTATCAAGAGCTCTTGGAAGTATGAGGGAGACCAGTGGATTTGGGATTTCACCGTTCCCGAAGGAGCGGTCGCTCTCGTGACACTTCCGGGCGAAAGCCAAGCTCACGAGTATCGTGCGGGTTCGTATCAGATCGTTAAATAAACAGTTTATACTTGGGGGTGTCAAATCTAATAAACCGGACTTTTGACACCCTCAAGATGTTATTGATAGCTTTCTATCCGATAAGCGATTTGTCATTTTGACAAACTGTAAACGAAACCTCCGGAGAATCGATTTTTCCCTACCCAAGTGCGGCTCGTCGCCAAATTCGCAAGAAAAAATCAGCAATCCTTTCATTGATAGTATAATACCGAAAAAACGCCTTTCATTCTAGCGAAAAGAATTCATCCTAATTCATATCCATTGACTTCTTTGGGCTATCCGATAGGGTTACGACTGGGTTCTAACAGGGTTACGATGCCCATTCACGACTACTAACAACCCTATTCATGACTGTTTATAATGCCCAACGGCAGTATAGACGTTGCCTGACGGTACTATATGTATAGGCTTTTGCCACCTTTCGTGCATGAAAACGAGGATATTTTCATCCAAAAGAGCGTTTTATCGCCGTTCTCGCCTTCTAGTTTGGTCGATTCACGAACAGTTCCTGTCATGATTAATGGTCAATAAGAATCAAAAAGAAAGGAAGTAGATATAAAAAGAATCGTAACGTCAATATCGTAACGTATAGAATCCTCATACGAACAAATAGAAATATTTTCATACCTTTGCCACTTATTTCATTCCTTTAGGATGTGAATATGAAAGAATAAGGTATATGGCAAGAGGAACAACTTCATATTACGGACGTAGATATACTATAGCGACACCTATGACCCATTTGTACATGCTTTGCGCTTGTATTTTTTGTTGGATCGTGGGGTATGTGGATTCGGTAGGCTATCCCGTGTATGGAGAGGTGACGGCTCCTCCTTTATGGAATGCCCTTTGTCTGGTTCTTCCGGGTAAGTTGTTTACCTATTTGATCGGTTTTTTGCTGATGGCCGGTGGTGCGTTTCTGGTGCATCGGGTAAACTATGCGTTGATGTTGATTCGTGAGAAGACATTGCTTCCCTTTCTCTTCTATGCCTTGTTGACAAGTACAAACCCGGATTTCTTTCCCTTGAAATCAACATCTGTCGGGGTGTTTTGTTTGATATTGGCCCTTTATCAGTTATTTACCTCTTATCATGACCCGGACGCTACGGATAAGGCTTATAACGCATCCTTGATTATCAGTATCGGAAGTTTGTTGTGGATACACATCCTTTGGTTCTTTCCGCTGTTTTGGTTGGGGATGTATAATTTCAGGGCATTGAATATCCGGACATTTGCCGCTTCCTTGTTAGGTATCTTGACGGTTTATTGGTTTGTTTTCGGATGGTGTGTCTGGGAACGGGATTTCACGGCATTTACCATACCTTTCACCTCCTTATTCAAGATCCGTTTCCTTGCGGTACTAGGGACGGGAATTATAGATTGGATACAGATCGTTTTAGTGGCGGGATTAACGATCATTGCCTCATTAAATATCGTTACACATGAGTATGAGGATAATTTGCGTACTCGTCAGTTTCTTTCTTTTCTGATTGTCATGGCCATTTGGTCGTTTGGATTGTTCTTTATCTATGAGCAATCATCCGAGGAGTTTCTGGAAATGGCCTGTGTACCGGCGTCTATCCTGATCGCCCATTTTTTTACGGTGAACCGGGGGAAATATATCTTTTGGCTGTTCCATTTCTCGGTAGTTATGTTTATCGCATTATTAATGATACGTATATGGAATTTCTTATAGCCTACGGGTATATCGGGGTGTTTATCGCTTCTTTCTTAGCGGCTACGATCTTGCCGTTTAGCAGCGAGGTCGTATTGACGGGTGTATTATTGGCGGGTTCGGCATATTGGCCTTGCATGATCGCTGCTACGCTTGGTAATTTCTTAGGTGGAATGAGCTGCTATTGGCTGGGGATGCTGGGAAAGGTAGAGTGGATCGAGAAATACCTCAAACTCGATCCGGTAAAACTACAGAAGGTGCAGGATTGGATCAAGGGAAAAGGCTCTTGGATGGGCTTTTTTGTTTTTCTTCCCGGTATCGGTGATTTTATCGCTGTCGCTCTAGGTTTCTTGCGGGCTAATATATGGGTCGTGGCGATCTCCATGTTCTTAGGAAAAGCGATCCGTTATTGGGTTTGGATGGAGTTTGTTTATAAGGTACAGTCCATGTTTTGATAACCCGAGACCTGTATCTTGCACGAAATCATTTCAAGCGTAATTGTCCCCTTTTCCGTGAACTTGATGGCGTTATCGATAAAATTCGTGATAGAATTACAAGGATTTTTGTATATGAATTCTGCAAGCTTGGAAGTCTTTTTTGTTCGGAAGGAACTCATTCCAGCGTGTAAGTGTTTGCCGGGAGAAGACCGTCAATGAGAAAACCAGCATAGAGGTAAAGGCGATACTGGTCGTGATAGCGGAACCTACGACCCCGTAAGACGGGATGAGTAGAAAGCCGGAGATTAATAAGGCAATAAGCCCTACGCACGAGCTTGCCGTACTGTACCGGATCTTTCCGCTGCCGATGAAATAATGGCTGATGATGCTGTTGCAGCCTAACGCTACGATTCCGATCGATAATCCGCCTATCACTTTACGTATGCCTTTGAACTCGGCGCTGAAAAGATAATCCGTATATATCCATTCCGGTACCAATAGGATACATCCCATCACGAGGGCTAAAGCGCAAAAGGTCAATTTGAAAAGCTGTAAGGTAATACGCTTTTGTTCCGTTGCCTCTGAGGTCTTGGCCACGCTACTGTATTCGATGAAACTTACGCTGCGACTAATATTCCATACACTCTCGGAGATCTTGGTCCCAGCATCTAGCAAGCCTACGCTTCCCAACCCGGCGAAACGTTGTATCAAGAAATAATTGAGTCGGGTAGTACAGGTTTCCGCCAACCCGTCCGCGCCGGCCCACAGGCCGTAGGCAAACATTTCTTTTAATAGACCGTAGAGTGATTTGCCGGAAGACCGGGATGTCTCCTTTAAGAAATAAGGAACAAGCATCGATAGGCTGGCAATAAAGGCTATGCCGTTCGTGACATATAATCCCCAGACATACGACCGTACGTCCGGGCGCTTCAATATATAATAGAAATAGAGTAAGACGAAAAATAGCAGTCCTCCTTGCAATATAAACGTGAGATTAAACCCTTTGATATTGTCTTTACCCAACAAGAAGCGGGCATTGGCGTTTACCGTAGAGCTCAAGATCGCCAACAAGAAGATATCCAGCCGATAGCCGGTGGGTAAAAGCCCGGTAAGATACATGAAGCCGCAAGCTAAGGAAGAGCCGATAGGGGTCCACAGATATGCGGGAAGGAAAATTGTCCGCATGGAGTAACGGTTCATGAAATAGACAATCGTATTCCCGCATAAAATCCCGTTGACGATTACCGCTATATTTACCGAGGCCACGATCAACCCGATCATCCCCACGCCCTCGATTCCCAGTACCTTTGCGTTGATGAAGATCAGCGCTAGGTTAAGGAAGGCTATCAGATAACGCGAGCCTATTGTCCCCAGTATCTTTTTTAACATAAGCTATAGTTGTAATCCATTCAGTAACCTTACATAGGTATCGATCGCTTCCCGGATCTCCGGTCCCTTGATGTATTCGTCCGCGGAATGGGAACGTGCCGAGTTTCCCGGCCCTATCTTTACGGAGGGGAAACGCATCAAGGCTTGGTCGCTAAGCGTAGGAGAGCCGAAAGGCTCTTTTCCCATCAAGATCGCCCGTCGCACAAAAGGATGATCCAGATCCGTGCGGGTGGAGCTAAGGCGGAAGCTGCGGGCCTTGATCTCGCAATGAACCTTTTCCTTGATTAGCTCGAATAACAGTTCGTTCGTATAAAATTCGTTGGTGCGGATATCTACCGTGAATTCGCATTTATCGGGAACGACATTGTGTTGCGTACCGGCATGGATGATGGTGACAGTCATTTTCACCGGTCCGAGGAAGTCGCTTTTCTCCGGGAATTGATAGGTGCTGAACCATTCTATATCCTTCATCGCTAAAGTGATGGCATTGATGCCCTCATTACGTGCGGCATGTCCGGCCTTTCCGATAGCGGTGCAATCCAGTACCATTAGCCCTTTCTCGGCTACGGCGGGTTGCATACCCGTAGGTTCACCTACGACAGCGAAGGAGATAGGAGGAAGCTCGGCCAATGCGCTTTCAATGCCATTCTTCCCAGATACCTCTTCCTCACAAGACGCAAGGAAGATTAGATTATAAGGTTGTTCTTTCTCGCTTAAGATACAGAAGGCTTCATAGAGGGAGACTACGCTCGCCCCGGCATCGTTACTGCCCAGTCCATATAATTGATCATCCTCGGTCTCTTCGGGAGTGAACGGGTCTTTGGTCCAACCGGAAGTGGGCTTGACGGTGTCTATATGGGAGTTGAGTAAAAGGGTCGGTTTACCGAAATCGAAATCCGGGGCGATGATCCACAGGTTGTTGCCTTTGCGGAACACCTTTTGTCCGGCCTTTTGCCATTCTGCTTGCAGGAAATCCGCTACGGCGGTCTCGTCCCGGCTGAAAGACGGACGGGAGATCATGCCTTTTAATAAATCAATCGCTTCGTAATATCTTTCCATATTATAATAAATTATTTACGGTGCATCTGTCTTTCTCCAGTTGGGCTTTCAATTCTTCTAAGGAATCGAATTTGATGTCTCCGCGTACGTATTGAACGAATGAGACACGAATGCTATCATTGTAGATATCTCCGGAGAAATCCAGAATGTTGACCTCCATGGATATGTCCTTCCCATTATTGAGTGTCGGACGGTCACCGATATAAAGCATTCCCTTATATCGTTCGCCTTCCACCTCCACCCATACGGCATATACGCCAATACCCGGAATGACTTTAAAAGGCTCATCTACCCGTATATTCGCCGTGGGAAATCCTAGCGTGCGTCCCACTTTATAGCCGCTGACGATATGGCCCAGCAATTGATAGGGATAGGTCAGTAAATAAGCGGCTTCCGCTACATTTCCGGCTTGAAGTAATTTCCGGATCTCGGAAGAGCTGACGGCCGTATTCCCTTCGTCATAGGGAGATGCCTTTAGCACCTCGATACCACATTCGGTGCCATAAACGACATATTGCTCGAAGCCATCCGTCCGATCGTGCCCGAAACGATGGTCATATCCGATCAATAAGGTCTTTACATGCAGGCTCTTCGCTAAAATAGAGGTAATGAATTCCTTGGCCGAGAGCCGGGATAGCTCGATCGTAAAATCCAATACGATGCAATAATCTACTCCGGTAGTCTCTAATTGCTGTAACTTTTCCTCGAAAGAATTTAATAGCTTCGGTTGGTAATCCGCATGCAATACAGCCCGGGGATGTTCCGGGAAGGTGATTACGGCCGATGGCAGGTTACGTGCTTTGGCAATCTCTTTCATCTCGTCGATTAAGAAACGGTGTCCTAGATGCACACCATCGAAAAATCCGATCGTAGCCACCAGTTCCTTTCCTTTCAGTCTGTCAAAATCTCTTACAACAATCATTGCGCCTTATTCGTTTCAATTCCAATCGAAAGACAAATGTACGGGATAATTTTTAATAATCATGTTCTTATCTAAGATACTGGGGTAGCCGTACCAAAATTTGTCTCCTTGTTGGATACGTGTCCGTAGTCCTGTCGGGTCTCCCCGAATAGGGTATCTATGTTAAAAGCTCCTATCTCTCTCACTTATGGAGAGAGATAGGAGCTTTTTATTTAATTAAAAGTTTATCAATGGAAGTCTTTTAACGTTTTCTGTAATTCCTGTCGGGCGAAAAAGATACGGCTTTTTATCGTACCTAGCGGTAAATTTAGCCGTTCAGCTATCTCGTGATATTTATAACCGCTCAGAAACATTGAGAAAGGAGCCTTCAAATCTGCGTTCAAGTTATTGATCGCCTCTGTTATATCATGAATTTGGCAGGTTCCTTCTGGTGAATCAAACCCAGAGTCGTTCAATACGTCTAGATTATATAGGTCAGCATCCCGATTGATCAGGGTTTGCTCACGTACCACTTTGTGATAGTTATTGATAAATATGTTTCTCATTACTGTAAGGACCCATCCTTTGAAGTTCACGTTGTCTACAAACTTCTCTTGGTTACTTAATACCTTGAGAGTCGTGTCTTGTGTCAAATCAAAAGCATCTTCCCGATTCGCTGTAAGCATGAGCGCGAAATTCATCATGTTCTCCTGCATGCTTAATAATTTCTTTTGAAATGTTAATGCGTTCATAGGTTACAAATTGAATAAAAACTTATTATTTATATCACTTATCGTCTTTTAACCATTAAAAGACTTAGCAAATGTATATATTCGGTACAATAACATGTAATTCTTTAATAATTATTGATGTTTAAAATTGTAAGTTAATAATTTCGCTGTAAAAATGGATGAAAATGAATAATATTTTCAAGTTATTCAAGTGCTATTATTTGAAATATTCAAGTATTTGCTTATAATTTTCAACATAATAAATTATGTAAATAGTGATGAATGAAAGATGTGAAGTCTTGAATAGTAGTGTATGTAATTGCGTTCACTGATTAATTAATGTATAATAAATGATGTATTGTTATCGGATTTAATATTCTATTTTATAGAAAATGTTTATTTTTGCACATATTTGAAAAAAACTATGAGTCGTATTAAGATAATATTTGTTCTTATCCTAATTTTGTTAGGAATTTGTGCAGACCTTATGTCGCAACCTCCCCAAAATGAAGATTATATACTCGTTATAAACTCTTACTCAGAAAATTCCCCATGGAGCTATAATTGTACCGTGCCTATTTACGAGACGTTGATAAAAGAGTATGAGGAACTAACGGCCTATACGGAGCACATGAATATGCTATTGATACAGAGTGAAGAGGAATTATCTCTGTTTGAGGAGGATTTTTTTAAAAAGTATAAATCTCCTCCTCGTATGGTCTTGTTGTTGGGAAATCCAGCGTTCGCTTTATTGCTTGATAAGTTAGAAAAGGCTTGGGGACAGCAGATCCCGGTCATATTATATACGAATAAGTTATATGTAGGTTTACGTGAGACTTATTTGCAAGAACGGATTATCACACAGGAGGAAAAGACCCCCATACAAGATTTTATTCGGTTGCATCCGCAGGTGACGGTTCTTTTCATTCCGGATTATATAAAAGAGACAGTTCGATTGATGCGTAGTTTGATACCGGATATGCAAAGGTTATTGTTTCTATCTGACAAGACTTTTCTAGGTTTGCAAAATCAAGAGATAGTAGAGAACCTTATGCGAACTGAACACCCAGATGTACAGCTTACGGTGTTAACAGCGGGAGATACTTCCGTAGGCGATTTGATCGATTCTTTAAGGAATGTAGACAAACAAACGGGGATACTTTTGTCTTCATGGACTTTTAAAAGCCGGCAAGGGAAGTACGTGGTCCAGAGTTCTGATATTTATCAGACGATAAGTTCATATACCTTTTCTCCTATATTCACTTTAAATGACATGGCGATTGATAAGAACGGACTGTTAGGAGGATATTTTTACGTATCGGCTAGCATACATGATATAGTTATAAAGACGGTCCGGTCCGTACTTAATGGTACGCTTGACGGATCTATAGTTTCTCCTGATCATCCAAGGCCGGTATTTGATTATCAAGTGCTGGAAAAAAAAGGATTCTCTCCCTCCGACTGCCCGCTTGATACCTTCTTTTATCTGAAGCCCTCTACTTTTTGGGAACAATATCGCTTGCATATTTCTATGAGTGTTCTATTATTGTTTTTTATTATCTTTTTCCTCCTTTGGCGAATAGAAACCTTAGGCCGTCAGCGAAATTTGCAACGACGTGAGTTAGAACTGATGAAAGATTACCGTGCGCTGAGCCGTAAGCTATCGCTGGCATTAGATGTCGCTAATATTATCCCATGGAGGTGGGATTTGCGGGCTCATCTCATATTCTGTGATATTCAGTGCTCTAATTCGGATTTGAGTAATTTGGAGCAACCTATGCCTAAGAGATCACTTGAGATATCGGAGGAGAAATATTTTAGTAAAATCCGTAAATCTGATAGAGAACGGCTGAGAAGTGTTTGTGAGGCATTGATTAGAGGGGATATCGATAAGGTAAAAGAGGAATTCCTTATCTATAGGTCTGGAAGGAGTAATCCTAATTTTGACTGGATTGAAGTGCAGGCGATCGTAGAGAAAAGAGATGAGCGGGGGTGTCCGATCGTATTGACCGGTTCTTCGCTTAGAATTACCGAGCGAAAAAGGATAGAGGAAGAATTATTACGAGCTAGGGATAAGGCGGAAGAATCAAATCGGTTGAAATCTACTTTTCTTGCGAATATGAGCCATGAAATCCGGACTCCATTAAATGCCATCGTTGGTTTCTCTCAAATATTGACGACTACGGACGATGAAGAGGAAAAGAAACAATTTGTTTCTATCATTGAGAGTAATAATGTGCTTTTGTTGCAATTGATCGGTGATATACTGGATTTGTCGAAAATAGAGGCTGGGACTTTAGAGTTTGTCCGTAATGAAGTGGACTTGAATGTTTTGATGAATGAGCTGGAGAGTTCTATGCGTTTGAAAATAGCAGATACCGTAGAATTACGTTTTACGGATCGTATGCCGAGTTGTCGTCTTTATGTGGATAAGAATAGGTTATCTCAGGTTTTGATCAACTTGTTGACAAATGCGATGAAGTTCACGAAAGAGGGCTATATCCATTTTGGGTATAGATTGGTAGATGAGGATACGCTAGAGTTTTACGTATCCGACACGGGATGTGGAATCCCGAAGGAACAATTGCGAAACATATTTGAGCGTTTCATCAAGTTGAACAATTTCGTGTCGGGAACGGGCTTGGGATTGTCTATTTGCCAAGTAATCGTGGAGCGTATGGGTGGACGAATATGGGTTGAGTCTGACGAGGGGAAGGGAGCTACTTTCTTTTTTACTATCAAATATTTCCCTATCGAAAAGGTATTATAAGGCGAAAATTTAAATGGGTGTCCAGCTTGTTCTTACTTTGCGTAAGTTTCGTTCTAAAAAAATATCTATATTTGCTGGATATGAAAACGAAAGCTCTACTTTTGATAACTATTCTGTCTTTCTGTTTGTCGGGGTCTTTATTCGCGATGGAGGAGATTCTTTTCAATCATCTGGGCGTGAAGGATGGATTATCCTCTAATGAGATTACCTGTATATTGAAGGATCAGAAAGGCTTTATGTGGTTTGGCACGACCTCGGGACTGAACCGCTTTGATGGTTATGAGTTTAGTCGCTATAAGCCGGGAGATATCGATTCCTTTTTTGTTGAGGAAGGTATCTCGGATTTGGTGGAGACCGCCGATGGTAAGATTTGGATTACTTATTATGATGGTAAGATCGGGGTCTATGAGCCTTCAATAGATTGTTTTGTTCCCCAAGAGGAAGTCCTTGATAGCCTACGGCTGGAAAGTCTTCCGGCCCGTATTTTTACGGATCGTGATAAACGATTGTATTATACGACCTACGATAATGGTTTTTATCGATATGACCCATCGCAGGGAAAAGTCAGTCTCTATCCGCTTGATAAGGCAGAGGGCGGTGTATGTGGCATAGGGGATGTAAATGACCGGTTGTACGTGATCCATACCTCCGGAAAGATACAAGGCATTGATAAAGCATCCGGTAAGAGTGTCTTTCAAGATGATTATTTGACCGCTTATGCAAAAGCGCAACCTTTCTATATGTTTGCCGATAGCGAGGGTGAGCTCTGGCTCTTTTTGAACCCCGGGCATAGTGACGGTGTGTTCCGCTTGAATCCAAAAACCAGCGTATGGAAGCATTATACGACTTCCACCCCGATCGCCCTTTCCTCCTCGATGGTCCGTGACGTGAGAGAGGATATGAACGGGAATATATGGATCGCGACGGATCATGGCGGTATCAATATATTGGATAAGACGAAAGAGAAAATGCGTTATCTAAAAAATAATCCTTTCGACTTGACGAGTTTGGGACAGAATAGCGTAGTATGTCTCTATCGGGATGATACGGATATAATGTGGGCCGGGACCTATAAGAATGGCGTTAGTTATTATCATGAGAGCATCTTTAAGTTCCAGACGGTTCGTTATCCGTTGTTGCAGACATTGGACGCCTCGAATAATGATTATAACTGCGTGGTAGAAGATCCTACCGGTGATTTATGGGTGGGGACGAGCGGAAATGGTTTATTGCGCTATAACCGGAAGACTGGTGAATATACCCCTTACCGGGCGGGAAAAGAGAGCGAGAACAAAATTTCCGGTGATGTGGTGATCAGTATGACAAAAGACTTGAACGGGAACCTGTGGATCGGCACCTATATGGAGGGATTGACTTGCTTCGACGGTAAACGGTTTAAACATTACCGGGATATTCCGGGAAGCAAGGATGGCTTGTCCAGTAACAGCGTGTACAGCCTATATGCCGATACCAAGAATCGCTTGTGGATCGGTACCTTGGATGGGGGATTGGATTGTCTGGACTTATCGACGGGTGAGTGGATGTACTATCGTGCCGGTGATAAGCATAATGCGATCCATACGGATATCGTTTACAGTCTTTCAGGAGACTCGAAAGGTGATATTTTTGTGGGAACTTCATCGGGTGTGAATTGGATTGAGCCAGAGACGGGGAAGGTTTCCAGCTTTGACGGGACAAAAGATGGGAGTTTCCGGTTTAAGGACAGAATCATTAACGTGGTATTTTCTGATAGCCGCCAGTTGCTGTGGATAGGGAGTAACCATGGTTTGCATATCTATGATCCGCTTAATGACCGGATTTATCAATTGAATCAATCTACCGGGTTGCCGGATAACAGTATCATGTCTATCCTTGAAGATGAGTATCATACCGTATGGGTCGGGACGAAAAACGGATTACTGAATATCGCCCCGAGCCGAAATGCCAATAATGAGTACCAATTTAACTGGAATAGCTATGATGAGAGTGAGGGTGTGCAAGGACGTGTATTTAATGTGAACAGCGCAGTCCGGTTGGCTTCGGGTGAATTGGCGTTTGGGGGTACCAACGGGCTTACCTTCGTCAATCCTTCCCATATCCATTATAACAGCTATTCCCCGCCGGCTGTGATAACCGGACTTACCGTGAATAATGTGCCGGTCGTACCGAAAGGGAACCGGCTGACTTTAGAGTATGGGGAACGTAATTTCACGTTTAATATATCTTCCTGCTGTTATTTCCTCCCCTTGAAGAATAAGTATGCGTTTAAGATGGAGGGATTCGACCCGGACTGGACGACCGTAGATGCCAAGGGACGGCGGGTCACTTATACGAACTTAAATCCCGGTACTTATACGTTTCAAGTAAAGGCACGAAATAATGACGGGGTCTGGAGCAAAGAGATTACCAGTCTAGAAATAACTATCTTGCCGCCTTTTTGGGCGACTGGATGGGCGATTGCCTTATACATTATAATAGGTTTATTGTTTGCGTATGGAATCATGTGGTTTATCCTTCGTATCCAGCAGAAAAAAATGGAGCAGGAGAAGGAGAAGGCGATCGTGAGAAAGCAGCATGAGGTAGACGAGATGAAACTCCGTTTCTTCACGAACGTGAGCCATGAGTTTCGCACGCCGCTTACGCTGATCTTGACCCCATTAGAGAAATTGATGAAGACGGAGGAGAATGCCGAGACGAAGCAGATATTGAGACTGATCTACCGTAACGCCGATCGCTTACTTAAGCTCGTGAATCAGTTATTGGATTTCCGTAAGATCGATGTGCAAGGGGATACGTTAGTCCTATCTACGGGTGATATCGTGCCGTTTGTCCGTGATGTGGCTTATTCTTTTAAGGAGCTTTCAGAGCAGAAACATATTCGCTTCTCCTTCTCTTCGGTTTTCACTTCGTTACCAATGAGGTTTGATACGGATAAGGTGTTCAAGATCGTATCCAATCTGTTAAGCAACGCTTTTAAGTTTACGCCGGAAGGGGGAATGATTACTGTAACGTTGAGTTTATTGCCGGACAAGGAAGGGCGGAATAAATTACTTATAGAGGTTTCCGATAGCGGTATAGGTATCCCTGCGGATAAACAAGAGGCTATATTCGACCGTTTTTATCAGGTTTCGTCTTCCGATAAGGGAAATCCCGTGATGGGTACAGGTATAGGCTTACACTTGTGCCGTGAATTTGTCCGTATGCATCAAGGCTCGATTGCGATAAAAAGCCAGCCGGGTGTAGGTAGTACGTTTACGGTGACTTTGCCTGTCATCCCGCAGGATCATCAAGATATTATCTCCTCGCCAGATGAGGGAGAGGAAAATGAGAAACGAGTTTCTCTGGTCGAGACTACGCCGGAGACAGCCGATACAGGTGCCGTGAAAACCTCGGAATCTACCTTGCTGGTTGTGGATGATAATGCGGACTTCCTAGAGTTTATGAGACTCAGCTTGAGTGGCGTTTATTCGGTACTCACGGCGGCGGATGGAGAAGATGCGTGGAAACTCATTCCGGAGGAGCTGCCGGATATGGTGATCAGCGACGTGATGATGCCTATCACCGACGGTATCACCTTATGCCGCCGGATCAAGGGAGACATCCGGACTTCCCACATCCCGGTGATCCTACTGACGGCAAAGTCCGCTAAAGATAGCCAACTGGTCGGTCTGGAAGCCGGTGCGGATGATTATATCAGCAAGCCATTCAATATGGAGATGCTTCTCTTGAAGGTGCGGCATTTGATCGAGATGAAGAAGAAGATGCAAAAGGCCTTTATGCAGTCCTCTACCATGGGCATCGCCTTGACGGAGGTACAAGCTAGCTCCATGGATGAGGAGTTGATGCGTAAGGCCATCGGCTATATCGAGGAGCAGATCGCCAATCCGGAGTTGTCCGTAGAACGGTTGAGCCGGGAGATGGGCATGAGTCGTGTGAACTTCTACAAGAAATGCCTTTCCATCACGGGTAAGACTCCGGTGGAGTTGATCCGTACGGTGCGCTTGAAGCGTGCGGCGCAGTTATTGGAGAAGAGCCAGATGCGGGTCAACGAGGTCGCGCTGGAGTGCGGTTTCAATGATGTGAAGTTATTCCGGAAGTATTTTAAGGATGAGTTCGGAAGGCTTCCCTCTGACTATCATAAATAAACTTCTTCTAAATAAATGCCACGTAATTAGGGGATATAACAAAATATCCCCTTAAAATAAACATTCTTCCCCTACCTTTTTACGGTTCTCCCCGTAACCCAAAACATTTATGGCTTCCTGTCCGCCGCGAACCCTTTAATTTTGCCAACGAATGAAGAACCATTTTTCTTGTATGGAAAAACCTGTTCGGACTCATTGCTGATCGGAAATAATTAAAGAATCTATAGAATATGAAACAACACATCGCGGTATTCACGTTAGGGCTTTCCCTGCTGACTTCCTGCATGACTGATTCCGCTTACCGGAAGGTCGAGAATGGCTTGGTCGCCGATATCCGTTCCGGACAGGCGAAGGCTGTTAAATTGGAAGTAATCTCTGATGATATTATCCGGGTAATCGCCTCTCCGGATGGTAAGTTTTCCAACCAAGTGAACTTGATCAAGGACACGAAATCGTTACCCGCCCCATCGTTTCAGATAACGACCTCGGGGGATACGATCATCGTAAGTACGCAAACCACACAGGCCCGTCTTTCACGGGAGACCGGAGAGGTTCGCTTTACCGACGCCAACGGACACACGATCCTTCGTGAGAAGACAAACGGAGGCAAGGAATTTACGCCGATCGAGGTGGAAGGAACCAAAGGCTATACCTTACGTCAGGTATTTGAGAGTGAGGACGAGGAAGGGCTTTACGGCCTAGGACAGCATCAGAGCGATGAGTTCAACTACAAAGGCAAGAACGAGGAGCTTTTCCAATATAACACGAAGGTGAGCGTGCCGTTTATCGTTTCCTCAAAAGGGTATGGTGTACTTTGGCATAACTATTCCTTGAGCCGTTTCGGCGACAAGCGTCCATACGCCGATTTGGGCGATGTCTTTGGCCTATACGGAAAAGACGGGAGGGCAGGGGCGTTGACCGCTACCTACTATACGGATAAGGCGAAGAATTCCGTTTTAATCCAGCGGGATGAAGATAAGGTAGATTATGAGAATCTGAAAACCATCAAGAACCTGCCGGCAGACTTCCCGAAGCCGAGCGCTTCCGCTACTTGGGAGGGCGAGATCGAGGCGAAAGAGACGGGTACTTATCATTTCAAACTACATTACGCTGGTTATACCAAGGTATTTGTGAATAACGAGGAGATCATCCCGGAACGTTGGCGTGCGGCATGGAACCCGAATGATTACAAGGCTACGGCCGATCTGGAAAAGGGCAAACGCTATCCGATCCGTATCGAATGGTTGCCGGATGGCGATGTCTCTTATATCGGCTTGAAGGTATTATCTCCGCTACCGGAGGAGGAGCGGGAGCGGTTGGCTTTCTGGTCGGAAATGGGGGATGATATCGATTACTACTTCATCAACGGAGAGTCTTCCATGGATAAGGTGATCAGCGGTTACCGCACGGTTACGGGCAAGAGCCAGATCATGCCGAAATGGGCGATGGGATTCTGGTTGAGCCGTGAGCGTTATAAGACGCAAGAGGAGCTATTGACCGCCTTGAACGAATACCGCCGGCGGCAGGTTCCCTTGGATGTGATCGTACAGGATTGGAGCTATTGGCCGGTAGACGCATGGGGTAGCCACGAGTTTGATAAGGAACGCTTCCCGGACCCGAAAGGCATGATTCAGGAAATCCACGATAAGGATGCCCGTATCATGATCTCCGTATGGCCGAAGTTCTATTATACGACAGAGCATTATAAAGAGTTGGATGCGCTGGGTGCTATGTATCAGCAGGCGATTAAGGATAGTATCCGCGACTGGATTTATCCGGGTTATATCGGCTCTTTCTATGACGCGTACAACCCGGAGGCCCGCAAGCTTTTCTGGAGACAGATGAACGAGCATCTGTATTCCTTGGGCATCGACGCTTGGTGGATGGACGCTTCCGAGCCGAACGTACAGGATAATACGGACATCGAATACCGGAAGGCGCTTTGCGGACCTACTTATCTGGGCCCTTCTGCGAAATACTTCAACGCTTACGCTTTGGCTAACGCCGAGGCGATCTACGACGGACAACGTAGCGTAAACCCGGATGACCGTGTATTCCTATTGACCCGTTCCGGTTTCGCCGGCCAGCAACGTTATTCTACCGCTACATGGAGTGGCGATATCGGTACTCGCTGGGAGGATATGAAAGCGCAGATCAGCGCCGGCTTGAACTTCGCCATGTCCGGTATCCCTTACTGGACGATGGATATCGGTGGCTTCAGCGTGGAGAACCGTTATATGGCCGCTAAGGAAGGTAGCGAGGATTTGAGGGAATGGAGGGAGTTGAACAACCGTTGGTATCAGTTCGGAGCTTTCTGTCCGTTGTTCCGTAGCCACGGGCAATATCCTTGCCGCGAGATCTATAATATCGCTCCGGAAGGATCGCCTACGTACCAATCGATGAAGTATTATACCGAGTTGCGCTATCAATTGATGCCGTATATCTATAGCTTGGCCTCCAAGACGCATTTTGAGGATTATACGATCATGCGTGCCTTGGTGATGGATTATTCGGACGATGAGAAGACTTACGATATAGACGACCAGTTTATGTTTGGCCCGGCCTTCATGGCATGCCCGGTGTATGAGTATAAGGCTCGCGACCGTGAGGTGTATTTCCCGTCAGGCATTTGGTACGATTACTACAACGGCAAGCGTATACAAGGCGGGACGACAATGCATGTGGATGCTCCTTATGAGCGTATGCCTTTGTTCGTGAGAGCCGGCTCTATCGTACCGAACGGAAAGGTAATCCAGTCTACGAAAGAGGAGCAGAAAGACTTAATCGTCTCTGTTTACGCCGGTGCCGACGGTTCCTTCACCTTATATGAGGATAATGGCGTGACCTACGATTATGAGAAAGGAAATTACGCTACCATCCCGTTTGTTTATGATGATGCGAGGCGAACGCTCACGATCGGCGCACGGGAGGGCGATTATCCGGGCATGATCCGCGAGCGTCAGATCACGGTACGTCTCATCACGCCGGAGAACCCCGCTGGCAAGGACGTGACAATATCTTACCAAGGTAAACCTCTAGTTGTAGAGACGGGACGTACCCCGTCTCAACCCCTCTAAATGGTAACTTTAAATAATACCCATCAGTCTGTGCTAAGACGGGGCACGCCCGGTCTCTACAACTGGGTAGTATCAATTAAACTATATAATCACTAATGATACCACTGATGAATCGGCCACTCGCGTGGCTTCTGGGCCTATTGCTCACCGCCTGTTCCCCCACTGAGGAGCAGGTGCGTGAACGTAGCTCATGGAATGACGATTGGAAATTTGCCTTGTCGGATAGCGTTCAGGATTATTCATCCCCGGACAGCGATGATTCCACTTGGCGTATCTTATCCTTACCGCATGATTGGAGTATCGAGGGGGATTTCTCCCTCGACAACCCGTCTACCCCGGGCGGCGGTGCGCTACCGGGCGGGATTGGTTGGTACCGAAAGACATTTACCCTGCCGGAGACGGATCGGGATAAGGTTATCTATGTGGATTTCGACGGGGTCTACCGAAATAGCGAGGTCTGGATCAATGGTCATTCGCTGGGATTCCGCCCGAATGGTTATGTATCGTTTCGTTATGACTTGACGCCTTACTTGAGGTATGGAAGCCAACCGAACGTGATCGCCGTGAAGGCGGATAATAGCGAGCAACCGAACTCCCGCTGGTATTCCGGCTCCGGTATCTACCGTAACGTATGGTTAGTAAAGGTGAATCCGGTGCATGTGGACAACTGGGGCACTTTCGTGCATGATATGAAGATCTCATCGGAGGAGGCCACATTCGCCTTGGAGGTGAGAGTAAGGAATAGCTCGGAGGCGGATAGGGAGGCCGAAGTCTCTACCTCTATTTACGATGACCGTAATAGAGTTGTTACGGCATCTGTAACAACTCTGTTACGGGTACCGTATACGCCCTGTTACGACACCCGTATGCGGGAGGCATCTGTCGATCATCAGTTCTCGATCCCAAATCCCAAGCTTTGGAGTCCCGATTCTCCCTCGCTCTACACGGCCGTCACGGAAGTGAAAGTGGACGGCAGGGTGGTAGATCGTTACGAGACGGTATTCGGATTGCGTACGTTCCGTTGGGATTCCGCTACTGGCTTTTATTTGAATGATAAGCCTTTGAAGATAAAAGGGGTTTGCCTGCATCATGATTTAGGCTGTCTGGGTGCCGCCGTGAATACACGGGCTATCGAGCGCCAGCTACAGATCATGAAGGAGATGGGTGTGAACGCGATCCGTACCAGCCATAACGCCCCGGCACCCGAGTTGCTGGATCTTTGTGATCGTATGGGGCTTCTGGTACAGGATGAGTCTTTCGATATGTGGGAACGCCGTAAGTCCCCGTACGATTACGCCCGGTATTTCGCGGAGTGGCACGAGCGGGATTTGACGGACGAGATCTTGCGTGACCGGAATCACGCCTCTGTTTTCATGTGGAGTATAGGCAATGAGGTGCTTGAGCAATGGAGCCATGCCGACGCTACCGAGCTGGATCTGCAAGCGGCGAACCTGCTCTTGAATGCCGGCCATGCCATCGATCCCGCTTTGCTGAAGGATACGACCCTTAGCCGTCAATCCTTGATCACCCGTCATTTGGCGGGTATCGTGAAACGTCTGGATACCTCCCGGGTCGTTACCGCCGGCTGTAACGAGGTAAACCCTGCGAATCATCTGTTCCGCTCGGATGCCTTGGACGTGCTGGGCTTCAACTACCATGAGCGATATTTCGAGCCGTTTCTCCGGAATTTCCCCGGAAAGAAACTGATCGTGAGCGAATCTACCTCGGCCTTGATGACCCGTGGCTATTATGAGATGCCGTCCGATCATATTTATATCCGTCCGGAATCGTGGGACAAGCCTTTCGAGGCTCCCGAGCATGTTTGCTCCTCTTATGATAATTGCCATGTACCTTGGGGCTCTACGCACGAGAAGACTTGGCATCTGGTGAAGACGCTTCCGCATGTATCCGGCCTGTTCGTCTGGACGGGTTTCGATTACTTGGGAGAGCCTACCCCCTATTGGTGGCCGAGCCGGAGCAGCTTCTTCGGTATCGTGGATCTGGCGGGTTTCCCGAAGGATGTATATTATATGTATAAAAGCGAGTGGACGAATGAACCCGTATTGCACATTTTCCCGCATTGGAACTGGAAGGAAGGCGAACCGGTGGATATCTGTGGCTATTATAACAATGCCGATGAGGTGGAACTATACCTAAACGGAAAGAGCCTAGGCGTACGACAAAAAACGGACAGTACCTATCATGTCTCTTGGCGTGTGCCTTTCACGCCCGGAACCTTGAGAGCCGTCTCCCGCTTAGGGGGTAAGGAGGTCTTGGTGAAAGAGATCCATACGGCAGGAGAGCCGGCCCGTTTGGTCTTGACACCGGATCGTAGCGTCATCCAAGCGGATGGCTCGGACTTATCGTTTGTAACCGTAGATGTATGCGATATCGATGGTAACCGGGTTCCCGACGCTACCCCGTTGATCCGTTTCTCCGTGGAGGGCCCGGGTGAGATCGCCGGAACGGATAACGGAGATCCGAACGATCCGAACAGCCTCCGTAAACCGAAACGGCAAGCTTACTACGGAAAAGCCTTGGTCGTGATCCGGAACAAGGGCGGACAAGGCGACATCCACTTAAAAGCCATAGCCGAGGGCTTACCCGAGGCGACGGTAACGATTCAAGCGCAATAATAAACCTATAAATAAAGAGGAAATGAAAAAGATAATAGGCGTGATCGCTTGCGGGCTATTTTTTAATGCGGCTGCCGCGAGCTCGCAGGTCACGGATAAAGAGAAGGTACAAATGGAGAAACGTATCGAGAAACTGATTAGGAAGATGACCTTGGAGGAAAAGGTCGGATTATTGCATGGTAACTCAAAATTCTATGTTGCCGGAGTAGAGCGTCTGGGGATTCCCGAGTGGAGCTTGAGCGACGGGCCTCACGGGGTACGTGCGGAGATCAATCGCCACGACTGGGCATATGCGGGTTGGACAAATGATTCCGCCTCTTATTTCCCGACCGGCACGGCTTTCGCCGCCGCTTGGAACCCGGAGTTGGCTTATCGCCGGGGCGAGGTGCTGGGCGAGGAGGCTCGTTGGCGTAAGAAGGACGTATTGTTGGGCCCGGGCGTGAATATCATTCGCTCCCCGCTTTGTGGCCGTAACTTCGAGTATATGAGCGAGGACCCTTATATGAACTCCGTATTGGCGGTCGCTTATATCAAAGGCTTGCAGAGCCGTGACGTAGCTTGTAGCGTAAAGCATTTCGCCGTGAATAACCAAGAGACAAACCGTACGACTGTCGATGTGGAATGTAGCGAGCGTGCCTTGCGTGAGATTTATTTACCCGCTTTCAAGGCGGCCGTACAGGAGGGAGGCGCCTTGACGGTAATGGCCGCTTATAATAAATTCCGTGGGGAGTTCTGCGCGGAGAATAACTACTTGGTTTGCAAGATCCTTCGGAATGAATGGGGATTCGATGGCGTATATGTAACCGACTGGGGAGCCGCCCATAGCACGATTCCTTCTATGGAGGCAGGCTTGGATCTGGAGATGGGCACGCTGATCGATAAATATGAGGATTGGTATTATGCCAACCCCTTGATCGAGGCTGTTAAGTCTGGTAAGATTCCTATGAGCTTGGTGGACGAGAAGGTGGGCGATGTCTTACGTGTGATGATCAAGACGAATGTCTTGGACCCGAAAAAGCGTTTCGGCCCGGGCTCCATGAATACGAAAGAGCATCAGCAAGCCACTTACGACGCGGCTGCCGAAGCCATTGTCTTATTGAAGAACCAGAATAATCTTCTCCCGTTGGATTTCTCCTCGATCAAGAGTCTGGCGGTAATTGGCGATAACGCTACCCGCAAACATTCCAATGGTGGCTTGAGTTCCGAGATCAAGGCGGTTTACGAGGTAACTCCATTAGAGGCGCTTCGTGCGAAATGGGGCGATAAGGTGGATATCCGTTTTGCCCAAGGTTATGAGAAGCTATCTACTTTCGTGGAGGGAAGCAATAATGGGCAAAGCTCTGGTACTTTCTCTTCCAAGACACAGGAAAGCGACGCATTATTGAAAGAGGCGGTAGAGGTTGCCCGTACGAGTGACGTGGCCCTTTTGGTTTGTGGTTTGAACCATGATTATGATACCGAGTCGTTCGACCGTCTGAATATGGATATCCCATACGGGCAGGTTGAGTTGATTCAAGAGGTGGTAAAGGCGAATCCTCGTACGATCGTGGTCATGATCGCCGGATCGCCGTTGAATATGGCCGCCGTGGATATTTGTTCCCCGGCTATCGTTTGGGCTTGGTTCAACGGTATGGAAGGAGGAAATGCCTTGGTAGACGTATTATCCGGCAAGGTGAATCCGAGCGGAAAGATGCCGTTCACCACTCCCGTGAGCTTGGATCAATCTCCGGCGCATGCGTTGGGCAACTTCCCCGGCAGGGATCTGAAAGTGAATTATGAGGAAGATATCTTGGTAGGTTACCGCTGGTTCGATACGAAGGGGCTTCCGGTCGTTTATCCGTTCGGTTACGGCTTATCCTATACGACATTCAACTATTCCAATCTGAATACGGATAAAAAGACGTATGATCAAGCGGACACGATCCAAGCGACTTTCACCCTAACCAATACTGGAGACCGTGAAGGAGCTGAGGTGGCCCAATTGTATGTAAGCGATCTGGTTTGCTCCGTGATGCGTCCGGTCAAGGAGTTAAAAGGCTTCAAGAAGGTATTCCTTAAACCCGGTGAGAGTCGGCGAATCACGTTGGACATCCCCGTATCCTCTTTAGCTTTCTATAGTGAGGCACAAAGCCAATTCGTCGTAGAACCCGGCGAGTTCATCCTCCAACTAGGAGCCTCCACCTCAGATATCAAGCAGAAGATCAGCATCGACGTGAAATAACTACCCAGTTGTAGAGACGGGGCGTGCCCCGTCTTCCACAGACTGATAGTATTCTTTAGTTACTATTTTGAAGGGATGAGACGGGGCACGCCCCGTCTCTACAAATAGATATTGAAAAATAACCGCTAGGACATTTTTCGTTACATTTCCTTGAACAAGAGCGCATCTATAGAGTTATATCCATATAATAACAATATAATTAAAGATGTGCTATGAACTCTCTACAAAATCCATTGAACGCTAACTATCCGCAAGATGTTACCCAAAAACCGGGCGAGAATGCGGTTTTCATTGTCTATGCTCTAAAAGATCTCCCCGACACGATTGATAAGGTAAAGGACGTGTGCGCTAATTTCTCCGCTTTGATACGTAGTATGCGCAATCGCTATCCTGATATGCAATTCAGTTGTACGATAGGATTCGGGGCGGATGCTTGGAAACGCTTCTTTCCGGAGCAAGGAAACCCCAAAGAATTGCAACCGTTTGAAGAGATCAAAGGAGTTAAGCTTACGGCTGTTTCTACCCCCGGGGATTTACTATTCCACATCCGCTGTAAGCAGATGGGACTGTGCTTTGAGTTCGCCTCCATTATAGACCAGAAACTGCGAGGTGTCGTGGAATCGATCGATGAGACCCACGGTTTTCGGTATAGAGACGGTAAGGCGATTATCGGTTTCGTGGACGGTACGGAGAATCCTGCCGTGGATGAAGACCCCTATCGTTTCGCGGTAATAGGCGATGAGGACCCCGAGTTTATGGGCGGAAGTTATGTATTTGTGCAAAAATACATTCATGATATGGTGGCATGGAATGCGCTTCCAGTGGAAGAGCAAGAGAAAGTCATCGGTCGCCGTAAATTCAACGATGTTGAGCTATCAGATGAGGAAAAACCGAAGAACGCTCATAACGCCGTGACGAACATCGGAGACGATCTGAAAATAGTCCGTGCTAACATGCCATTCGCCCATACTTCCAAAGGTGAGTACGGTACCTATTTTATCGCCTATGCCAGCACGTTCAGCACCACCCGACGAATGCTGGAGAATATGTTCGTCGGTGATCCCGTAGGCAATACGGATCGTCTGCTGGACTTCAGCACGCCGATAACGGGAACTCTTTTCTTCGTTCCGTCGTATGAGTTGCTTGATAAGTTAGGGGAATAATTATTTATCCATCCTTAACTATCTAGTTAACAGACTTCCGCAGTGCCAATCATTTTCCATATCGTGGCACGTCAGTGCCATCAGCGTGGCATAGTTGTGCCTTCCTTATGGCAATGGTGTGCCACTAGGATGGCACAGTCGTGCCATCATGATGTGCTTATCTTTTAATGAAAGGCTTGTTGACTGATAAGGTTGGAGTTACGGATAACAGAAGTAAACCGCCTATTATCAATACTTCAAATATCCATAGCGGTTATATAGTGTTGGGAGTGTAGACGCATGTTGTATGTCGTTTGCGGATTTCAACCCGGATTTATGAAGTTAACTTACTTGGTCATTTAAGTTAGCTTACTTTGCCAATGAAGTTAACTTACTTTGCCGTTGAAGCTAACTTACTTTGAAATGTTAGTTAACTGGTAACTTTCTACCTAAAAAAGCCATTTGGTAATGTACCTAATCTTTTTTGCGCTATAAAAGTGTTTTGTAAGGTCATTCCATAAACTTTAGGGTAGTAGTATTCGTACTGTTTGATGGATTGCCATCTTGATTTTTTCCTTAATAATCAATTATAATTAAAGAATATATCATATATTTGCCTAGCTAGTAATTAAGACAGAAAAGCAAAAGGTAAAAGCGTAGGTTTTTATCTACTTATTCTTTCTTTGTTGGTAGTAAAACAATGATAAAATAGAAAACGTATGGATTATTATAGGCTAAAATATTTTTAATACGTATATTTGCGACAATAAAAGGCTTTTAAGTTAGAAGCCTATATGTGTTGCGTGTGATATTTGTGCGATGTGATAAAATCCGCTAAATTTTTCAACATTTGAGAAGCACAAAGAAGGCCCCGCAACCCTTTACCGAATATACGTGTTATCTATGCTGTTAAAGTATGGATAAGATTACTGTATATAGATAAAGGGGGCGTGCGGCTGACTTTACTCAAATGTGGGTCTTAGCGGAACCTTTGTCACGTAATGTTCAGCCAATCGCCCTTTCTTTATTTTATAATGAAAGGCCAGCTCTTCAATATAACGCCAAATAACGCCCTTTTTAAAGATAAATAGTATAAGTTTTACTTTAATCAAATAGTTATGCCTGAGTTTATTACTATTGAAGAAGCAGCTCGTATCACCGGCTTTCCATCTCAAGAAATCCAGCAATGGGCGATATCTAAAAAAATAACATCTTACGTCGTGAAGCAAGGTGTTCGCCTAGTCGATCTGACCAATTTGCGTGAATTCATTTCCCATATCGAGCGTATGGGAATACAAAAGCTATACCTGCAACTTATCATCCAAGACAAGGAAGAAGAGATAAACGAGATCATCTCCCAATTCGATGATTACCTTTTCTGCCTGCGATCCCTTAAAAACATTTCTCCCCTACTTAAACTCATTATCGCCGAACTATCAACATTCATACACGACAAGAAAGACCGACTTATCTTTACGGAAATAACTTCCGGAGCCAAGATAGAAGACGTAGCCAAACGTTGTGGTATATCCTACGACGGAATCTGTCGCCGATATAAGGTCATATCGCTCCGCTTGCAAGAAAACATGGGCTTCCTGACCGAATACAAGAAAACAATCACGAACCAAGACCTTGAGATAGAACGTCTGTGGATAGAGAACAGGAACATGGAATACGAATTGAGAAGATTATATAAAAAGGCGCTCCAAAACGGTCTATGTATCGAATCTCCCCGATCACTTATCCCCGTTCCCTTAAATGCCGCGAAACGGATATGCCAACCCATTACCCGTCTCACCTTAGCGCCCTATATCCGTAAATGCCTTACAACCTTGAAAATAGAAACCATAGAAGATATTCTACGTTACGCCCTCAAAAACGGACTCGACTCTTTATTAGACCTTCCCGGCTTTGGCGCTCTTGGTTTGGCCCAACTGAAATTCCAACTCGAAAAGCATAAGATAATCGATAAAACCGGCCATTCCGACCTTTATCAATATATCATTTGCGAAGCGGATAATTAGTGAGGACATTCTTTGTCCTCAAGTAGAATTTAACTAGATTTCAAGGATACTCATACTGCATTTACATTTTTTTGTATATTTGCGATATGTAATGATGCTTGTTTATATTTGGATATTTATTAGTAACCTTGTACTTGGTTCTGTGCAAACTATGGTCTCTTGAAAAAATACTGTGTGTCTAATTAACAAACAAATTCATTCTATGAAGCACAAATTAACGCTTGTACTACTCTCATTCTTTCTGGGAGTGCAGTGTATGGTCGCCCAGCAAATGAAGGTGACCGGTGTAGTGATTAATGAAGATGATGGGGAGCCTGTTATAGGTGCATCCATCGTAGTAAAAGGAACCACTATTGGAACCATTACCGATTTAGATGGTAAATTTGAGTTAGAAACTCAGAAAGATGCTAAGCTAATTATTTCTTATGTAGGTTTACGGACTCAAGAAACTACAGCTCAGCAAAACATGAGAATTGTTCTTTCTTCAGATTCTCAAGCTATAGATGAAGTTGTTGTCGTAGCTTATGGTACCGCAAAGAAAAGTTCTTTTACAGGTTCCGCATCCACGGTGGGTGCCGCTTTGATGGACAAACGTCCATTGAGTAACGCCCTCTCCGCATTAGAAGGAAACACTTCCGGAGTACAAATGACTTCCTCTATCGGACAACCGGGAGAAGCTGCCAAGGTAACGATCCGTGGTTTTGGTTCAGTAAACGCGGATAATGCTCCTTTATATGTAGTGGATGGTGCCATCTTCAGTGGTGATATCTCTTCTATCAGCCCATCTGATATCGAATCAATGACAATTTTAAAAGATGCCGCTTCTACATCTTTGTATGGATCTAGCGCAGGTAACGGTGTGGTTTTGATCACGACTAAGAAAGGTTCTAGCAGCAGTGGCGCAGGTGTTACCTTGAGTATCTCACAAGGTTGGTCTAGCAGAGCTTATAACGATTACGCAAAAGTAGGTGTATACGATTATTATCCTTTGCAATGGCAAATGTTGAGAAACGCAAATATGTCACTCGGACAAAGTGCTGCCGACGCTGCCGCTAATGCTTCTAAAGATATTATCAACAAATTAAAATATAATCCTTTCGTAGGAATCGCCAATGATGCGATCGTGGGCACAGACGGTTTATTGAATCCATCAGCCTCGGCTTTAAAATGGGGTGAGGACCTTGATTGGGAAGATGCCGCTTACCGTACCGGACATCGCCAAGAATATAATGTAAGCTACAATACAAAAACAGAAAAGAGCGACACATATGCTTCCATAGGCTATCTGAATGATAAGGGATATATGATTAAGACAGACTTTGAGCGTTACAACGCACGCTTGAACTATAATATCTATCCGGTGAAATGGTTCAAGAGTGGATTGAATTTAGGTTTAAGTCGTACAAACTCCAATTATTCTACTTCTACTTCTAGCAACTCCGCTGGTTATGGTAACTTATCTCGTTTCATTCGTTCTATGGCACCGATCTATCCGGTACATAAGCATGATATTGAGACAGGGGCTTATTTGGATAAAGAAGGAAACGTAGTTACTGATCCGGCTTTATATACCTACGATTATGAAGGAGCCCGTATCTCCAGCAATGGACGCGACGGTATCGCTGAGGCCCTGTGGAACGATCGCTTGATGTCTACCACAAACTCTAGTGCCCGTACTTATGTAACGATCACTCCGATCGAAGGATTGAATTTAACAGTGAACTACGCATTTGACAATAAGGATGAACGCCGTAGAGTATATGAGAACCCAGAGGTAGGTGACGGAACCGCAGGACCGGGACGTTTGAACATCCGAAATAGAAACTTCTTAACACAGACATTCAACCAGTTGATTAATTACACAAAGACTTTTGGTAAGCATAACATCGAAGCTTTGTTAGGCCATGAGAACTATAGCTACCGTTTACAATATAACTACGGTATGAAGACTAATGAGATCGTTTCCGGAACGTATGAGTACAGTAACTTCGTAAGCATAAGCTCAATGGATTCTTATACACGCGAATATAAGAAAGAAGGATACTTCGCTCGTTTGAACTATGATTTCGATGATAAATATTATGTAACAGCCTCGTATCGTCGTGACGGTTCCTCTCGCTTTAGCAAGGATAACCGTTGGGGTAACTTCTGGTCATTCGGAGCATCTTGGCGTATCAGCCAAGAAGATTTCATGGAAAACTTGACTTGGGTGGACAATTTGAAACTGAGGGCATCCTACGGTGAAACCGGAAACGATGCCATCTATTATACAGATGATGACACACAACAGGATTACTATCCTTATCAAACCTTGTATAATTTGGGTATCAACAACGGTTTGGAAGCAGGTCTCTACTTCCCGACTATGGCAAACAATAATTTGAAATGGGAGACACAGGTTTCTACCGATGTCGCTTTAGAATTCGGATTGTTCGGTCGCTTGAATGGTACGGTCGAGTTCTTCCGTAAGGCCTCCAGAGACTTGTTATTCAATGTTAGCCAACCGTTATCCAGTGGTGTCGAAAAGATCGTACAAAACATTGGTAAAGTTCGTAACCAAGGGGTGGAAATCGACTTAAACTACCAAGTATTAAAATCAAAAGATTGGAAATTATCAGTCGGCGCAAACGCTACATTCATCAATAATAAGGTGACTCGTCTGCCTGATGCCAACCGGAAAGATGGTATCATCAAAGACTCTAAGAAATTGATGGAGGGACATTCAATCTATGAGTTCTGGTTACGTCAATGGTGGGGTGTTAATCCTGATAACGGAGATGGATTGTATATCTTTGATGCCGAAAACAACACCGATGCGAATGGTAATATTAAAGATGCGGTAAAAAAGACACTTGTAGAGAAAGATGGTCAAGTATTGACAAACTCTTATAGCTATGCGAAATATGATTTCAGTGGTTCTGCCGTTCCGAAAGTATATGGTGGTTTCAATATCAATTTGAGCTATAAGGCATTCGACCTTTCTACCGTATTCTCTTATTCATTAGGAGGCAAGGTGCTTGACTCGAGTTATAGAGGATTGATGGATGTAGGTGAGTTCGGTTATGCGATGTCACCGGATCTACATAACGCATGGACAACTCCGGGCCAGATCACAGATGTACCTCGTTTGGACAATAACTCAGGTCATGCGACTAGCATCGGACAATCCTATTCTACACGTTGGTTGACAAACGCAAATTACTTGAACTTGCGTACTGTCACTTTGGCTTACAACTTGCCTAAGTCTATCCTAAACGTTATCAACATCAAGAGTGCACGCGTCAATGTCAGCGCAGAGAACTTATTCATGTTGAAAGCCCGTCAAGGTTTGAATCCGCAAGCTAACTATGCCGGAGTATCTTACAATGAATATATGCCGGCTAAGAACTTTACGATCGGTTTAAATGTATCGTTCTAAATTCATAATACATCAAACAAAGGAAAAGATATGAAAAATATACAATTATTCAAACACATCGCAGCAGGACTGCTTCTAAGTGGCTCGCTTATCGGCACAAGCTGTTCCAGCGATTATATGGATACAATCCCAACCGAGAACGTTTCATTCACGACAGTATCCACTTCGCTCGACAATCTTTATCTTGCACTGAACGGTATTCATCGTAAGATGGTATCTCAAGACTTAGGCAACCAAGGTTTGGGAGGTGAGCCCGGTTTCATCATCGGTCGAGAAGCGTTAGCTGATGATTTGACATGGGACACGCAGACTTGGCATCAAGGTTTCTTAAACTGGAGTTATCCAACGAACGCAACAAGTTCGTACAACTCCGGTGAGTGGGAAACTTATTATAAGTTCATTTTGAATGCAAACAACATCTTGAAAGCGTTGAATGATAACTTTAGCGATGAGTCAAAACTCACAGATAGCGAAAAAGCGCTTGCGAACCATATCAAGGGCGAGTGTTTGGCAATTCGTGCATGGAGTCATTTCAATCTAGTACAATATTATGCGAAACCATATCGTAACGGACAGGACAACTCTCAACCGGGAGTTCCTTATCGTACGAGTCCGGAAATCGAGCCTATGGCACGTAATACGGTAGAAGAGGTGTACACGAAGATTCACGGGGACTTAGACGAAGCGTTGAACTTATTGGCAGACTATGAGCCAAATGATAAGAATCATTATAGCCTAGCATCGGTTTACGGATTGAAAGCACGTGCTCTTCTGACTCAACAGAAATACGCAGACGCAGCTACGGCCGCAGTGAATTCTATCAATGAAGCAGAGAAAGATGGCTGTAAGATCATGTCTCAGTCTGAATTGATGAATGGTTTCGCTAATATCACTTCCGCTACGAAAGAGGCTATGTATGCCGCTATGACGCAGAATGACCAAACGGTTTATTTCTACTCTTTCTATGCGTATATGTCTTGGAACTTCAACTCCAGCTCTATCCGCACAGGTATCAAATGTATCAGCCAAAGTACTTACGACTTAATGTCGCCAACCGATCTTCGCCGTCAATGGTGGGATCCGACAGGAAAGGCAGAAGTACCCGCAACTTCTTACAACCAGCGTGTTTATCAGAACCGCAAGTTCACGGCACGCTCTACAGCTGATGCTGTAGGTGATTTTGCCTTCATGCGTATCAGCGAAATGTACTTGACTGCAGCCGAGGCTTTCGCTCGTTCCAATCAAGACGCAAAAGCAAAGGAATATTTGCAAGCCTTGTTGAAAGAACGTGATCCAGAGTACAAGGATTTGGGTAACACTGGCGCAAAACTAGCGGATGAGATCATGACACATCGCCGTATCGAACTTTGGGGCGAAGGTTTCCGTTGGTTCGACTTGAAACGTCTAGGTTTGCCATTGGATAGAACCGGGTCTAATTTTGACGCTACTTTCTGTGGTTTCTTGCACAAGGATCCGAATGCTGATGGTTGGATCTTCGAGATTCCAAAAAAGGAAACAGATTTCAACGACTTGATCGAAAAGAACTATTAACACTCTTTTTACGTTAACTTACATTAATCACAATCCCCAAAGTATACTTTAACAGGTTATCTTTGGGGATTTCTTATATCACTATTTATGAAAACAAATCATTTATTTTCAGCTCTGCTCTCTTTAGCGCTTATATGCCCTGGAATAGCGCAAGAAACACATTATCAACGTCCTCCTGCAGTTATCGAGGAAGTGGCCTTGGCCAAGCTTTCTCCTATCATCCGAATTAGTGATAACAATCAGTGGGCACTCCAGTTAGAGCGTTCCCCGTACCGGTCTATCGCCAAGCTTGCGCAACCGGAGCTTAAATTAGCGGGAATGCGTATCAGTCCCGAAACATTCAATACGAGCCGGCAAGCCGAATATACGGGTGCCAGTTTAATGAACATCGCTACTCAAGAAGAAATCAAGATAGAAGGAATTCCTGACAATGCGGTAATCACAGAAGCCTCATTCTCTCCTTCATCCAATAAGGTAGCTCTATTCGTGGAAGAAGCGGATGGCGTATACCTTTATATCTGTACCCCGGAACAGCCCGTAGCACAGAAAGTAAGTACCCGTAAAATCAACGCAACAAGTGGAGCGGAGATCTTATGGATTAGCGACAATGAGTTTATTACGCTTATGGTTCCGGAAAATAGGGAGAAGGCACCAGAGAAACCCACAGTCCCATCCGGTCCTATCATTCAAGAAAGTACCGGAAAGGTGATGCCCGCTCGTACCTATCAAGACTTGCTGAAAAATCCGTACGACGAGCAATTATTCGACTATTATTTCACCTCCCAATTGGTACGCATAAAAGAGGGCATTGTGTACGAGATCGGGAAACCGGCAATCTACGGCAGTACGCTTTCATTATCCCCGGATAAATCTTTGCTACTTATTGCGACAGTCCATCGCCCCTATTCCTATCAAGTACCGATCTATAACTTCCCACAAAAGTTCGAGGTCATAGACTTACAAGGTAATTCCATTTATACGTTAGCGGATAATCCAACCATTAATATACCGATGGGATATGACACGACCTCGCCTTATCCTCGCCAATTCGGATGGAGATCGGATCAACCGGCTACCGTTTACTGGGCGGAAGCGCAAGATAAAGGAGATCCTAAGCAAAACAAGACCGATTTCATGGATATTATCTACCAAATAAGCTATCCGTTCAACAGCGAGAAACAGGAAGTCGCAAAGACAGAGAAACGTTTCCGCAACATCCTGTGGAATGACGATGCTTTCGCTTTATTGATCGAGACTTCCCGGGAGACTCGAAAAAACAGGACATTTACTTTTAAGCCTTGCTCTTCTGAGTCTCCGGTTCTATTATTCGATGTATCCACCGACGATAATTACAACAATCCGGGAAATCCACTTACGGTTAAAAATGCGTATGGCAAATATATCGTTTATACCAATAAAGCCCACAATGAGTTATTGATGCTTGCCCAAGGTGCCTCTCCTAAAGGGGATATGCCTTACCTTAGCCGTTACAATTTGAAAACAAAAAAGAACACGGAACTTTGGCGCTGCGAGGACGGATATTATGAGACCATCCTAAAGGTAGCGAATCCGGAAAAGCTGCAATTGATCACTTCACGTCAATCCATTACAGAACCGGCGAATCTCTGCTCTCGTGACTTGAAAAAGAAAAAATTCGCTCAATTGACTCATTTCGCCAATCCATATCCGGCCATGGCAAACGTTAGCAAACAAAAGATCAAGTATAAACGTGCGGATGGTTTGGATCTAACAGCGACCGTATACCTCCCTGCCGGATATGATAAAGCGAAGGACGGTCCATTACCTGTCTTAATGTGGGCCTATCCGAGAGAATATAAAAGCAAGGCCGAGGCTTCTCAGGTACGAGGTTCTCAATACATGTTTACGAATATCAACTATGGTTCTCCCGTCTATTGGGTTTTACGTGGATTCTGTATAATGGAAAATGTCGAGATGCCGATCGTTAGTACCAGTGAGGGAGCGGAGCCGAACGATGATTTCATTGAGCAATTGACAATGAACGCCGAGGCGGCCGTAAAAGTTATTTCCGAGATGGGTGTAGGTGATCCGAATCGTGTAGCCGTAGGAGGACATTCCTATGGAGCTTTCATGACAGCGAATCTATTAACACATACCAAACTGTTCAAAGCCGGCATCGCACGTAGCGGAGCTTACAACCGTACGCTTACCCCGTTCGGCTTCCAAACAGAGACCCGTACTTATTGGGAAGTACCGGAAATATATAACGCCATGTCGCCATTCATGTCTGCCGATAAACTACATGGAGCATTATTAATCATACATGGTGAGATGGATAACAACTCCGGAACCTTTCCGATCCAATCCGAGCGCCTGTTCAGTGCCCTAAAAGGCCACGGGGCGATCGCACGTTATGTGGTATTGCCCTATGAGAGTCATGGCTACGCCGCCAAAGAGAACATATTACATCTATTGTATGAATGTGACCTATGGCTGGATCGTTACGTCAAGAACGCAAAAAAGTAAGTAGTACTGACTTTGTCAATGAAGTATATATCCTCTGACAGGAAAAGTATATTTCCTCTAACCAGTGAAGTATATCTTCTATGAGGAAGCCAGCCGGCAGCCACCAATTGCCCTAAAACAACGATGCCCATCGTAAGGTTATAAGAATGCCCATCGTAAACTCCTTACAATGGGCATTCTTAACTCCTTATGATGGGCATTCAAAGAAAGCCCTATCTGAGATTCGTTTATTTTAGCAATGAACAAGGACAAAGATGATCCTTCTCGATATCCTTGAAATAGTTATAAGTACCTACCTTAAGATCCGCGCAAGCCGCCTCATCGCAAACAATGATTCCCTTCGGATGCAACTGCAAGGCGGTAATTGTCCACATTTGGTTCACGGCGCCCTCAACGGCTTGTTGCAACGCACGAGCCTTGTTATGACCATTTACCATGATCAATACCTCCTTAGCGTCAAGAACCGTACCTACACCAACCGTTACAGAAGTCTTCGGAACTTTATTCACGTCATTATCAAAGAAACGGGAGTTAGCGATAATCGTATCTGTAGTTAACGTCTTGATACGAGTACGAGAACTCAAAGATGAACCCGGCTCATTGAACGCGATATGGCCATCAGGACCGATACCACCCAAGAACAGGTCTACGCCACCGACCGCTTTCATGCGAGCCTCATAAGACGCACACTCAGCCTCCAAATCCTCGGCGTTACCATTCAAGATATTTACGTTCTCCGGTTTGATATCGATATGACTGAAGAAATTATTCCACATGAAAGAATGATAGCTTTCCGGATGATCTTTCGGAAGGCCGACATACTCATCCATATTGAAAGTGATCACGTTCTGGAACGATACGACACCCTGCTTGTTCAATTCAATCAGGTTCTTGTACATACCCAGCGGAGAAGATCCGGTAGGCAAGCCCAGTACGAATGGTTTTTCAGCGGTTGGATTCGCGGCTTTGATCTTCGCTGCTACATAATTGGCAGCCCATTTTGAGAGTTGCTCGTAATTAGGTTCGATAATTAATCTCATAACGTTATGTTTTTTAATTGAAAGTTGTATCAACTTTCTTGTTTATAAATTAGATTTGTCGTTAATTGTTTTCAATTTCCCAGCCATTTCCTTGCCCAAAGCTAAACACTCCTCGTATTTAGTAGCGCTTAAACCTTGCTTCTGCTCAACCGGCGTACCGACAGTCTCCCACTTCATCTTCTCGCCAAAAGCCGCCAAACGTTTCACGGCGGCTCCAGCCCATGTGAAAGACCCGAAATAACCGAAAATACGATTTTTCACCTCACGCAACTCGATCTTACTCAACACAGCTTCCACCTCTGGGAACAATTGATTGCTATAAGTCGGGCTACCTACGATAACTCCCTTATATTTGAACACATCTTTCAAGATATAAGAAGAAGGGCTTTTGCTAACATTATGCATCACGATATTCTTGATGCCATTATCAGCCAAAGAAGCGGCGATCGCCTCAGCCATCTGCTCCGTGTTACCATACATGCTGCCATAAATAATAACCACGCCTTCCTCACCTTCGTAGCGGCTCATACGGTCATAGATATCGATCGCTTTCGACGCGTATTCACGCCAAACAGGTCCATGGGTAGAGCAAATCGTCCGGATATCCAAGCCCGAAAGCTTCTGTAATGCCCTTTGTACTGGACTTCCATATTTTCCGACAATGTTGGAGTAATAGCGAATCATCTCTTCCCAATAATGCTCCACGTTCATCTCCGTATCGATCACACCACCATCCAATGTGCCATACGTACCGAACGCATCCGCGGAGAATACGATTTTATCCGTAACGTCATAAGTAACCATCACTTCCGGCCAATGCACCATCGGAGCCATATAAAATACAAGCTCATGACGACCCGTATTCAAGGTATCACCCTCTTTCACCTCAAACAAGCCTTCCTTGATGCCATGATATCCTTCCAGCATTCCGAAAGTCTTATTGTTTCCGACAATCTGTACGTCCGGATATTGCTGACGCAACAAACGGATACTTCCCGCATGATCCGGCTCCATATGATTTACCACGAGATAATCCAAAGAACGTCCGTCCAAGGCATCCGCTACTTTTTTCAAGAAAATATCAGAGTAACAAACATCGACCGTATCGATCAATACGGTTTTCTCGTCTACGATCAAGTACGAGTTATAGGAAACGCCGTATGGCAACGGCCACATATTCTCGAAGAGGGCCTTTTGACGGTCATTAACTCCTACATAATAAACTTTATCCGCAATTTCTTTTAACTTGTACATCTTTTTTAATTGATAATTGATAATTAAAAATTGAAAATAACAAAGCGTGTGCTCTCTAATTTTCAATTCTCAATTTTTAATTTTCCATTTCTTAGCGCTCTCCAGACAAACCAGCACCCTGCCAAAACAAACGGGATACTTAGCCATTGCCCCATATTCAACATCATTCCAGCCTCGAAAGGCTCTTGGTCATTTTTCACGAATTCGATGAAGAAACGAGACCCGAATACGCATATCATAAATACGCCGAAGATAAGTCCTTGCTTTTTCCATGCCTCTTTCTTGAAATATAGCCACATACAGATAGCGAACGTCACCAGATAACAAGCGGCCTCATACAATTGCGTCGGATGGCTCGGAGCTGTAAAAATAGGCTCCGCCCCCATTCTCCATGCGTGTAAATTATCGATAAAACGAAATCCCCAAGGCAAATCAGTGGAATGACCGTAAATCTCATGATTCATCAGGTTTCCCAGACGAATCATAGCAGCAACCAATCCTGTCGGAACCACCAACTTATCGAAAGCCCATAACATACTTTTATGGCTTACTCGCTTCGAGTAGAAATAAATGGCGATAATTATACCTAACGTACCACCATGGCTAGCCAATCCTCCCTCCCAAATCTTGAAAATCTCAATCGGGTTGGCTAAATAATATTCCGGCGCATAAAACAAACAATGCCCCAAACGGGCACCAATCACCGTACCGAGCATCGTATAAATCAAAAGGGAATCGATCCATGCGGGCGGCAGTCCCTCTTTTTTCCACATCCGCTCTACAATCATATAGCCAATAGCGAAACCGATCGCAAAAGCCAATCCATACCAACGAATCTCCCGGGAACCGATGGTAAAGATAGCGGGATCGGCAGTCCATGTAATAAAATCAAGCATAATTATTTCAGTTGGCAATTGACAATTGACAGTCGACAATCGCAAGTCAGGATTTCCCGAACTGTCAATTGCCAGCTGTCAACCATCAACTTATATTAAACGAGTCTTCTAATTAAGTTCTCTCTCTCGCCGTACAGCATATCGATTATCGGCAATTCGATCATCGTATATGCACCCGGTTGTTGCTTCAAGCTCGCACGGGCGACAGAAACTAAGATCTGAGCAGTCAAGGCAGGGTTATTGATCTTCATATCGAATTCGATCAACTGGTTCTGAGTCTTACCCGATACACCTTTACGAACCAAGTTCACACCATGTCCCATATCCAACAGGTTATCAACACATTCAACCTGCATTACATGAGTCTCATCATGAGCGAAATAATCATCCGCCTTGATAGCGGCAGACACTTGCTTGAAATCGTATCCGTCTTCCACCTCGATATAAACCATACGACGGTGCACGCCCGTTCCCAAAGGAATCGTCATACTTAAAGCCGCTTTCACGCCTTCGATAGCCTTCACGGCAACCGTATGCCCCATACTCATACCCGGACCGAAGTTCGTATAAGTAATACCTTTCGGCACCATCGCTTCTAACAAAGCACGTACCACTGAGTCGCTTCCCGGATCCCAACCGGCAGAAATTACAGCTACCGTATTATGAGCCTTCGCTACAGCGTCCAAAGAACGACGTAAATCCACGATACCTCCGTGGATATCGAAACTATCGACCGTATTGATGCCTAAAGCCAGAATCTCTTTCGCATGCTCTTCCACGCTGCGTGTAGGAGTAGCCAAAACCGCTACGTCAACCTTATCTAACTTGGTGATGCTATCAGTAACCGTGTATGCCTTCAACTCGTCCGGAATATCATTCGGATTACGACGAATAATACCTGCTACCTCAAAATCCGGGGCAGCTTCAAGGGCCTCTAACACATATTTCCCGATGTTGCCATAACCTACGATGGCGGCTCTAATTTTCTTCATACTTTAGTTTTTACTTTTCAACCAACCGCAAAGTTAGATATAATTTAGAGCTTTAACAATAAGGAATACAGTTTTTATATCATTTTCAGAATGATATAGATCCTCACTCTTTCACGAATGAATCCGGATAGGTAGTAAGCTGCTCTACACCGGCTTTCGTACGAATCCAAGTCTTGAAGGTACGAACTCCCTCATTCAACTCGATCACACGTGCTCCATTTGGTATATGGATGTATTCCGTCGGGCCTCCGGTAAAACGGCCGTAAGCCAATAGGACATCATGCCAGCAAACCGCATAATCGTCATCATGATCATGACCGACAAATATACCCATCACGTCCCCGTTCTCCTTAATCGCCGTAAATAAGCCGGAATTCAAGGCCGGAGCGCATGCCTTTTCTCTACGTATGCCATATAGTTGGGCATTCTCATCGGAAGCCGCTTGATTAAACTCCGGCAACGCAATATGGAAGAAAGCCAAAGAAGGAACCGGCTCTCCCCCGTTATTCCGGGTAAACTCCGCGCTTTTCTTACAATACCAATCGATCTGGTCACGCTTAATATAATCGTATCCTTTTACCCCCTTGATAGTTGAATAGGTATTCGAATCGATGCAATACAAGACGAAAGCATCTTTCTTTCCGTCGGAGGAACGTACGGTCAAGGCGTAATTACCCACGCCTGAGATTTCGGGAACCTCATCCGCCGTTAAACTATACGGTAGGCTTTCGGCTACTTTCAGCAACTCCTCTTTTGTCGCCCCCTGCTCATTATCATGATTTCCGAAAACAATGGAGAATGGTATTTTACGGTCGGAGACTGTCTTCAATACATTCCGCATATTTTCCAACGCAGGCTTGCTATAGATAATATCTCCCGTAAAAATCACCAAGTCCGGTTTCTCGTCATCCAACACTTGGTTCATACGCTCAAAAGCGATGTCCGAACGAGGGTCTTGCCATTTCACATGCAAGTCCGTAAACTGTACAATCTTAAACTTCTTATCCGGATTAAACTTCAACCCCGGTTTTTGGGCAAATCCCAAAGAACTCAAGCCGGCGGCCAATAACAAGGCCCCGGCAAACATCCACTTTCTCACACTCATCAAATCTCGTGTTTTTTGTAATTAATAATTATTTATTCCTTTCCGAAACAAGCGTCGAACGCATGTGCGGAAGGTTGGAAATCCACTCTCTTCACCAATTCGCAAGATTCCCGTGCCCCATGTTCCCGATCCATAGCGCTATCTTCCCATTCCACGGAAAGCGGACCTTGATAGCCAATTGAATTCAAAGCACGGATAATCTCCTCAAAATTAATCTTTCCTCGTCCTAAGCTACGGAAATTCCAATATCGACGGGGATCGCCGAAAGTAACATGACCGCCGAATATACCCACCTGCTTAGGGGTATCACTCCAATATACGTCCTTCATATGCACATGGAAGATACGCTCCGGAAACTGATAGATGAAATCCACATAGTCCACCCCTTGATATCCTAGATGACTCGGATCATAGTTAAAACCGAAAGCAGGATGGTTATTTACCGCCTCCAATGCCCTACGTGCGGAAAAAGTATCGAACGCGATCTCTGTAGGATGTACCTCCAACGCAAAACGTACACCCAGTTTCTGAAACTCATCCAAGATGGGCGTAAAGCGACGGGCGAAATCATCATACCCCTTTTGTATCATAGCGTCCGTTACCGGAGGGAAAGAATACAAATAATGCCAAATAGAACTACCCGTAAAACCTACAACCGTATCGACTCCCAACATCTTCGCCGCATGGGCGGTCCGGATCATCTCCTCGGTAGCCCGTTGGTGAACCCCTTCCGGATCGCCATCTCCCCAAATGTAATCCGGCAAGATTGCCTTATGACGCTCATCGATATTATCGCAAACAGCTTGTCCAACCAGATGGGTAGAGATCGCATAAAGCCGTAAGTCATATTTCTTTAACAGATCCTTGATTCCTTGATAATAAGCCGTATCCGTACGTCGGACATCCACATGATCGGGAAGTCCCAATTCCACACCGTCGTATCCGAATTCTTTCGCTTTTTGACAAACTGTTTCCAGTGATAAATCTCCCCACTGGAGGGTATATAATGTTACAGGACGTGCCATATATAGTATTATTTTTAGTCGATTATTTTTATCCATTTATTCTCTGTCGATCCGGTAGCTACAATCGTCTCGATAAACCGCATGCCACGGACACCGTCTTCGGCGGAAGGGAAATCCAAGGTTTCAGGAGCCGGTTCCTCACCAGCCAGAATCGATCGCAAAGCCAAGGCGAAATTCCGATACAAATTAGCGAATGCCTCTATATAGCCTTCCGGATGTCCACCCGGTGTACGGGAATTATGAGCGGCGATACCCGACATATATCCATTGGAAGTACGGACGATCTCCGCCGGACGATCCGGCCAACGCATAACCATCGTATTCGGTTCTTCTTGACGCCATTCCAACCCACCTTTCTCTCCATACACACGAATATTCAAGCCATTCTCTACACCTACGGCGATCTGGCTAGCGGTCAGCACCCCTTTCGCGCCTCCCTCATAACGGATCAATGCCGCCCCATCATCATCTAAAAGACGATCCGGCACGAAGGTATTCAATTCACCGCATAATTCCACGGCCTTCAGCCCTGTTATATATTCCGCCAGATTAAACGCATGAGTCCCGATATCCCCCATGCAACCAGCCTTGCCCGACCGACCGGGATCCACCCGCCAAGCCGCCTGCTTATTAACATCAGCGCAATCATTATATAGCCAGCCTTGAGGATATTCCACATAAATACGGCGTATCTTACCTAAATCCCCCCTGCGTATCCTTTCCCGAGCCTCCTTCACCATCGGGTAAGCGGTATAGGTATGAGTCAGCATAAACAATTTTCCGGTTTCCTTCACTTTGTCTCGTAATTGCTTCGCCTCATCCAAGGTATATGTCATCGGTTTATCCAGTACGACATGGAAACCATGTTCCAACGCCATCATGGCCGGACCGAAATGCACATGATTCGGGGTAACAATAGACACAAAATCCATCCGTTCGCCTTCAGGCAGGGCGGCCTCTTTCTCTATCATTTCCTGATAAGATGCGTAAATACGATTATCCGGTAAAAATAAAGATTGTCCGGTAGCCAATGAATTCTCCGGGCGAGAACTGAAGCATCCACAGACCAACTCGATCTGTCCGTCTAAATTAGCGGCGATACGATGAACGGCCCCGATAAACGAGCCTTGTCCTCCACCGACCATTCCCATTCTGATTTTTCGTTTCATGGTATTATTCCGTTTTATTAAACTAAGGTAATTACATTGTTGATTCACAAAGCTATGAAAAATAACCCTGCATACGCCAATTTAACAGCTTAATATTTTTTAATTCACAAAATATATCGTTCCTTTGCGTCAAACATTTACCAAAAATATCAACTATGAAGAAAAATGAATTAGTGGCTATCGCCTGTCTGCTTTGTTTTTGTTGTTGTAATGGAACGGAAAAGGAAGTACCTAACCCCGACCTACAAGAGGAATTATCCCCCATACAGTTTACGATCGATTTACAAAAGGAAGTATTACCCTTCCCCGTAACCAAGAGTATTCCCGAGCTGAATATCCCTGAGCCTATTCCCCAAAATCCCGATGCCGAGGAAGATCCTTCTACACCGGATATCGATCCGGATAATTTATACAACCGGATCGATTATATCGTATACCAAAGCGGAAAACCGGACATTCTGGTAAAACATAAGCAATTCACGCCTCAAGATCCGGATTTCACGATCATTTATGATTCACTGCCCTCCGGCAACTATCATATTTGTTTCCTAGCCCACTCAGACAAGAATATCTCCGTGTCCGGACAAACCGCACTATTCAGTAAAGTATCAGATACGTTTCATCTTTTTCTCACCCAAGAAGTACAAGCGGGAGAAAGAATCATTAAAGATATCACCTTACAAAGAATCGTCGGCAAAATAGAGTTCATATCCGCCGATGCCGTACCTAAAGCCCTAAAAAGCTTCACGATAAATGTCTCCAATTATCAAAACAAGATTGACTTAACCACCGGGAATGGCATTTCTCAAAACACGCCTTATACACAAACCGACACTTTTAACGACTCTGATATCGGGAAAACAAATTTCTCCCATTCCTTCTTCACGTTTATCCCGGCTCCGGAATTCATGCTCAAAGCACACCTCTCGGCCAAAAATCAGATAAATGAAGTAACCCGGGAAAGAGAGGTTAATGACATCCTGCCTCTCAAAAATCACATTATTCGTTATACTGGGATTCTCTACACCCCGAAGGAATCAGACGATACCTTCACCCTTGATATATTAAACGGTGGCAAATGGGATAGCCCCATCGACAAAGATCTAAAAGATTAATACAAAGCCGGTGTACCAAATTTGACACACCGGCTACCTTTTTCCTAACCTTCACACTTATTTTGCGTCTTCTATCTTGAAGAGAGCGTTAAATCCCGTCAAACTAAAGGTCTCACGAACCACATTCCGCATACCGATCAAACGTAAAGACCCTTTCTTGGCAGTCGTCATTTTTTGTAATATTAAAAACAATCGGAGGCCCGCACTACTCACATATTCCAAATCAGAACAATCGACACATACTTTTACTCCCGGATTCTCCCATACCGGCAAAACCTTTTCCTCGCATTCGCGAGCCGTATTCGTATCCAATCTTCCTTTGATCTTAATTACAGTCTCTTCACCTTTTTGGTCAATAACTACTTCCATATCTTTATATTTTATTCGGTTATTTTTTTCTTCATGATAAAGACATTCCGCTCATCTACTCTCTGATAAGAGACCTCATCCATAATCTTCTTGATCAAGAAAATACCCAACCCTCCGATTGGACGGTCTTCGGCAGATAAAGTAATATCAGGGTCTTTTCTTAAAGTCGGATCGAAAGCAATCCCATGATCTATCAAAGTCACGATCAATTCCCCACCTTCCCTGACCAACGAAATGTCTACGGCATCCTCAACATCTCCCTTATACGCATAAAAAATTATATTTGAGACAGCTTCTTCCATCACCAGATTCAGGCTCATCATGAAAGCGGTGCTTAATCCCAATTCTTCTCCAGCTTCCTCCAAGAACTGATTCATCATGGAAAGCTCATGAATATCGTTCTTAATGCGTAATGTTTTTTGCATATATCTGAAAATTTTGCGCTAAAGATATAAAAAAAAGAAATATCCTTTCCTTAAATTTGTATCTTTACCTCCGAATAGTATTTAAAGGTATAGAGTTATGGCTAAAAGATATTTAATAAACATATTCTTATTGATCGCCGTCTTATGCGGGTTCAGTAGTTGCGAGGAGGATCCGTATTATGATCCGTATGAGGAAATCACCTATGATTTATGTAATTATGTATGGACTGATTGGTTTGTCGTAGACGGTTTAGATTGTGAGCAGCAACTTACATTTAATCCGGATGGGAAAGGATGGGATACAAGAATTTATCATTACCCAAGCGGACGCATAGATCGAGAGGAAATTCCATTCTACTGGGACTGGGACAATTACTATACCGATATACTTTATATGGACTATGAAGACGGCCAGACGGTCTTGAAGGACATATGGATAAGCGGCCGAACTTTTGAATGTCAATACAATGGCGAATGGGTGACGTTTAAAGCCTATTAAATGATACTCACCTCTGTTGCGATCATATTAAGGGTATTATCGAATCCGCTTGGTAATGTTTTCCAAAAGCAATTAACCAATCGGTATAACCACCCTTTATTAATCAACTTCTTGACATTCCTACTATTGAGCGTATTCTGTATCATCCCGGCGATCCAAGTTCGCTGGCTTGAGTTGCCTTTCGAATTCTGGAAATATTGTATTCTAGCCGGAATCGTGGGAGCTACCGGGAATGGATTCTTAGTAAAAGCTTTACAATGCGGGGATCTATCGGTACTGGGCCCCATCAATTCCTACAAATCCGTAGTAGGTATTATTGTCGGTATCTTCTTATTAGGGGAGATCCCGAACCTATGGGGTATCGCAGGAATGTCACTGATCGTATATGGGAGCTATTATGTTTTGGATACGATGGATGAGCATTTTTCCTTGGCTCTTTTAAAACGGAAAGAGATTCAATACCGGATATGGGCTATGGTCCTTACAGCTATCGAGGCGGTCTTTATCAAGAAAATCATCTTATATTCATCCACCACCATCTCGTTCATTGTTTGGTGTTGGTTTGGCGCGATTTTCTCTTTCGCTCTTTTATTCGCTTTCAAGGTCCATCTTGTCAAAGAATTCAAGCGAATCAAAATACGGGATCTTTCCTCCTACTTTTATTTGGTCCTTTGTATCGGCACCATGCAATACACCACCAATTACGTATTCGATCATATGGAGGTAGGTTATGCGTTAGCCTTGTTCCAACTCTCTACGATCGTAAGTATCTTCTTAGGATACCGTATATTCAAAGAGGAAAATATAACGAAGAAATTGATTGGCTCCGTTATCATGGTAGCGGGATCGGTCATGATCATCTTATTAAAATAATACATTGAGCTTATTTACAGATCAACCGTTCTATCTTATCCTTAAGCGGAAATAGATCTGTTTGAATGGTTCCCCACACTATCTCATCCCGAATCTGATAATACCCATGCACTAACACATGGCGCATGCCTATGAGCTCATTCCATGCGATCTCTTGATGTTCCTCCCGAAATTCCTTTGTAATCAAATAAGCCGCCTCCCCTATAATCTCCAAATTCTTGATGACCGCAAAACGCAATATCTTGTTCCTGGAATACTCCTCAAAAGTCACATCTGTCGTGAACTCAATGACATTATTTATCGCCTCCAGCATATGCCGTAGACGTGTATTGTCTTTAGGCTTCTCTCTCATATACCAATATTTTATCCCGATCTACAGAAGAAACGGCAAAATCCTTCAATTGTCCTTCCTCCACCAAATCAACCTTACGATGCAACAATTGGCTTAGAGCTTCCACCATACCCGCATACTTGAATAATGTAATACGAGCGTGGGAGTCAAAACGAACCAGAATATCAATATCGCTATCCTTCGTCTCCTCTCCACGTGAACAGGAACCAAACACCCATGCTTTCTCTATTGGTTGCAAAGAGAAAAAGCCTCTTAGCTTATTAATTATCTGTTGTTTCATCTTTTAGTGATTACCTTGCGCAAATATAAACAATATTCTCACCACAAGAAACAACCTGCAGTAAGAAAACGCTTATTTTATTTACTCTCTCTTTATACAAGAGACAAAAAAACGTTTAACAATAAGGAGATCAACTTACTTGTTTTGACCAAGTTTGATAAAAAAGAGAGGAAATAAAAGTAGTCTCGCCGGGAATCGAACCCGGATCTAAAGTTTAGGAAACTTCTATTCTATCCGTTGAACTACAAGACCAACTCTTTTGAGATTGCAAAAGTATAATCTTTTCCTCAAATAGGCAACCGTTATCGGATGTTTTTCCCGCCTATCCGGAAGCTTCTCATTATTTCCGAAAAAACATGTACGTGTTTCCGGAAAAACATGTACGTCTTTTTCAAAAAACACGTACGTGTTTTCAAGAGCTAATATAACATCAAATAGATCAATCAAATAAGCTTTGCATCACCGATAACGATTTGATTTCCGGAAAATCCGGGAGATGTAGACGGTAATACTCAAGAATACGATGAATAATACGGACCCGCTCTTGCCGGGAAAAACCATAAAGCGACATATTCTCAAAACTGATACGCAGCAAACGGGAAAAGAAAGCGCTCTCCACCTTATTTAAATAATGCCGATGCATCGGGATATGATCCGTAAACACCCCATTCAACATATCGAAATAATATCCCACCCTATGCGATTCCATATTCGGGAAAATACCGAGATGGTGGAGAAGACCTAACAAGAAAACCATATGAAAATTAGCTATACCTTTATCCGCATACTCCAATAGATGTATGGACTCGTATAAATAATCAAATAAACGGGGATCCGGCTCCGTATCTTTCACGACCCTAAAAAGAACCTCCGAGAGGAAAAGCGCCAATACATTCTTAACCGGATCACAACAAACATCATTCAGCGGAAAACAAATGCGGGTCTCCTTAATCCGGTGCAAGTCCCGCTTATTCAAGTGCTCCACCTCCATTTCCAGAACGGACAAAGGTATAAACAAAGCCTTCGATACCGTGCTTTTCTTCCCTCGGCTACGACTAACCAGATACGAGGCCCGGCCAAACGCCTCCGTATACATATATATAATAGAATATTTATCATTGTAAGGGATCGTATGCAAGACAATCCCCCTCGTTTTACACAACATAATTCGTATCTTTGCGACGATGATTAAGAACAAAGATACTCAAATTAACGTTATACATATAATTAAAGTATAGAATTATGTTGGACTTAACGACCCCTTCTTTATTATTTTCCGCCATATCATTGATATTGTTGGCCTATACGAATCGCTTCCTTTCATACGCCAGCGTAGTGCGTGCCTTGAAAGAAAAGCATCAGCAAACCCATGACCCCAAGGATATCGCCCAGATAGCGAACCTGCGGAAAAGGCTCTATCTGACCCGTTCCATGCAAATATTAGGGATACTCAGTTTGCTGCTCTGCGTGATCGCTATGTTCTTCATTTATGTATCGTGGCAGGTTTTCGCCGCATGGATATTTGGCATAGCCTTATTGCTATTAGCGGCGTCGTTATGTGTATGTATCTGGGAAATAAATATTTCCGTTAAAGCCTTGGAAATTCATCTGGAAGATATAAGTTCTAAAGAGAAGTTAAAACAGTGAGTAGCATTAAATTTTCCTTCGAAATGTTTTGCCAGTTCAGAGAGATCGTCTATCTTTGCACTCGCAATCGGGAAATCACTTTCTTAGAACGCTATAAGTGAGAGCTTTGACATTTTGGCCCATTCGTCTATCGGCTAGGACGCAAGATTTTCATTCTTGAAAGAGGGGTTCGATTCCCCTATGGGCTACAATAAACAGGATTAAAAAACAATAAAGAGAAGATCTAGAAATGGCAAATCATAAGTCATCAATCAAGAGAATCAGACAGACAAACGCAAGACGTTTGCGTAACAGATATTACGCAAAGACAGCTAGAAACGCTATGAAAGTTTTGCGCGCTACTGAAGACAAGAATGAGGCACAAGCTTTATTCCCTAAGGTATGCTCTATGTTGGATAAGCTTGCAAAAAAGAACGTTATCCACAAGAACAAGGCCGGTAATCTGAAATCTAAGTTGGCTAAGCACGTTAACGCGCTAGCATAAGCAGAAGGTAATTACTTTTACAAGTATAAAGCCGGACTCTCAATAAGCCCGGCTTTTTTAAACCTAATGGCCCATTCGTCTATCGGCTAGGACGCAAGATTTTCATTCTTGAAAGAGGGGTTCGATTCCCCTATGGGCTACCAACCAAAAGGAGAGAGATAAGTTCATGGCTTATCTCTCTCCTTTTTTATTATACCCGTCCTTTTTTCGCTATTTTCACATCCCCCACTTCGCTATCTCGATAAAAATCACTACATTTGTTAGATTTTTTTTGAGGACATAGATAATTACAGATTTTAAAGAAAGATAAACTCATGAGTGAAGAAATTAAGAATACTTCTACAGAGTACTCCGCAGATAGTATTCAAGTACTTGAAGGGTTAGAGGCAGTACGAAAAAGGCCATCCATGTATATTGGCGATACCAGCGAGAAAGGTCTCCATCACTTAGTGTATGAGGTCGTAGATAACTCCATAGACGAAGCGCTAGCCGGATATTGTACATACATCGACGTGGTAATCAATGAGGACAACTCGATCACGGTTACCGACGACGGCCGTGGTATCCCCGTGGATATTCATGAGAAAGAAGGTAAATCAGCCTTGGAGGTAGTATTGACGGTGCTGCACGCCGGCGGTAAGTTCGACAAGGGAACCTATAAAGTATCCGGTGGTTTGCACGGTGTGGGTGTATCTTGCGTAAACGCCCTCTCTACTTATCTGAAAGCGGAAGTTCGCAGGAACGGCAAAGTACATATGCAGGAGTTCTCTTGCGGAAAGCCGTTGCACGACGTACAGGTTATCGATAATACGGATAAAACAGGTACTACGATCTCTTTCAAGCCGGACGGTTCTATCTTTACGGTCACGGAATACAAGTATGATATCTTGGCTACCCGTTTGCGTGAATTAGCGTTCTTGAACGCTGGTATTACGCTACGTCTGACAGATAAGCGAGTTCTGAAAGAAGACGGTTCATTCAAGTCCGAGGTATTCCATTCGGATGAGGGATTGAAAGAGTTTGTCCGCTATATCGACCGTTCTAAAGAGAAACTGATTCCAGACGTAATCCATATCGTTACCGAGAAGCAGGGTATCCCTGTCGAGGTGGCGTTAACTTATAATACTTCTTACAATGAGAGCGTATTCTCTTACGTAAATGATATTAACACGATAGAAGGTGGTACACACTTAGCCGGTTTCCGCCGTGGCCTGACCCGTACGTTGAAAAAGTACGCCGAGGATTCTAAATTATTGGAGAAAGCCAAGGTGGAGATTCAAGGGGATGACTTCCGTGAAGGTTTGACCGCCGTTATCTCTATCAAGGTAGCCGAACCTCAGTTCGAGGGACAGACAAAGACGAAGCTGGGTAATAGCGAGGTTACCGGTGCAGTGGATATGGCGATCGGTGAGGCGTTAGGCTATTATTTGGAAGAACATCCGAAAGAGGCGAAAATAATCGTCGACAAGGTGATCTTGGCCGCTCAAGCCCGTCATGCCGCTCGTAAGGCTCGCGAATTGGTACAACGCAAATCTCCGCTGACAGGAGGTGGGCTTCCCGGTAAATTGGCGGACTGTTCCTCTAAAGACGCGTCAATCTGCGAATTGTTCCTTGTCGAAGGAGACTCCGCAGGTGGTACGGCTAAGCAAGGACGCGACCGTAACTTCCAAGCGATCCTACCATTGCGCGGTAAGATCTTGAACGTGGAGAAAGCGATGGATCATAAGATCTTCGAAAGCGAGGAAATCCAGAACATCTATCGCGCGATGGGCGTAACCGTCGGTACGGAGGATGACCCGAAAGCGTTGAACATGGAGAAGCTGCGTTACCACAAGGTGATTATCATGACCGATGCCGATGTGGACGGTAGCCACATCGCCACATTGATCTTGACCTTCTTCTTCCGCCGTATGCGTTCCTTGATCGAGAACGGATATGTGTATCTGGCGACTCCTCCCCTCTATTTGTGTAAGAAAGGTAAGGTTGAGGAATACTGCTGGACCGAGCAACAACGTCAGCAGTTCATCTTAAAATATGGAGGAGGCAACGAGAACTCGATCCATACACAACGATACAAAGGTTTGGGAGAAATGAACGACCATCAATTGTGGGATACGACCATGAACCCGGAAAACCGTACGTTAAAGCAGATCACGATCGACAACGCAGCCGAGGCTGACCAAATCTTCGCCATGTTGATGGGTGAAGACGTAGGCCCTCGCCGCGAGTTTATCGAGGAAAACGCTACATATGCTAACATAGATGCTTAAAATCATGAAAGTCCGTCGTCCGAATCTAGAGGCCCTATACAAAGAAGTTGATAATTATATACCGGCTAAAGAAAGCCTTCAACCTCCCCGAATAGGAATATCCGCTAACCGGAGAGACGGACTTTCCTGTATAGCCGAGACCTACGTGCAAGCCGTGCTGGACGCAGGGGGAGCCCCGGTACTTATCCCGGTGATCACGGATCTGAAAGCATTGACCGTACTGGTTTCCGAACTAGACGGATTAGTTATGAGCGGGGGTGGAGACATCAATCCGCTCTATTTGCATGAGGAGCCTATCCCGCAATTGCAAGACGTAGATACGTTACGTGACGAATACGATTTGATATTGCTTCGCTTGGCCGCTAACCGACAAATTCCGATCATGGGTATTTGCCGGGGGCATCAGATCATGAATGTAGCGTTCGAAGGAAGTGTCTATCAAGACATCCATTCACAAGCCAATCATGCTCTATTGAAACACAGCCAGACATTGGCTCGGGAATATCCGTCGCATACGGTAACACTCGAACCGGGAATGAACCGCCTACGTACTATTTTCAATGGAGAAGAACAAATCCTTGTCAACTCTTTCCACCATCAAGCGGTAAAAGAGGTCGCCCCCGGATTTAGAGCGACAGCGACCGCCCCGGATGGAATCAATGAGGCTATGGAACATACGGAGAAAACGATATTCGGTGTACAATGGCATCCGGAGGCCATGGCTCCGCAAGGGGATGAGGCCATGAAAGCCCTATTCGCTTACCATATCGAGAATGCCCGCCGTTTCGCGAAAGCCAAAGCGATCCATCAACGGATCGTGACGATCGATTCCCATACAGATACCCCGATGATCTTTCCCGGTGAATTTAATATCGGGGAGAAAGAAGGAGGGAAAGTAAATCTTCCTTTTATGGAAGAAGGGCGTATCGACGCAACCTTTATGGTCGCCTATATCCCGCAAGGTAAACGAGATGAGGCATCCTTACAGGCAGCGACAGCGTATGCGATAGAACGGCTGAATCAAGTAAAACGCCAGCAAACCTTGCATCCGGACCGGATGGCTATAGCGACTACCCCCCAAGAGATCCGGACGATTAAGGCGCAAGGGAAAAAAGCGATCTGCCTCGGCATCGAGAACGGGTACGCTTTAGGGAAGCAGATCGAAAACCTACGGATGTTCAAGGATATGGGAGTTTCTTATATCACCTTATGCCATAATGGGGATAACGATATTTGTGATTCCGCTAGAGGAAAACAAGAATGGAAAGGACTAAGTCCTTTCGGTAAGGAAGTGGTAAAAGAAATGAACCGGTTAGGAATCATGGTTGATATCTCGCATGCGGCGGAAAGTACCTTTTATCAGGTACTGGAAGTGAGCGAGACGCCAATCATAGCCTCCCACTCTTCCGCACGTGCGCTTTGCGATCATCCTCGCAATTTAACGGATGATCAACTGAAAGCGCTGGCCGCTCAAGGGGGTGTCGCCCAAATCTGCCTATACAAAGGATTCATCAATAAGGAAGAGGACAAAGCTTCTTTAAGCGACGCTATCCGCCATATCAATCATATCGTGGATTTAATCGGTATCGATCATGTAGGAATCGGCTCGGATTTTGACGGAGACGGGGAACTGATCGGTTGCTCGGCTACCAACGAGTTGATTAACATTACCGTCCGACTTTTAGAAGAAGGATATACGGAAGAAGATATACGGAAAATATGGGGTGGAAACTTGCTAAGGGTTATGACCGCTATACAAGATTTCCCAAACAAATAGCAAACGAAAACAACTACATATTATGAAAAAGATCTTATACACAGCAATATGCGCCTGTAGTATCTTATGTGGAGCACAGGCACAGACACCCGGATCGGAGGTACCCAACTTAAAAAAGCTATATGAGTTGACAGACTCTTGCGATGTAAACGTGCGGGCACGATTCTCCCCATTGATCGGGATTTCCGCTAGTATCTCCAATGGTGCTTCCCGGGTGGGGGCCACCTATATCCAATCCATCGTAAAGGCAGGGGGAACTCCGGTTATCATCCCGGCTGTTACTGACGGTAAGGTACTCAGGAATATCGTATCGAATTTAGACGGGCTAGTTCTTATAGGAGGAGCGGATGTAAACCCTCTATGGTATGAGGAGGAGCCTCGGGAAAAGCTGGAGGAAGTCGATCCGGTACGCGATTTGTATGAGTTGAAACTAATCAAGATGGCTACCGACCAAAATATTCCCGTCTTAGGCATATGCCGGGGATTGCAACTGTTGAATGTAGCGTTTGGCGGTACGCTTTACCAAGACATCCCCTCACAACGTGGCGATCATTCTGTCAAGCATAGGCAAGATTTACCCAGTTCGTATGGCTCACACCGTGTCTTTGTTGACGCAAACTCACAGCTAGCCACTATTCTAGGGAAAGATACCTTAGCCGTAAACTCTCTTCATCATCAAGCGATCAAGGAGTTGGCGCCTATCTTCAAGGCTACCGCTTATGCGCCCGACAGTATTATCGAGGCTATCGACGCTTATCCGAACCGATCCATCATGGGAGTTCAATGGCATCCGGAAGCATTGACTTACGGAGGCGACACTACGATGTTAAAGATATTCCACCATCTGATAGGAAAGGCCGAGACTTTCCACCAAGCCAAAGAGATGCACAAGCATTTCCTTTCCGTAGATACACATACCGATACTCCTTTCTGGTTTAAACGTGCCGGATTCAGCATCGCCGACCGGGAACGTAACCGGGTAAACATCCCTAAGATGCAAGAAGGGAAACTAGACGGGGTGTTCCTTGCGGCCTTCATCGGACAAGGTAAACGTGATGAGGCCTCTTTACAAGAAGCCGTACAAAAAGTAACAGGCTTGATCGAAGGTATTCGCAAGCAAGCTGAATTGAATAAGGATTTATGTGGCATCGCCGTTACGAACCAAGACTTCATCCGCTTGAAGAATGAAGGGAAAAAAGCGTTCTTTATCGGTATAGAGAATGGATACGGCATTGGTAAGGATCTGGCGAATATCGCTAAGTTCAAGGCGATGGGTGTCAATTATATCACGCTCTGCCACTCCTACGATAACGATATTTGCGACTCATCCACCCATACCAAGAAAGAATGGGACGGTTTAAGTCCGTTTGGCGAAGAGGTCGTGAAAGAGATGAATCGCCAAGGTATCATGGTGGATATGTCTCATGCCTCTGAGAAGGCATTTTGGGATGTTATCAAATTGTCCAAGGCCCCGATCATCTGCTCGCATTCCTCATCCATGGCGATGTGCAAGCACGACCGTAACCTGACCGACGAACAACTAAAGGCCCTTGCCCAAAATGGAGGCGTAGCGCAAGTTTGCTTGCTCGACCGCTATATCAATGAGGATTATAAAAACGCGAGCCTTACCGACGCGATCGAACATATCGATCATATGGTGAAAGTCGCCGGTATCGATCATGTAGGTATCGGCTCTGATTTTGATGGCGGTGGCGGAATTATCGGTTGCGAGAGTGACAACGATTTCATACAGATCACTGTTAAATTAATAGAGAAAGGATATACAGAGGAAGATATCGCCAAGATATGGGGTGGAAACTTGATGCGTGTATTAGACGAGGTTCAAGCGACTGCCTCCGTAAAAACATTATAAACAAAACAGATTTATGATCAGATTATTTTTTGCGTTATTGAGTTTTGCTCTTTTATCATGTGGAGCCAAAGGAACCAAAGAGACAGGTAATATGCCGGAGATCAAAAAACAACCGATCGCCTCAGCTGTTCCCGATTTCAACGCAGACAGCGCTTACGCCTATGTAGCGAACCAAGTCGCTTTTGGTCCCCGTGTACCTAACACGGCGGCTCATAAAGCATGCGGGGATTACTTAGCATCTGAATTGAAGCGCTTTGGCGCCAAAGTCTACCAACAGGAAGCGATACTGACCGCCTACGACGGAACGAAGCTGGAAGCGAGAAACATCATAGGCTCGTTTGATCCGGAGAATAGTAAACGTGTTTTACTATTCGCGCATTGGGACAGCCGTCCCTATTCGGACCACGATCCCGATCCTTCCAAGCACCGGACCCCATTGGACGGGGCGGACGATGGCGGTAGCGGCGTAGGTGCCTTATTGGAGATCGCCCGCCAAATCGGACAAAAAGCCCCGGGTATCGGTATCGATATTATTTTCTTCGATGCGGAGGATTATGGTACGCCGGAATTCGTAACCGATTATACACCGGATAGCTGGTGCCTAGGTACCCAGTTCTGGGCAAAAAATCCGCATGTCCCTAATTATACGGCGGAATACGGAATCTTATTGGATATGGTGGGCGGCAAGAACGCCACGTTTTTCAAGGAGCAACAATCCTTACGTGCGGCAGCCCCGATCGTCGAGATGGTATGGAGCGCGGCCCGCGATCTGGGATATGGCAAATATTTCATTAACGCCGCAGGTGGAGCCATCACAGACGATCACCAATATGTGATTAGCGGACGTAATATCCCGAGTATCGACATCATTAACTACGACCCTGAGTCTAAAACAGGTTTCGCCAGTTATTGGCATACTCAAAAAGATAATATGGAGAATATAGACCGTGAGACTCTAAAAGCTGCCGGTCAAACCGTACTGGAAGTAATATACAATCGATAAAATACTGATAAAATGACAATCAATGAACTTCAAGACAATGTAATCGAAGAATTCTCAGTCTTCGACGATTGGATGGATAAATATGCGTTATTAATAGATCTGGGAAACTCCCTTCCCCCGCTCGATGAGAAATATAAAACGGAAAGCAACTTGATCGAGGGTTGCCAAAGCCGGGTTTGGTTCCAAGCGGATTATGCAGATGGAAAGATTATTTTCCAAGGAGAAAGCGACGCCGTGATCGTAAAAGGTATCGTATCCCTTTTGATCAATATCCTATCCGGCCATACCCCGCAGGAGATACTGGATGCCGATCTTTACTTTATCGACAAGGTAGGATTAAAAGAGCATTTATCCCCTACTCGTTCCAACGGGTTGGTAGCGATGGTGAAGCAAATGCGTCTGTACGCAATGGCTTACCGGGCAAAGGAACAACAATAAAAATAGGTGTTTTCACACGTATATAGGCACGAGCCGATACGTATATACGTGTAAGCCTACACCGATATAGGCATAGCCTCATACGTATATACGCATAAGGTTATGCCTATATACGTATTAAAAACCTAGTGTAAGCTGCTCCGGTAAGAGCGTAAAAGTCTTGCGATGATAGGGTGTGATCCCACAGGTACGGATCGCTTCCCTGTGGGCCTTGGTAGGATAACCTTTATTGTCCAGCCAATGATAAGCGGGGTATTCCAAGGCCAATTCATTCATATAATCATCCCGATATGTTTTAGCTAATACAGAAGCGGCAGCGATACTCAGGTATTTTCCGTCGCCTTTTACTACGGTCGTATGCGGAATATCGGGATAAGGGATAAAACGGTTTCCATCGATCAATAAATGTTCCGGCTGTACTTTCAATTGCTCGATCGCACGATGCATGGCCAAGAAAGAGGCTTTCAAGATATTAATCTTATCGATCTCTTCCGGGCTAACAATGCCTACCGCCCAAGCGATCGCCTCACGCTCGATGACGGGACGAAGCTTATACCGTTTCTTCTCGCTTAATTGTTTGCTATCATTTAAATTCTGATTCTTGAAATCCTCCGGAAGAATCACCGCAGCCGCAAATACCGCACCCGCCAAGCAACCTCTTCCCGCCTCATCACATCCGGCCTCTATACGCCCGGTTTCCATATATGGTAATAACATGTGTCTATCTCTTTTTATCGTAAAACACGCCACATGCTTACGATGCTCATTCAAGCATCCTTACAATGGGCATCGTAAGCTCCTTTGAATGGGCATCGTAATTTTAACTATTCAAATCCTTCACAATCCAAGGGCGAAGCACGAACCAAGCGAATGCCGTAGCGGCGATCACCCCGCAAGTATTCGCCAAGAAATCAAACCAATCCCCACCCCGGTACGTCGTACAATATTCTTGCAATATCTCAATAATCCCACTCATAACGATCGGGCATAAAACCGCCCCGATCCAAGCATGCCATAATACCGTCTCATACTTCCGGTGATTCCGCAAGAACTCCAGCCATAGCATACCCGACATCCCCCCATACATACAGAAATGAACCACCTTGTCCACACCCGGGAATAAAGGGATATCATCCATCTTCGGCGGCTTAAAGAACGACAAGTAAATAACGATCAATATAATCGCCAGTGAAAACGGATATTTCTTAATATAATACATCATACTCAAAACATCTTCCGAACTCGTTCCACGCCTGCGATGAACGTATCGATCTCCTCTTTCGTATTATAAAAAGAAAAAGACGCCCGCACCGTACCTTCGATCCCTAAGGCATGCATCAAAGGCTGGGCACAATGATGCCCTGTACGAACCGCTATTCCCAAACGATCCAGCAACATCCCCATATCGTAATGATGGATATTACCCACCAAAAAAGAAAGCACCGCTCCTTTATGATCCGCTTGTCCGAAAATACGCATCCCTTCGATCGTATTTAATCCAGCGGTCGCATACCGCAAAAGCTCATCCTCATAAGCAGCTATATTCTCTATACCGATCCGGTCTACATACCGCAAGGCTTCCGCCAACGCCGTGCTACCAATATAATCCGGAGTTCCCGCCTCAAACTTAAAAGGAAGCTCATTAAAAGTTGTCTTCTCGAACGAGACCGTAGCGATCATCTCGCCTCCTCCCTGATACGGAGGAAGTTTATCCAACCACTCCTCTTTGCCATACAAGACCCCGATACCCGTCGGTCCGTAAATCTTATGACCAGAGAAAACATAGAACTCCGCATCCAAGTCCTGCACATCCACCTTCATATGCGGAACGGCTTGAGCCCCGTCTACCAACACCGGTACGCCTTGTTCATGAGCGATCTCGATCATCGCCTTTACCGGATTTACCGTACCCAAGACGTTAGACACATGAGTCACGGAAACCAGACGAGTCTTATCCGAGAATAATTTACGATACTCATCCAAATTCAACTCCCCTTTCTCATTCATCGGGATCACCTTCAACGTAATACCTTTCCGGGCCGCTTGTATCTGCCAAGGAACGATATTGGAATGATGCTCCATCACGGACACGATCACCTCATCCCCTGCCGACATACATTCATCCGTAAAGCTGGAAGCGATCAAATTAATGGATTCCGTAGTTCCCCGGGTAAAAATAATCTCATTCGAGGAACGGGCATTCAAGAAATGCTGTACCGTTTTGCGAGCCTCCTCATGCGCCTCTGTCGCCGCTTGGCTCAAGAAATGTACGCCTCGGTGGATATTAGCGTTTACGTTATAATATCCATTCTCTATCTTTTCTACCACTTGACGAGGTTTCTGGGTAGTAGCGCCATTATCGAAATATATCAGCGGTTTATCGTATATCTTATGATCCAAGATCGGAAAGTCTTTTCGGATCGCTTGAACGTCTAACATAGTCTTACTTCTTTTTGTCTTAAAATTACGAGAGCCAAAGATACAAAAAAAAGGCTTTCTCGCTGAAAGAAAGCTTTTTTATCATTACCTAACAGATATTACGCCTACACTTTATCCTCTACTCGCACGCCTACTTTTCTCTTCCAAAGTCAAAGTACGGAGACTCTGTACGGGCGTTGTCCATTAAGGATACTAGTTCTTTTACCTTATCGGGATACTTCTCCGCTAGATTCGTATCCTCATGTATATCATTACTTAAATCATACAGTTCCAATATAGTTTCACCCACGATCGGTTGCCGGATTAGTTTCCATTTACCGGAGCGCAATGCTTCCCGGCCATTCAACTCGTGAAATTCCCAATATAAATAATTATGGGCCTGTTGATTTTTCTTTGATAACAAGGTTGGTAAGAAAGAGATTCCATCCGTCTGCTCGGGCAAAACCGTACCTGTAAGCTCTGCCAACGTAGGCATGACATCCCAGAATGCGCTTATATGATCCGATTGAGCTCCGGCCTTGATCGTACCCGGGCACCATGCCACCATAGGTATACGGATACCTCCTTCATATACATCCCGTTTGATCCCCCTGAAAGGTCCGTAGCTCTTGAAAAAGTCCGGATCAGCTCCACCCTCATGATGCGGGCCGTTATCGCTGGTAAAAATCACGATCGTATTCTTATCCAAACCCAACTCTTTCAATTCAGCCATTACATCCCCCACGTATTTATCCAACCGGGAGACCATGGCGGCAAAGGAGGCCAAGGGCTTCTCCGAGGTGTTATAACCGCCATACACTTTATCAAACTTACCAATATAAGGAGTCTCCTCGAATGAGTTCTCGTACATCTTATAAATAGAATCATGCGGAAGATTCAATTCCGCATGAGGCAGCGTATAAGTAAGCATCGCAAAGAATGGTTGCTCCTTATGATCCCGGATGAACTTCAATGCTTGCTCATGAATCAAATCTTGTGAATATGTCTTGCAAGCATTGTTCTCGTTTTCAGGAAAAAGAACCTTCTCCTCATTATGCCATAAATGATCCGGATAGAAGGAATGCGACTGCCGTTGGCAATTATACCCATAAAACTCATCGAAGCCCATCTTATTGGGAATGGAGACAGAGCCCGGATTTCCCAATCCCCATTTACCAAAGATACCGGTCGTATAACCGGCCGATTTCATTAATTTACCCAACGTATAGGTATCCTCCCGCATCGGCTGTTGGCCTTCGGGCGTGATCTCCCGGTTTCCCCGGACTTGCGTATGTCCCGTATGCAATCCGGTCATCAAGGAACAACGGGAAGGGGCACTCACCGTACATCCGGCATAATGCTGCGTAAACAACATTCCCTCCTTCGCCATCCGGTCTATATTGGGAGTCTTGATAATCTGTTGGCCATAACAGCCAACATCTCCATATCCTAAATCATCCGCTAAGATATACACAACATTCATAGGACGCTCCGGAGTTTTTTCGCAACCGGACATTCCGATAAGCAGCAATGTCCCGGATATACATAAAGTCAATTGTGTTTTCATATACCTTTAAAATAAATAGAAGTGTTAGAAACCAATTACAATCTTCTGATCCTGATTCGTAGACAAACGGTTCGTCCGTACCTTAACCCTTCCCATACGATCCGAGGCATCGAAGTACCAGCCTTCTTGTCCGGCATTGAACACTTCGGAGGAGATAGCAGATAGCGGCTTCCCGGCTACGGTTACGTTTGACGGGCTGGACTCCGAGCGGACATCCAATAGGTAAGTACGCTCTTGGTAACGTCCTTTATAATCTCCTTTCGCTTTCGCAATATCCACGGTGATCGTGCCTTTCTCTCCTTTTGGGGAGGAAACAGAGATTAAGGTACGGGCAAATTCGCCTTTCTTATAATCACGGGTGAGACCGTCGTCTTCATATAAGTTGAAAGAGGTATTCCCGTAGGGATATAAGTCCAAAGTCAAGACATCCGCAGGTTTCTCACCGACATAATTCATATCCGGGTACATCGGGATAATGGCGCCTTGACGGATAAATACCGGGCAAATATCCAGTTTAGCCTCATATTTATCCAACCACTTGCCACCCTCGTATTTCTTTCCGGTCCAATAGTCGTACCATTCTCCGGCAGGGAAGTAAATACTATCACGTACGTTCTTACGGGTATATACAGGAGCAACCATCATCCACTCGCCACTCATAAATTGATATTGGGTGATCGTATCACGGGTAACCACGTCATCCGGGAATTCCAGTACCATCGCACGAGCCATCGGTACACCGGTCGTATGCGCCTCATGACAATAGGTATAGGCGTACGGGTTCAGACGCATCTTCAGCTTTAAGAATTTACGGTTGATATCCGTGTACGGATGCCCATATACCCAAGGCTGACGGTCGGCATCCGCCCAGCCGCTCATGGTCATAAAGATCGGGGTGAAAACCTTCCATTGCAAGTCGCGGGTATAGGTTTTCGGAGAACCGCCGAAGATACCGTCCACATCGCTAGTAGCGGCGTTCATGGCGGAAAGGCCGGCACCCGTGATCGTCGGGATATGGTAACGGATATAATCCCAGTTGCTCACTTGGTCACCGCTCCATACTGTAGAATACCGCTGAGTTCCGGCCCAACCGCAAACAGCCCATACGAAGCCTCGTTCGTTCGTATTGCTCTCGATCCCCTCGAATGCGGATTTACAGCCATTCAAGGCAAACTCATAGCCTTCTCCAACCCAAGCCACATCCAATTTACACAGGCGGGTACCACATTTACCAACCTCGTAGGCAATCTTATCCACACCATTCTCTGTCCACAAGCCCGTATGGAAACCTCGTTTACCTAATTCCGTCACAACAGAATCCAATTTCACATAGCCGCAACCATAGCCATCGTTCGGCAAGATCCAGCCACGGGGCATATCATATTCCACATATTTATCGGCAACTTGGCTGATTACGTCCGGGGTGGATTGAGGCCATCCGGTGCGCTGTTCCCCTTTGTTATAGCAGTCGGCGTCTCCCATCGTAAGCATCCACATCGCCGGCATAAAAGGTTTTCCGGTGATATCCGTATAGTCGTTCAATAGGTCTTTCAAGGAAGGGCCGTAGAAGTAGAACGCGTCAAAGCGATTCTCGTTATGCGTCAACTGACTGGTGAAGCCCATCAGCTTAAAGCCATCATCATAGCTCTTGTCCAGCATCTCCGTGCCGTTGAAGGCATAATGGCCCGGGGCAAACGTATTGCGGAATACGCCATATCCTTTCGTGGACATATAGAAGGGAGCCGGGTTAGAGGATTGATCCTCATCCCAACCGGTCACCTCGATATCCGCTTCCTTCCCAGCGTATGAGAAATTACCTTGTTGCATACCGCAACCGTAGAAATCCTCATCACCGCTACGGCGCATCGTTTGGGTCGTTTTTAGTCCGAAGGCAAGTGGTTCGGCCTCCTCGTAGATCACGGCACAGTTATTCTTGTCATACATGGCGAAACGAATAGGGTTTTTATAGACACGTACGACACATTGGGGAGTCGTGAACTTATAATAGCTGCCGTTGTCGGCCATGGAGACTCTCGGGTTCTTTACCCCATAATCTACAACGATCGAGTTTGCCGCCGGATTGGTATACTCCCCATCCGGCGCCAACCAGATACGGAAGATATCATCCCGGTAAAACATCAACTTAACCTTAGCGTACCCGGAGACGAACTCATATTCCGTGTTGCTGATCTTATTGAACTTCGTCAACTTACCCAAGTTCATACGGGCAGCGAACAGGTTCGCTTTTAATACGTTGTTTGACGAACGCTCATCCTTCGGATATTGGATAGCGAACTCTATTTTATAGGAGCCCATCTGGGTTAGGTCGGTAGCAGGGAAAGCTACCTCATATTCCTCTTGTTTAGCGATCGGATGCTCGGAAGCGGTTACCGTGGCGGTTAGTTTCTGACCGTTGTTCAAGGAGGCGGTTACCGTGAAATCCTCGTCTACGGGCTGGGAACCAACGTTCTTCAGCTTCACTTTCAACACGTCTTCCTTCGTGAACGTATTCCCGGTTTCTTGGTGTGAGGTCACTTTCTCCAAAGCCAAATCATGCGCGAAAGGCTCTGTCAGCTCAATATCATCGACCATCCAGTACCAAGAGAAGATATCCCGCCAGAAGAAACGCAAGTAGACGGTTTTCTGGTTCGCGGCTACCTCGCTGATGTTAATCTCCTCATTCACCGGGGCGTGAAGCTGAGTAGCGGCGGGGATCTTATCCATCACGTTATACTCTTTCCAATTCACCCCGTCGTTGCTGACGCCAACCCAAAGGCCGGCACGTTTTCCGGTGAACCAATTATTCCAACGAAACAAGTGCTGGAATTTCAATACCACATCGTTCTTTCCCGCACAATCGATAGCGCTGGTCTGGAAATAGCCGTTCGGGTATTCCTCCCGTTGATTCCACTTCGTGATCTCCTCCCCGGTGACTACGCCCGGCCGGAATTGCATATGATAGCCACGACTCGTAGAGGCGATGGGAGGCGCTTGTTGCTCAAACTGGAAAGAACCGGGATAAGGCTGATCGGTAACAATCCATTCACACTTTGCCGATTTCGTCGAATCGACAATCATCCAGCCGTCGGGTAATTTCCCGGCGGAGAAATCTTCTTTCCAAAAACTTTGTTGTGCGGACAGGGAGGAAACGCAACCTGTCAGAAGCATGGATACAATTAGACTTTTTATCATTTGAATTAGTTGATTAGATTTAGGCAGTAAAGATAGTCTTAATTTACGAGGGTTCGCAAACGTTCGCGTGATTTTTATTCTCTTTTCGCTGGGCGGAAACGTGTTATTATCAATGGAATCCTTCTATCTTCGCGTATGTACAACCTTGTCATATAAATCAATAAACATATATCATGAACAGACATTTATTCTTGAGCCTTTTACTGGCCCTTTTCGCTTCCAGTACGCTTTCTGCCGATAACCTTAAAATCGAGCCGGCCTTCTGGTGGAGCGGTATGAAGAACCCGGAACTCCAGCTGATGGTGTATGGTAAGGATATCGCCGGATATCTCCCTAGCGTGAAATATCCCGGCGTACAGTTGAAAAGCTCGGTAGCGTTGGAAAGCCCGAATTACCTATTGATCTATCTGGACGTGGAAAAGGCCAAGCCCGGCAGGTTTGATATCACGTTCACGAAGGACAAAAAGAGTTTCAATTACTCGTATGAGTTGAAGGCCCGTAAACCGAACGCCGATCGGATCAAGGGGTTTGACTCTTCCGACGTGCTTTATCTCATCATGCCGGATCGTTTCGCGAACGGAGATCCCTCGAACGATCAAATCCCGATGCGTACCGCTTATAAGGTAGACCGTAACAGCCCGAACGCCCGTCACGGAGGCGACTTGGCCGGTATCGAACAGCATTTGGATTATATCGAGGATCTGGGCGTTACCGCTATCTGGCTGAACCCGGTATTGGAGAATGACATGGAGGGAGGCTCTTATCACGGATATGCCACGACGGATTATTATCGGGTAGACCCACGCTTCGGCACGAACGAGGACTACGTCCGCTTGATCGAGAAGACGCACGAGCGGGGCATGCGTGTCGTAATGGATATGATCTTCAACCATTGTGGGAGCGATCATCCTTGGATGAAAGATATCCCTAGCCACGACTGGTTTAATAATCTCGATAACTACGTGCAGACCAACCACGATAAAGAGGCTTATTTCGATCCTTACGTCTCGGATTATGATAAGGAGACGATGCTGAACGGCTGGTTTGTCCCGAGCATGCCGGACTTGAACCAAAAGAACCCACATGTAGCCAAGTACCTTATCCAGAACTCTATCTGGTGGATCGAGTATTGCGGCGTGGATGGTATCCGTCAAGATACGTATCCGTATGCCGACGTGGACATGATGCGGAATTGGTGTACGGAGGTCATGAACGAGTATCCGGAGTATAACATCGTAGGCGAGGCGTGGATGAACTACACGATCGGTTCCGCTTATTGGCAGAAAGGCAGCCGGTTGAACTTCGGACAGGATACCGAGCTGAAATCGGTAATGGATTTCCGCTTGATGGGTATCGCGAGCAAGGCGTTCCATGAGGAGACTGGGTATTCCGGAGGCTTGCATACGATCTTCGAGCATATGTGTTATGATTATGTATATCCCGATATCTATAATGTATTGCGTTTCTTGGAGAACCATGATACGGATCGTTTTCTTCCCTCCATGCCTAAGTCTGTCGATGATTTGTACGCGTTCAAGCAAGGGGTGACATTCTTGTTGACGATCCCCGGTATTCCCCAGCTCTATTACGGGCAGGAGTTGCTGATGAATGGCACCAAGGAGAAGGGAGACGGATATATCCGCTTGGATGTTCCCGGTGGCTGGCCCGGCGACAAGGTGAATCAATTCGAGGCATCCGGTCGCAGCGAGGTGCAAAATGACGCATGGAATTTCCTCCGGACTTTATTGAAATGGCGCAAGGGCAACGATATCATCGCTAAGGGCAAGATGAAACATTTCATGGTGAACCAAGGTGTCTATGTTTACGAGCGCAGTCTGGATGGCCGGAGCGTATTGGTCTTGATGAATGGCAGCGATAAGGAGGTGAACCTCCCGTTGGCCCGCTATGCGGAAGTATTGCGAGGTAAAACCTCCGGAAAAGAGATATTAACCGGAAAGGAGATTCCATTGGGAGACGAATTATCCTTGGCACCGAAAGGGATCTTCGTACTGGAAATGTGATGCCATTAGCCCCGATGATTTTTCATTCGAGGACCTATTCATAGATTACTAATAATTAAATCGGGAGGCCTTAAACCTCCCGATTTTCTTTTCATATATACTATTTTAATCGCTTTTCAAGAATCAATTGATGCCTGCATTGAATGCCGTTCTCCCAGATAGGCTCGGCATAGTTCCGTACGAAATAATCGCGATCTACGGCTACCAAGTCAAAGCCTTCCTGTTGATAAAGCATCATCGGGCCGGCGGCTGAGGTTCCGGTGCAAATACGCAAAAGCTCGACACCTTGGGCCGGAGCCCATTTATTAGATACATGCCGTAATAGTTTCCGGGCGATTCCTCGCCGACGGAAGATATCCGCCACGGCAAGGTTCATGATCTCCGCCTTGCCACCCTCCTCCTTGCGAACCACGATCACGCCGGCAACGGAATTTCGTACCGTAGCGATAAAGCAATCCGAATCCTTTAGGTAAGCCTCTACTTTCTCCCGATCCGGATCGGCTTCCAGCAGTAACTCATAAGGAGGAAATAAAGCTACTTGTATCTCCGGCTCCCCGCCCACGACGATCTCTACTATATTTCCGTCAGGATCTCGGATTACACCCTCATAGTAACCATCCCCGGAAGTGCGGGTCTCACCGGCGATCGTGTATCCATCCATCCGGAAACGTTCGATCATTTGATCCACTTGCTCCTTCGTATCCGCATGAAAAGCCAGATGAGCCAAGCCGATATGATCCTTGTCGTAAGCCTCAGTAATATCTTGCCGTTGCATGATCTCCAAAGCGGGGCCACTCTCGAAAGAGACGAAATAAGAGGCGAACCCTTTCTTTGGATTCACATATTTCTCATTACTCTTACCGTTGAAATACTTTACATAGAAATCCCGTAAACGTTCCAGATGATTCGTCCACAAAGCGATGTGTGTTAATTGCATAAGTTGGAGGTTTTAATTTGTCACTGCCAAAGATACGAAAAATCAGACATGGTTCCCTACATAATCGTCGGGATAATCCATGTCTGATTACTGTTTTCTTCTTATTCGCGATTATTTACAAATCCGGCAACCGGCGCATTTAGCCAGCTCACCGCGGAAACGTTTCTCTACCAGTTTATGCAAACGGTCTTTCAACGCCTCCAAGCGTACATGGTCGATCACGTCGGAAGTGAAAGCCACGCTCAATAACATACGGGCCTCGTCACGCGGGATACCGCGACTTTGCATATAGAACAAAGCGTTCTCATCTAACTGACCGGTCGTCATACCGTGCGAGCATTTTACGTCGTCTGCGTAAATCTCCAGTTGCGGCTTGCTGTACATACGGGCCTCACGGGTAGCGCACAGATTACGGTTCGTCTGGTAAGCGGCAGTCTTCTGGGCATCCTCTTTCACCAAGATACGTCCACTGAAGACACCTACGGCATGATCATTCAGTACGTTCTTGAACAACTCGTTGCTGGTACAATTCGGAACCGCATGGGTAATATGGCTATAGGTATCCATCTGTTGCTCCTTGTCCAGAACGGACATACCGCATAAGGTAGACTCGGCATACTCGCCATTCAGTTCCACATAATAATTGTTGCGAGTCAAGCCATTCGTCAACGTAATGCCGTTTACCAAGACATTGGTCGAAGCCGCCTGCTTTACGTGTACGGAAGAGAAACGGGTCGTAGACTCGCTGCTTTCTTCCAAATCATAATAATCAAAGCGAGCGCCTTCCTTCGCGAAAATCTCAACCACTTGAGTCGCCAAGAATTTCACGTCATCGATACTATGATCGCAAACCAATAGCTTCGCTTCCGAATGAGGTTCCATAATCACCAGAACACGACGGTTCGCCATCGTATCCACATCGCTACGGAAAATATTCACCAATTGGATAGGACGCTCAACCACGACATTTTTCGGTACATACACCACGAAACCATCTTGGGCTAACATCGTATTCAATGCGATAATACCATCCTTGCTACTCGGTGCCGCCTTTCCGTAATACTTGGAAGCGATCTCCGGATATTGCTCCGTAAAAGCCTTCAACCCTCCAGCATACACGCCTTCCGGCAAATGCGCTTTTGGCAATTCCTTATCGTAAAACGTATCGTTCACGACAAAGTATAACGATGTGCTCAGGTTCGGCACGTCACAACGGAACACGTCATAAGGATTCACCGGGATAGCGACCCGGTTGATATTCAAACCGTAATCCGGAGCGAACGCTTGGGCTACATCCGTATATTTATAATCCTCGCTTCTCGTGGAGGGGAATCCGAGTCGCTCAAAGTTCGCCAAGGCCTCAGCCCTGAGGGCATTCATCACCGGCGTACTATGACGACATACCAGATCCTCACATTGGGCGAAAAGATCGATATATTGTTGCTCGGCCTTCATATTACTCATCTCCCATCTCTTTCTTGATCCAGTCGTAACCTTTCTCTTCCAGTTCCAAGGCCAATTCCGGACCGGCGGTCTTCACGATACGGCCTTTGTAAAGCACATGAACCACATCCGGCTTGATGTAATCCAGCAGACGCTGATAGTGCGTGATTACGATAGCGGCATTCTCCGGAGTCCTCAACTGGTTCACGCCATGCGCCACGATACGCAAGGCATCGATATCCAAACCACTATCCGTCTCATCCAAGATCGCCAATTTCGGCTCCAGCATCGCCATCTGGAAGATCTCGTTCCGTTTTTTCTCTCCACCGGAGAAACCTTCGTTCACGCTACGGCTGGCTAGTTTATTATCCAGCTCGACGATCGCACGTTTCTCACGCATCAATTTCAAGAAGTCCGTAGCCGAAACCGGTTCCAGACCGTTATATTTACGGTGCTCGTTCAACGCCGCACGCATAAAGTTCACCATACTAACTCCCGGGATCTCGACCGGATATTGGAAGCTCAAGAAAATACCCTCACGGCTACGATCCTCGGGAGAAAGATCCAGCAGATTCTTACCGTTGAAGATAACCTCTCCTTCCGTTACCTCAAAAGCGGGATTACCTACCAATACACTACTTAACGTACTTTTTCCGGAACCGTTCGGTCCCATGATAGCATGTACCTCACCCGCTTTCACCGACAGGTTGATACCTTTCAATATCTCTTTGCCATTTACGTTGGCATGTAAATTCTTAACCTCTAACATCTTTTCTAATTGAAAATTGAAAGTTGAAAATTGAAAATTATTCTATCCTACGCTGCCTTCCAGCGAGATCGTTAGTAATTTCTGAGCCTCGACGGCGAACTCCATCGGTAACTTATTCATTACCTCACGGGCATATCCATTCACGATCAAACCGACAGCCTCTTCTACCGAGATACCCCGTTGCTGGCAGTAGAACAATTGCTCCTCGCTGATCTTACTCGTCGTAGCCTCATGCTCCACGATCGCCGTCTCATTCTGAATATCAGCGTAAGGGAACGTATGAGCTCCACAAGTAGAGCTTAGTAACAAACTATCGCATTGGCTATGGTTACGGGCGCCTTCCGCACGGGCGGACACCTTTACCAATCCCCGATAGCTATTCTGGCTATGACCGGCAGAGATACCCTTGGATACGATCGTACTTTTCGTATTCTTACCCAGATGGATCATCTTCGTACCCGTATCGGCCTGTTGGTAATTATTGGTCACGGCAACCGAGTAAAACTCACCTACCGAGTTATCACCCGCCAAGATACAGCTCGGATATTTCCAAGTGATCGCCGAACCGGTCTCTACTTGCGTCCAAGAGATCTTGCTACCCTCACCTTTGCACAAACCTCGTTTCGTCACGAAGTTATAGATACCGCCTTTACCTTCCTTATCACCCGGATACCAGTTCTGTACGGTAGAATACTTCACCTCGGCACGCTCGTTCGCCACGATCTCCACGATAGCGGCATGCAATTGGTTCTCGTCACGCATCGGCGCCGTACATCCTTCCAGATAACTTACATACGCCTCATCGTCTGCGACAATCAAGGTACGCTCGAACTGTCCGGTATTAGCGGCATTGATACGGAAATACGTACTCAACTCCATCGGGCAACGTACGCCCTTCGGTATATAAACAAACGAACCATCCGAGAACACGGCCGAATTCAAGGCGGCGAAGAAATTATCACGATAACCAACCACGCTGCCCAAATACTTCTGCACCAAGTCCGGATGATGTTGTACAGCCTCGCTGAACGAACAGAAAATAATCCCCTTCTCCGCGAGATTCTCCTTGAAAGTTGTCTTCACGGAAACACTATCCATCACGGCGTCTACCGCCATTCCGCTTAAATGCTTCTGTTCTTCCAAAGGAATACCCAGTTTATCGAATGTTTTCAACAACTCAGGATCTACCTCATCCAAGCTCTTTGGTCCCTTTTTTTTCTTAGGGGCGGCATAATAGATAATGTCCTGATAATCGATCGGCGGGATATTCAAGTGAGGCCATGTAGGCATCTCCAACGTCTGCCAATGGCGAAAAGCCTTCAAACGGAACTCGAGTAACCATTCCGGCTCGTTCTTCTTGGCAGAGATAATACGGACCGTCTCCTCGTCTAATCCACGATGGATCACCTCCGTATCAATATCGGTAACGAAGCCATATTTATAATCTCCGCTCGTTACCTCATTAATTATATGATTTGAATCCTGCATAATTAAAAATTAACCATTGATAAAAGCCCTTCATTCTCCTAATGAAAACAAATTATGTGGGAAAATTGTTGGTACTATTTGCTTCACGCTATAATAAAAACGAGATTCTATCTTCGATTGGCGATGAATCAAGACCGATCCACGATCCACGAACTCCAGCGCGTTCAACAGCAAACTGGTAAAGACCAAAACGACCAGCAACCCGAAAAAACCACCAAACAAATGGTTTATAACACTCAACGGTGTCGCCCCTACCACCTTGGTAACCAGTTCACCCGCTAGGATAAATACCCCCATAATCAAGATAAAACCCGCTATATAACTCAAGATCATAACCCCTTCTTCCGGAAACCAACCCAACGCCAAGATATATCCTTTCAGCCAAACCGCCGCTTTTCCGCAGAAAAATATCGCGATCACTAGGGCTATAAGCGAAACAACCTGTTTGATGATTCCATCAAACAGGCCTTTCACAAATCCTATCCCTGCCAGACATAGCAATGTAATGTCCAACCAGTTCATCGTTATAACGTCTTCTTAATTTCAGTCTCTTCGTAAGCCTCGATCATATCGCCCACTTGGATATCGTTGAAGTTCGTAATATTCAAACCGCAATCCAAGCCAGCCACGACCTCTTTCGCATCGTCCTTGAAACGTTTCAAAGAGCCTAGCTCGCCGGCATAGATAACGATACCGTCACGTATCAAGCGGATCTTGTTCGTACGTTTGATCTTACCTTCCTTAACCATACATCCGGCAACCGTACCGACCTTGGTGATCTTGAATACCTGCTGAACTTCCACATAAGCGGTAATCTCCTCCTTGATCTCCGGAGAAAGCATGCCTTCCATAGCGCTCTTCACCTCCTCGATCGCATCGTAGATGATAGAGTACAAACGGATCTCCACACCTTCCTTCTCGGCGTTTCTACGTGCTTGCAAAGACGGACGAACTTGGAATCCGATAATGATAGCGTTCGAAGCCGCTGCCAAAACCACATCCGACTCGGAAATCTGGCCAACCGCCTTGTGAATTACGTTTACCTGAATCTCCTCGGTAGACAAACGGATCAAGGAGTCGGACAATGCCTCTACGGAACCATCTACGTCACCCTTCACGATCACGTTCAACTCTTGGAAGTTACCCACGGCGATACGACGTCCGATATCATCCAAGGTAAGCATCTTCTGCGTACGAAGACCTAACTCACGCTGCAATTGCTCACGACGGTTAGCGATCTCACGCGCCTCTTGCTCAGTCTCCAATACATTAAATGTATCACCGGCCTGAGGAGCACCATTCAAACCGAGGATCAATACCGGCTCGGAAGGACCGGCCTTCTCCACCCGTTGATTACGCTCGTTGAACATCGCCTTGATACGTCCTTGATGAGTTCCCGCCAAAACGATATCTCCCATCTTCAACGTACCGTTCTCCACCAATATGGTAGATACATAGCCACGTCCCTTGTCCAAAGAAGACTCGATGATAGAACCAACCGCACGTTTTTTCGGATTCGCTTTCAAATCCAACAGGTCGGCCTCCAACAAGACCTTCTCCAACAACTCCTCGACACCGATACCTTTCTTAGCGGAGATCTCCTGACTCTGGTACTTACCCCCCCAGTCTTCCACCAAGTAATTCATATTCGCCAACTCCTCCTTGATCTTCTCAGGATTAGCATGTGGCTTATCGATTTTATTAATAGCGAAAACAATAGGAACACCGGCAGCCGAAGCGTGATTAATCGCCTCGATCGTCTGAGGCATCACGTTATCATCAGCGGCCACGATAATAATCGCGATATCCGTCACCTTTGCGCCACGGGCACGCATAGCGGTAAACGCCTCATGACCCGGAGTATCCAAGAACGTGATACGGCGGCCATTCTGCAACTTCACGTTGTAGGCTCCGATATGCTGCGTGATACCACCGGCCTCACCGGCGATTACGTTCGCGCTACGGATATTATCCAATAAAGAAGTCTTACCATGGTCAACGTGTCCCATCACCGTTACGATAGGCGGACGGGCTACCCAATCCTCCTCGTTATCATCTTCCTCATCAGCGTTGATCGCCTCGACAACATCCGCGCTTACATATTCAGTCTTATAACCGAACTCCTCAGCCACGATATTGATCGTCTCCGCATCCAAGCGCTGATTGATCGAAACCATAAGGCCGATGCTCATGCAAGTACCGATAACCTCCGTTACAGATACGTCCATCATGTTCGCCAAGTCGTTGGCCGTAACGAACTCGGTCAGCTTCAATACCTTGCTTTCCAGTTCTTCCTGTTCCATCAACTCGTGCTCACGTTTCACAGCGGCGTCACGTTTATCACGACGGTATTTAGCCCCCTTATTATTCTTATTATTCTTGTTGGTCAAGCGAGCCAAAGTCTCCTTGATCTGCTTTTGAACATCCTCTTCACTAACTTCCGCTTTCACCGGCTTCTTCAAGCGAGGCTTACGGTCGTTATTCGGACGATCGTCACGATTCGGGCGCGGATAATTCGTACCCGGCGTATTATTCACGTCTACCCGATCTTTCTTGATACGTTTACGCTTCTTCTTAGCGTCACCTTCCTCACCCGGTTTAGCAGGAGCGTTCGGTTTTATCAAAGTCGGCGAATTCGGACTCTTATGAGGAGCGCCCGGACCGTTGCTATTATTACCCGGCCGATTGTTATTAAACTTTTGCTTCTCATCACGCTCTTTCCGCTTCTCCTCCTTCGTTTTCTTTTTCGGACGAGTCGATTGGTTAAGCGCATCCAAGTCAATCTTACCGGTTACCTTGATCTTTGACTCCAATTTAACCGAGTTCAAACGGAAAAGATTATCATCCTTTTCCTCGGTCTTCTCTACTTCCTGTTCCGGTTTCACACTTTCCACCTTAGGTTCCGCAACAACCGGTTGCTTCTCTACGGTTTTTTCTTTTTCCACTTCCACTACTATAACTTTTTCTTCTTTTTTCTCCGTGGGAGCCTGCGCAGGCTGCGCGGGTTTAACAGGAGCTTGAGCAGCGGGAGCGGCAGGCGCTTCCTTCACTTTCGGCTCTTCCTTTACCTTAGGCTCTTCTTTCACCTTAGGCTCCTCTTTAGCCTTCGGCTCTTCCTGCTGTTTTTTATGTTGTCCACCATCCAAATCGATATGACCCTTCATTACGATCTTAGGTCTGAATTCTTCCGGTATCACTGTCTTTATTTCCGCGGTCTTCTCTTCTTTCACAGAAGGAACCTCTTTCCGCACACGATCCGCCGCAAAATTACGATCTTTCTCTGGCAGATCCTTTCCAAACTCTTTTACGAGCAAAGCATACTGTTCATCACTGATCCTCGTGTTGGGATTATCCTCAACCGAGAACCCATTCCGGTGCAGGAACTCAACCACCGTGTTGATTCCCACGTTCAATTTTCTCTGTACTTGAATTAATTTTATAGGCATATCTAACTTTGTCGTAATACTTATTCGTTACCTTCATCTTCAAATTCCGCAGATAAGATAGCTAAAAGATCGTCCACGGTCTGTTCTTCCAGATCGGCACGTTCAATAATCTCATTGCGGTCCATAGCAAGGACACTCTTCGCCGTATAGCATCCTATATTCTTCAGTGCGTCGATCACCCAGCTGTCGATCTCGTCGGAGAACTCATCCAAGTAGATATCCTCCTCGTCCGCTCCTTCGATATCACGGAATACGTCAATCGTATACTCAGTCAACATACAAGCCAACTTAATATTCAGACCGCCCTTACCGATCGCCAAAGAGACCTCCTCCGGACGTAGATAAACCTCAGCTTTCTTTTCTTCCTCATTTACACGGATAGAAGAGATCTTAGCCGGGCTTAAAGCACGCTGGATAAACAAAGAGAGATTTGAGGTGTAATTAATCACATCAATGTTCTCGTTTCTCAACTCGCGAACGATTCCGTGGATACGAGAGCCTTTCATACCTACGCAAGCCCCCACCGGGTCAATACGGTCATCGTATGACTCGACAGCCACTTTGGCACGCTCTCCCGGGATACGGGCGATCGCCTTGATCGTAATCAAGCCGTCATTAATCTCCGGAACCTCCAACTCAAACAACCGCTGCAAGAAGACCTTATCCGTACGGGAAAGAAGGATCTTCGGGTTGTTATTATAGTTATCCACACGTTGAACGATCGCACGTACGGTCTCTCCCTTACGATAGAAATCGGTCGGGATTTGCTCGGATTTCGGCAGTAGCAACTCATTACCATCGTCATCCAGCAACAGGATTTCTTTCTTCCACACCTGATAAACCTCAGCGGCGATGATGTGGCCGATTTTATCCTTATACTTAGCGTACAAGCTGTCTTTCTGCAATTCAAGTATCTTTGAAGCCAAAGTCTGGCGCAAGTTTAAGATCGCACGACGTCCGAAGTCCGCGAAATGCACCTCGTCGGTCACTTCCTCGCCCACCTCACAGTCGGCGTCGATTTTACGGGCCTCCGTCAACGTAAGCTGCAAGTTCTCATCCTCCAATTCATCATCAGCCACAACCGTACGGTTTCTCCAGATCTCGAAATCACCTTTCTCAGGATTGATAATCACGTCATAGTTCTCATCCGTGCCAAACATCTTGGCGATCACGTTGCGGAACGAATCTTCCAAAACGCTAATCATCGTATCTTTATCGATATTCTTCAACTCCTTGAACTCCGCAAGGGTGTCAATCATACTGATTGTTTCCTCTTTCTTGGCCATAATCTTACTTGAATCTTATTAAGTATTTTGTATATTTTATTTCATCAAATGTATACGACTCATCCTCTATCACGGTTACCTTCCGCTTAGCGCCCTCCGGTTTCACCTTCTTCTCAACAGAGACAACCACACCGTTCTCGTCGGCAGATTTCAACACACTTGTCAGCTTCGAGCCGTTTTTCAACAGCATCTCCACCTCGTTTCCGATGTTCTTGACGTATTGGCGAAGTACCTTAAAAGGAGAAGTAATGCCGGCGGAGCCAACCTCCAGCTCATAGTCCTCGACGTCACGATCCAGATGCTCCTCCAAATACCGGCTCAACTCAGCGCAATCATCAATGCTTACCGCTTCATCGTTATCAATTTCAACGACTATCAGGTTCCCCGGTTTAATCACTACGTCTACTAAATAATTGCTTGAAGAGGCTAGTTTTTCCTCTACTAATTGGCTTACCACTTTCTTTTCTATCATACACATATCTGTTAAGAACAAAAGAAGGGGACTACCCGCCCCCTCCTCAACTTCACTTAATCGCCCGCAAATATACAAAAAATCAATGAGTTCTCAAAATATCCTCATCTTTTTGCAGAAAAAATTAATACGACACAAACCGGATTACGATCGATAGTAATCAGAATTAATATCTATCGAAATCCGATTTACTATTGATAGTAATATTTATTAACACTTTTATGCCTATCTTTGCTGCCGAATACGAAGGGGTGCTCGCAAAATCATTCATGAAAGGAGCGGGCTGAGATCATACCCATAGAACCTGTACAGGTAATGCTGTCGTAGGGATTCATGCTTCTCCGATCCTTTCTATTCATCTATTTAGTTTTAAAGCAAAAAGATGAAAAGATGAAAAATGTATTGGTTATCTTGGCCGGCTCCTTACTGGCTACAACCGTCAAGGCACAAATGCCCAGTCCGGTCGACTCCTTGAAAATCTCAAAAGACGTATCTTTGGATGAAGTAGTTATTACCGCTACCAAAGTCGGGAAAGAAACCCCGGTAGCTTATAGCGACATCTCCAAACAAGAGCTAAGCAGCCGGAACAACGGGCAAGGTATCCCATTCCTTATCTCCCAATCCCCGTCTGTTATCATGACCTCGGATGCCGGAACGGGTATCGGTTACTCCGGTTTTCGTATCCGGGGTACAGACGCGAACCGTATCAATATCACGATCAATGGCGTACCGGTTAATGACTCCGAGTCTCATACCGTATTCTGGGCTAATATGGCCGATATAGCCTCCTCGGTAGAATCGATCCAGATCCAACGAGGTGCCGGAACCTCTACGAACGGAGCCGCGGCTTTTGGCGCTACGGTCGCCATGCAGACCGAGAAACCGTCCTTAAAGCCTTACGGCGAATATTCCGTATCAGCAGGTTCTTTCGGTACGCTGAAGCATACGGTAAAAGGCGGTACCGGATTACTTTACGATCATTTCGCTTTCGACGCCCGCTACTCCAATATCCGTAGCGACGGCTTTATCGATCGTGCCTCCGCCCGTATGAGCTCTTACTATGCCTCCGCCGCTTTCTATGCCGATAATACATTGATTAAATTCCAAGCCTTCGGGAACAGCGAGAAGACCTATCAAGCATGGAACGGTGTTCCGTCTTATTTACTTGACACAGATCGTAGCTATAATCCATGCGGAGAATATGAGGAAGATGGAGTGAAGAAGTTTTATAACAATCAGACGGATAATTATTGGCAACACAACTACCATTTAATGGCCAGCCAGCGTATCGGAGATTTCTGGAATATGAACCTGACCCTTCATTACACCGATGGTAACGGATATTACGAGGATTATAAATCGAAAGCCAAATTCAGCAGTTATAAGCTACCGGAATATATCGATCCGGAGGGTAATACCGTAAAAAAGACGGACCTTGTGCGTCGTAAATGGCTCGACAATTATTTCTATGGAGCCGTTTATAGCGCGAACTATCAACATGACAACACCCGCCTTACGCTGGGAACCGCCGTCAACCACTATGTAGGCGACCATTTTGGCCGGGTAATGTGGACCAAAAGCGCAAACGTCTTGCCACAACCGGATTACGAATATTACCGCAATACCGGTAAGAAATTAGACTACAACGTATATGCGAAATTGACCCAACGTCTTTCCCCTCTTTTCACCGGCTATCTGGACTTACAATACCGTGGGATCCATTACACCATTAAGGGAAACGATGACAAAGCCGAGGAAGAGCTGGACATTCATAAGAACTGGAACTTCTTCAACCCGAAAGCCGGTATAAACTTCCATAATAACGGCCATAACGCATTCGTCTCTTTCTCCGTCGCAAATCGGGAACCGAACCGTGACAATTTCACGGAGGCAGGCCCCGAAGAACGTCCTACCCACGAGACCTTATATGATTACGAGGCCGGTTATAGTTTTGGTAACAACCGTTTCCGGGTTGGAGCCAATCTCTATTTCATGGATTACAACAACCAATTGATCCTGACCGGCAAGATCAGCGAGATCGGTGAGGCCCTCACTTCCAATATAAAGGATAGCTACCGAATGGGCATCGAGCTTACCGGAGGTGTACAAATCACCTCTTGGCTGAATTGGAACGCGAACGTAACCCTCAGCCAAAATAAAATCAAGCATTTCGTGGAATACGTGGATAACTGGGATACCGGAGTACAAGAGATCAACGATCTAGGTACAACGAATATCGCTTTCTCCCCAGACCTAATCGCAAACAGCATGTTCGATTTCGCTTACAAAGGATTTATCGCTAGTTTCAACTCGCAAGTAGTAGGCCGCCAATACATAGACAATTCAAGCAGCAAGGATCGTTCCATCGATCCCTACTTTATCAATAGCCTACGTATCGGTTACGCCTTCCAGCCTAAGTTCATGAAAGAAATAACCCTAGACGTGACTATCAACAACCTCTTCAACGAGAAGTACGAGACCAACGCATGGGTATACTCGTATATCGAAAACGGCACACGTAAAAAGGATGACGGTTATTTCACCCAAGCCGGCACGAACGCCATGGCCAGGATCACCTTCAAATTCTAACTTAATTTTCAATTACTAAAATGGTTTGGCTAGAATACTTCGGAGTAATAACCGGTCTACTCTATCTCTTTCTAGAGATTAAACAACATAAGGCCATGTGGGTGGTGGGATTCCTCACCTCCCTCGTGTATGTATTTGTCTTCCTGTCCGCTAAGATCTATGCGGACATGGGATTGCAAACCTATTACGTAGGAATCAGCATATACGGTTTCTATCAATGGACCCGGAAGAAACATGAGACACACACGGAAAACGACAGTCTTCCCTCCGACCGTATCCTATACACCCATCTGAGCCTTCCGCTTTTCGTGGGGATTATCGGAACATTGGCCGTTGTATTCGCCATCTTATGGTATCTCCTTCATCAATTCACGGACTCTCCCATCCCCGTAGGCGATGCGTTCACCACGTCGGTAGGCATTGTCGCTACTTGGATGCTGGCAAGGCGAATTATCGAGCATTGGATTTTTTGGGTAATCGTAAACCTCGTTTCCGTATATCTTTATTACCTTCGGGGCTTGTATCCGACGATGCTACTCTATTTTTGCTATGCGACACTAGCCATAGTAGGCTATTACAATTGGCGGAAGAAAGGGGAAGAGTTTTGAATTATGAATTTTGAATTATGGGAGATAATATGGAAAGTCTGGAAGGAGGATGTGTGATCGTAGCGAATGGGAGATTTCCTTCCGCTGAGTTACCCTTGAGATTATTAAAGGAAGCGAAAACGATTATCGCTTGTGATGGAGCCGTAAAGACACTTTATGAAAAGGGTATTCATCCGGACGCTATCGTAGGAGACTTGGACAGCATACCCGCCGGCCTGCGCAAACGCTACGCAGACCGAATCCATCATGTAGAGGACCAAGAGATCAACGACCTCACCAAATCCGTCCGCTTCGCCCATGCCCAAGGCTATCGAGAAGTTCTTATATTAGGAGCTACCGGATTGCGTGAGGATCATACATTGGGAAATATATCCCTTCTTATGGACTATGCCCACTTATTCAAGCGGGTGGAGATGTTATCCGACTATGGCCTTTTCACTCCTATCTTAGAAACAACAACCTTCGCTTCTTATCCGGGACAACAAATCTCCATTTTCGTTCTTTATCCCGAAGGGGAGATTAGTACGGAAGGACTCCGTTGGCCCATTCGCCGACGAAAGCTCACCTCATGGTGGCAAGGAACTCTCAACGAGGCTTTGGGAGACCAATTCACTGTCACTCTCTCCCCGGATTGCCGGGTAATCATTTACAGGGAGGCATCCCATACAAAAGAATAGTCCTGAAAAGTATCACTACTTTCCAGGACCCTTACACCCCTCAACTTTACATGCTTAAATAAGAAGCGTTCGCTTCCTTATCAAGCTGATAATTTTTTTAACTCATTCTCTTTCCATTCGGAAAAACCTTCTACCCTATCCCTTATCTGGAACTGTAGCTTATCGTCGGCAACCAACTTCAGCACAGCCGTGGGAGAAAGCGGCAAATACATATCATTCACGGCGAAAAAAGCTTTCAGTAAGACCACATCATAGTCGCTGCGGATCACTTCTTTCTTTAATACAACCGGTACCTCCATCTGAGTCAGATAATAGGCTGAACGTTCGTATGCGCACCAAGCATCTCCTTCCAGATACAGATAGACACTGTTTGGATTATCTACCTCATGAGGCAGAACCAACTCTACTACATCTGATGCTTGTTCCATATAAAAGAAATTATTATTAATATTTGTCTTCATGACATTTACAAATTAAGTGCCTTCTGCCCTATACCTAGGGAGGAATAGCTATCATTTTACAGCGTTGAAACTATCAAATACCGCATTATCCTCTATTTTCTTGCGCAATTCCTCTAAATTTATCGCCGCGGCCTTTACACCCATATCCTGAGCCTGCTTCAATAGGGTCTCCGCTTCTGTCAAATCACCGGTCAACATACTTAACACTCCTTTTGCGTGAACCGCCTCCGGAGCGTTCCCCGCCTTCGCCAAATAGTTCTTAGCGGAAGCATAATCACCCTTGCCCATAGCGATATTCGCAGCGTTAAGATTCGCTACCGGATCATTCGGGAACATACGGACAGCAATATCAAATACATTATCATATTCGTCACTACCGATCTCATAGCTGTTAGCCACCGCGAACATCTCCCCTAAACTTAGCTGTTGCGGACGAGTCTTGATGATCTCACGCCCCTCATCCACCGTAAACTCACGTACCGTATAATCAATCTTATATTCCGAACGACGTAACGAAGGGAAAATATCTTTCAACACATAACGGAAAGCGGCGCCACCACCCAAGGCACGTAACTTAGCCTCCTTGCGATCCGGATCATCCGAGCTATCGATAATCGCCAATACCTCGCTACGATTCGGCACATTCGGATCGGCCTCTACCTTTTCCTTAAAACCGACCCAATCTTCCGGTTCCGAGCTCATCGTGAAGAAATCAGCCTTGAAGTCATTCTTCTGGCGGATATAGTCACGTAACGCTTTGACACGATTATCCGCCAATTTCTTATTACTAGCGTAAGAGCCTTCCGGTGAGGCATATCCTTTCAGTACGATACCTGTCGGTTTCACGTTCTTATCCTCTGTAACGGTACGGATCGTATTATTGATCTTCGCCAACTCCACCGCATTATTACGGAAATCAGGAAGAATCTGATATTTACCCACTTGGAAGTCCAAGAAAGCCGTACCGACTTCCGCACGATGCTTCTCCGTCTCTGCCATCGGCGTGATATAAGAGAATGTAGGCTGAACCTCATAGCGCTTATCCGGACGACGACGAATCTTGTCCGCGATCAATAACGGACTACCGGCCTCTTCCTTACCGCAACCGCATAGATTCGGGTCTAACACGACACGTGCGTCTTTCATCCAATCCTCAAAAGGTACGGCGGTTTTATAACTTACCACTTGATCTTCCTTCCCGGCTTTCAAGATAGTATAATGAGGTACGTCGTTCAAATTATCCAAGGCGACCTCACGGTTATATACTTTCTGGCGGATACGTCCGTTCACCAAAATAGAAGGAAGCCCCTCCTTTTGCGAAGCCGATTCCAAGACGGGGGTCAGTTCCAAATAGCTACGGGATTTCACCGCATCGCTACTTACCGTCACCACGGCATCGATATATACCGAGTCACCCTTCTGTACCACGTCGTTACAAATCACTTTAACCCCATCCGAGGCAGTCTGTCCCATGATTGCCGGAGACACGACGGCCATCATAGCCGCCATCATATATGCATTTATCTTCTTGTTCATCGCTTGGGTCATTTAATAAAGTAAATAATAGAAATAGCGGCTTTCGTAACCCCGAAATAATCTTTCGTATCGCTTTTCAATACGGTTCCGCAAGTGGAACAAGGATATTTATCATAATCCAGATGCGCCCAACCAATACCCAACACGGCTTCCATGCTCCACCGATCGCTTAACAACCACTGATAACCATAAGAGAGTCCGGCGCCATACAAATTACCTTGATAACGGTGATTCTCCATATTCTTGCTCAAGAACTTTAGGCCTCCAACATTGTAATCCGCATAATGCGCATGCAAGCCGAAGAAATGTCCATTAAACTTCTCACACAACCAATAACGAGCTTCTGGTTGTACCAGCCAATGTTTCATACGAGCCTCATCACCAAACTTCCATCCATTATAGTTGCCGGATAGATCCAGCGACCACTTTTTCGCCAAGCCAACCTCTACACCCAAGTTGATCGTAGCAGTCGCATCATAGAGCAAGTTCGACTTCACCGCGAACTTCTGGCCGTAAACGCCTGTCGTAGCTACCAAGAGCAGGACTAGGAAAAGAATTCTCTTCATATCGAATATTTTTTCGTTTTTATTATACATACGTGAATGCCTTCACTTCGACGAGCTCGCATTCAACTGTTTAAGTAATAATTTACCGGGCTTAAACTTCACGCTTTTACGAGCTCTTATCATATAAGCCACCCCATTCTTAGGATTTCTGCCGATCCGTTCGGTTTGTTCCCAAGCGGAGAGCGTTCCAAAGCCCAATAGCATCAAAGAACCATCACTTTCCAAAGCCTCTGTCGTAGTCTCTTCCCAAGCTTGAACAAAGCGCATCGCCTCCGCTTGCGTAACCGACAATTTATCAGCCAATGTTTTCACGAGTTCTCTCCTATTCATCCCTTTCACTTTTAATTTGCATCACAAAAATAGATTATAACATTTCTTAGCACGATAGGTGTGAGTTTCAACTTTAAAGGGTAAACCTACCAACTATCCTTGATTGATAAGAACACCTATTCATTTCAAAGAAGGTGATAGGAACACCGACACTTTATAAAGACAGCAAGGGGCAGACTTGTGTAAGCCTGCCCCTTATCAGTGATACTGTATTTATCAGACTCGGATTCTATTAACACCATCAATCCGCATCATCCACTTCTAATTCTTAATCTCCTCCTTGCGGATAAGGTTCTCAAGGTCATTCACCTCCTCCAAGGAAAACCCCGTAGATTGGGCGATCACAGCCGGATCCGCCCAAAAGTCTTACCTGTTTGCTCGTTTGCCAGAACCACGTCCGTTCGCCATGAAGGGAACTCGGGAAGGCTGAAGTTCAGAAAACGTATCTATGTCGTAAAAGTAAGGACTATTTTCCGAATAAAAAATCTCGTCTAGATAAAATAAGCCATTCATATCACTTTAGTATCAAAGATCAACCTGTCATCCAAACGGACATTATCTGATCCTTTTGATCGATATAAGACGTATATCGTGACATGCCCTTTTAACGAAAGTCACACAATAAAGACATAGAGAGCCGCTTTATTCATGTTTTAGGATAAAAAAGGACGGTTTTCAACGCACATTAGGAGGCAAAAGCCTACACATACGGTGGCGTTGGGCAATACCTACCGTGCCGTTGGGCATCGTAAGCGGTTGCGAATGGGCATTCTTGCACTGTTACACCCCAATCGTAAGCCTTGTTTTTCTCCTTTTCAACCTACTTGATATGAATTACGATGAATTAATTTAGCTAGAATGAAAGGGCATTTTTCAGCATCTACGTATATGCTAAGCAATTACTGTTTTTTTCTTGCGTATTTGGAGGCTAGCCGTAGGTTGGGGCAGAAAAAGGGATTCTTCGGGAGTTAAGAATACAAAGTGTCAGATTGATTTCAGTCAAATAGAGAGAGACGCAGCATGCTGCGTCTCTACAACTAGATATATATTAAAGTTTTCTGGATTTTAATTCTATTTGTAATTATCTTTTACACAACGGATATAACCTTTATTTTGATCACTCTTACCCACTAAAGATATATTTGCTTTTTCAAGCAATCTATAGCCATGCTGTCCGAAGCTGCTACCTTTAGCAATACCACTATATGAAGTACGAGCAAAAATTGTTTGCCCTTTTAAACCAGAAAACTTTCCTTTGCTATATTCCCCATAAGCACTTGCGTCAGTTCCAACCAGATAAATAATTGACAATTCCGCTTGATTCGGCATATGCCAACCAGACTCACCCATAATTTTCAAGCACGGATTTTTAATATTCGTTTTTCCTTGCCAAGTACTCAGTGTCTGATTTTTACTCACATCGCCTCTAACAATACAAAAAGACTTATATACCCTGTTTATATCATTATCACGTTCATTATGTGGATCCAATTCGCCCATAGAAGGAGCCGGCTTTAATGAATTTATATTTAAATAGTCGAATGTCACTGTAAGCGTTCCATCACTAGTAGAAGTACCATCAATAACAGAAGTTATATTGAAAAGTGTTTCTGGTACCTCCTTACCAATATTCTCTAAATTAGTATTATCCTCTCCATTTTTATTCAAATCGCGTACACAACGATAATTTCGGAGCTTTCCCAACGTATGTCCATATTTAGCATCATCACCAATTGTAATTCCTTCTTCCGCCCAAAATACGTCTTTTCCACTTTTATCACTTGGTATATAATGATATTTAGCGGGAATATTTTTAGCAAAACCTTCAGCTCTCCAATCTCCTATATTAAAAAGGGAAGATTCCTCAGGTAAAGACGAACGGCCCAGCCATAATGATATATATTGCCCGGAAGAAGCTAAATACCATTTTTTCTCCTTATTGCTTATCGTACCATCTCCATCCTCATCGCGATTTCTTTGTAAGCAAGCATAATACGCATTTCTATAACCGTCTTTCATCTGATTAGAGTTACTTTCCATTGAATAATCTAAAAACTCACTCCAGCCGTTATTATTAAATTTAGGTGGTAGATTTAAACGACCATAAGTAATATTCTTGCTTCCACTTGGATTACCTCCTGTATTTAATAAATCTGTCTCGTTTATAGTCTCAATCCCCCAAGCGTTATAATCTGTTCCTTTATTTAAATCGTATACCGTCTGGATTGAACGTTGTTTAATCACGAACGAGGCATCCGAAGTAAGAGTACTATTTCCCCCAGATGTCTGTTTCTGAGTTTTATCCATAATAAAGAATTCACGATCAAGTGTATTGACAAACTTTGGCCACTCTATAGTTTGATAATAATACTCATTCACAAAACAAACAAACTCGATAGATTCCTCACTTGTGGAAGTTAGAAGAGAATTTTCTCCCTTTATCCATTTATTCAACGCATCCAATAATTTTTCAGTGGTAAGCAAGTTCTCATTGCCATCACCCGGGTATTTAAAGGTTTCGTCCGCAGGTACATCTTTAAGCGATTTAAAAGAAACCCAATTTTTTGATTCCTCCTTTAGTTGAGAGAATTCAGTTAATTGGAAATTAGTCAAAGGATCTTTTACATAAACTCTCAAATCGGATGTGTTAAAATCTGATTTACGAAACGTTATTTTTCTTGCCTCAAAATGAGCGTCTAACCGAATTGATTTTCCTTCTCCCGAAACCGTTACATCTCCTTCTTGCCGCCAAACATTATTATCGGTAGCTGTAACTTCCGTTTTTATACTTTCAACCCCTTCTATCCGAATATTATACGTATAATTCATATTACGCTTTGTTGAAAAATCTTTATGATCAACGTTAGCGCCACTCCCCGCTCCTAAACCTAAATGGACACAATATACAACTTCCGCACTGGTTTCTTTTCCGTCTGTATCTTTTGCGTAATAAGAACCTTTTAATAATACATAATGTGGCAGGGTTATCGACATATGTAAACCCTCTTTCTTCCGGAGTTGAATTTCTTAAAGACCCTTTCGATAATTTTTCACGATCATCCGCAGAATTACAACCCTCTTTTCCATTAGCTATATTTTCAGGCATATAAAAAGTAAAAAAGCCTTCATCTTTTGAGATTGTCAGTTCCGGAGTTGAATAAGAAGCAATCGTTCCTAAAGTAGACCCTTCCCATACATTTACCTTTTTAGGAACTTCACAAACTTGGTAACTTTTCAATTTAAATTCCCGGCCATCTGCCACTTCAATTTTAAAAGTCACCTTAGCCGCTACTCGCTTTAAGTAAATTTTGCCTTTCTCAACCAATGTCCCATCCACTTTGACAGTACAATAATCTTTTGTATCATCCTCATTATTCCATAATCCACTTACCAATGAGGTAGTATTCGCAAACTGGACCGCTTTATCTCCTCCAACTTCCGCTAAAAGAGAAGTCAAATCAGATTTTGAAGGATGATTATTTTCCAACCACGACTCTAATCTTTCCGAAAGTCCCGGAAACATATCATAATTCACATTTCCTATCGCAAAAATCCGTTGTTCTCCGGACAAGGTAGAGAAAGATATGGTAGATCCGGAAAGTTCCGTATACTTTTGAGCGGTTATAAACTCATCATTATCCTTTTTAAAGGAAAACACATATAAATCAGCAACACCACTATCAGAAAAAGCCTTTGTCTCAATCTTACCGCTCATAGGAATCGCCACAGATAATTTCACCACCGTAGGGATACCTTCTTCCACTTCTGTTCTTTGAGTCAGATACTCATCATTTGTACAAGCACTTAGGATCAATAATCCTAATAACCACATAATATATCGTTTCATCATCTTGATTTTTTTAGCAATTAGACATATTTTCGAATTATTTAAAAGGGTCAAGAATGATATTCTCGTTTATAATCTCTTTTAAAACCCATTCTATTTCCGTAGAAGGTTCATATAAACCTTTTATCTCATAATAGTTGCCTTTTATAAACTTATCGGCAGAAAAAGAGAAACTCTTTTCCTTTGATCCGTCTTGTTGCACACTCAATACAATTTCTTTATTCGCATCACTAATTTCATATGTATAAAACGTAGTCGGCTTATCCTTCAAAGGATAAGTCAATGCTTCGAAAGCTCCATTTTCCACAGAAGAGGTCTTAAAAATAGCGACTTGCGAACTTGCATTTAAGCCTTGCACATTGGTTAATGAGAATTGATCGTTAATCAAGTCGTTGCTATTCTTATTATAGATCCCTATATATTTTATTTTAGCACTTAGCTGAATCAATGAGACTTTTATAGCTTCATTAGCCGCATTATATCTTAAAGTAGCGTCCGATTTTCCTATTTTCACTAACCGAGAAGATTGAAAAGATGTTGTTTGTATTGTTTTTGAGGTATAATCAGCATAGGTAGCACAGTCATCAAATAATGAATTATCCGCATTTGCCACAACCAACACCGACACCGCTTTATCTTCCTTGCCGAATGTACGCACACCAACCAAGCCTAATTCATAACCCGATAGATTATCGATAGCTTTCATATCTCCCATATTCGCAAAATCCTGAAAATGGATACGATTTCCATCCGTGTCAAAAACAGCCACATGACAATTCTGAATCGTAATTTCGTCTGTAGTGGCATACTCGTAATCAGGAGCCGAAGCCTTCGTCTGTATATCCCCCATCAATAAAACTAAAGACATATCTAAAGTCTGAGAATCTATCGGCTCTTCGGAGGAGCAGGCAGATAATCCACCCAATAAGCCCAATGTCAATATAAATAAAATTACTTTCAATCCCATAGCTCAATATTTTTATTTATTACCCTATTATTTAAAATGTAAACTCAAATTCATGATCCTTATCAAAAATCCAATCCTGTGTCACACATTTCACCGCCACATCAACAGTAGCATTCCTAAGCGTCACCTCCAACTTATACAAATAACCAGCCCATACAGCTAAGCTAGGACCAGAGGTCTCATTTAAACGGGATTTTATCGGGAAACTACAACTTCCTGTTTCTCCATTATTGTACACATAATCAATCTTCAGTGTAGTAGGCTGACTAGTTGTGGTGTTTTCATAGCTATACAAACGCTTTGCAGAGTCATCAACAGATTGCGACACATATAAATTCTCACCTGAAGAAACCTCACCCGCTACTTTACCTATAGCCTTACAATTCTCTAAAGACAAACAAGTGATTGCCACATCGTCATACGCACTCCCATTAGATTTTAGAATCTTAAACTGCTGCAACATGATAGCTGCCGTACGCTGGATAAGTTTTATCTCGACAGGGGTATGAGCAGGCTGTTCCAAATTCAGAATCTTCTCGGATATATTCACATAGACACCCCCTTTATCATCCGGATAGTTTCCTTCATCTCCTTTTTGAATTTCAGTTTCCCCTACTTTTACAAAAGCACCAGGAGCCTCAACCAAGGTCTTACCCTTTAAATCCGCATAAGAGATCTTCCCGGCTGAAACTAAGTCATATTTGGATACAGACGCTGCCGCATTCGCAATTACCACGATCTTGAGATCCGTACGCTCTGATTTATCTTTTGAAATCTTAAAAATTAGGGATTCGCTTATCGATCCGTTCGAAGAATAATAAGAGGTTAAAAAGTCCCCTACATTCTTAGTCTTGGAATCATACTTAAAGATAGCGATGTAACAATTAGAAACAGATTTCTCATTCTCGGTCATATCTTCCTCCGTTCCATTAGTTGGCCCAGTAAGTTCAGAGCTTTTCGTAGTAACATTCGCATTTCCTACAAGAAGAGAGATATCTAATGACGCATAAACCTCTTTAGCATCGATACCAGCAGATCCTTTCGTATCCACACCGCTCAAAATATCGTCTTCCGTCGAACAGGAGAGTGCGATAAATAAGAAGCACAATACCTCTATTATATTCTTTATTTTCATAATGGATTGAATTTTTCTCTTGTTTTACGCTAGCAAAATTAGAGGAATCCATTATTCGACACGATAGGCGTAACTTTCAACTTTAAGGGGTAAAACTAGCATATTGGAAGTAGCGTTTTAAGGGTGTGGTTAAAGCTATCTTAGGCGATAGGGATACCTATGCAGGGCGCAAATCCATCCATCATAGGACAAAAAGCGGAGTACGAAAATTTCGAACCCCGCCTTTCGCTGTTTATTTAAATATAAAATAGCCTATTCAATTAACATCATCCTCTGTTTGCGTGATGACTTTCCAAGGCTCAACCTTAATACTGAAACTGATACAAGCGTTCAACTCGCTTGTGTCAGGGTCCTTTGAGCCTTCACCGGTTATCGTAGCGTATATCTTATAGATGGTATTACGTTGTACACCAATAATGCCACTAGTCGCATCTTGCTTAATTGGTATACGGTAGTAGCGATCTTTTTTAACCACATCATTACCGAGTCCTTCCGTTTTTCCATTTGGATACCAATTGCCTCGAAGAATTAACATGGTCTGTATCATTCCAGATGGAGAATCACTTTTACCCGGATCTGAAGGCATAGGTTTATCCCCCTTCATTTCAAACACATAAAATTGAGGCATCTCTTTACGTCCTTGTTCATCTCCGCTAATCGTTTGATCATCAAAAGGGAACCAATTTCCAGCATTATAATTTATGGAACCATCGGCATTCAAATTAGAAGAATGACTATGACCCGTCATTGCGATAAGTACCCCCTCCATTTCCTTATGTAAAGAAGATATATTTTTACTACCGTTCACTAAGAAATAGTCATCCCGGTTATAGCTACAACCATGAGAATATGCGGCAGCATTATCCAAACTATACGGTTCTGCGTCAGCATAGATAAGGGAAGTATTGCTAGCGTTGGCGATATATACATCTGTCAACTCAAATGACGCGTCAGCATAATTGTTCTTAAAGTCGCAATCAATAGCTTGAAGTTGGACACGGGCTACATGGCGGGTTAATGGGATTTTATCTTCATCTGGAATATTTGCCGGATCATAAAAGGAAGTTTTTTCAGTCCATCCTTCCGCTCCACTTTTTTTCTCAATCTCCTTATGTGCTGCACCTACTGCCGCATTGTTTGTATATATAATAGAAGGGGACGCAGATCCTTTCACCCAGTTATCATGTATTGTTCCAGCAAGCAACTTATGCTCACCTCTACCAATCGTTACTATCTGGCTGAACATCGGTACATACGTTTGCATACCAGCACCTTGCGCTGGATGCACTTGCGTAAAATCAACAAGACTTTCAAGTTGGGCAACTTTCACATCCCCCAATTTAGAAGGAGGCGTAGTAAGTTTCGTATTCGCTAAAAAGACCACCGCCAATTGCGTATCAGAAAGTTCGTCGGGCGCCGTAGCCTTTACCTTAACAACGATATCCTCAATGGTTTTCACGGAGTTGGTGCCATCCGAAGTTACCGTTTTCATAGCGGCGAATTTATATGCATCCTCCTCCCCATTGTCTACATAGAACAAATAGGCAGTCAGTTCATTTATAAATTGTTCTTTATCACTACCAGGCTCCGTTGTCGCTTTTGTCTGTATCCCATCCAAAGCTGTAGCGGTAAGAGAGATGTTCGCATCTATCATCTGATAGTTCTCTTCCGGTATCTCGATGCCATTCGAGCTATCGTCCGAGCAGGAGGCGAAAGTGCATGCGGCGAAGGAGGCTAATAATAAATGTCTTAGTTTCATATCCTTTTGTTTTTTCTTGTTTATACTAAATTTCATTCCCTATGATTCCATAATTTAGTCTATTACCGGATGTTGCATTACCGGGCCCCAGCCTACTACCTGCACGGCTATATTCAAGTTGGTATCTACCTCGGGTTCCGGATCCGGACCTGGGCCCGGGTCTGGCGTTACGGGAATATTGTCGAAACTTTCGCCGTCAAAATAAATACGGAGACGGTAAACGTAGTTGCGACGGATGAAATTATGATCATAGCCGTTCTGCAAGCCACCCGCATTGATCACCGCCGTGAAGATTTTCGTATGGTCCTGATAACTGGAATTTCCCCGTAAGGTAGCTTTTACGGCGATCATCGTGTGATCGTCGCTTTTCATATTTTCCATTACATAATGAACGAATGGCGTATTGGATATCGAAGTGCCATCATTTACCAACAGATCCTCGAACGAGGTATCTTCCGAATTTCGCACGGCATCGGGAGCCTCTGTCTCTCCCCAATCCGCCTCACTGAAATAGTAAGACTTTGTCTTCATATTGTAGATACCTACCGCATCGATTCGCACCTCACGTCCGGCGAACGGCGTTCCGGCAAAACGAGTGGATATATTCACCAAATCAATACGTGCGGCTACACGGGTCAAAAGGATCGGGTCGGAGATGCCATCCACATTCTGATCGCCAAGATCCGTATATCCTAAATAGTTATCTTCCTCAGATAAAGCGGATTTTGTAACGATCACTTGACTACTCATCGTTAGGTTCGTTTGCGATTGCGAGGAGAGGTCTACCAAGCGAGTCTGGAACTCATCGTAGGTAGAAACGGTAGATAATAAATCTCTCGGTACGTTCGCCAAGACAATGATCCGTGCCCGGACAGCCTTCGTTGTCGGCACATCGGCTATTATGGCGGAATGTTCCGCCCCGGAAAGAGCCTCCCATTTATAACCGAGCAGTTCCGTACCGGTCTCATTAAATACTACCACTGCCAAATTATTGATATAAGCCTCACCCTCCAACTCATTCACATCATTGGGATTATAGGCTTTCGTAGCCGTACCGGACGCCTTGACAGCGACGGACAGCTTAGCGCCTTCCAAGGGAAGAACCGGATCCTCATCTTTAGAACAACTCACACAAGCGAGAATCGCCAAACCGGATAAAAATATGTTCGCTAATAATTTCATGTTCGTATCGTATTTCTTAATTATATATGATGAGGTACCCTTTAATGCATCGGAATATCTTCTTCCACTACTCCCCAAGGACGAACGGTTGCCCGGACGGATAAGGTTCCGCCCTCACCCCATTCAAGGATCAGATGGGTATTCTCTCCCGCGCTCGTATAAATAGGATCACCATTCTCGTCTACCTTGGCCGAGCCTAACGAGACTCCATTGGCGCTTATCGACACAGCCATATCCTGTCCCGGACAAGCGGTTTGCATAGTAGGGGTTATCCATTCAACCCCGGACTCGTTCCACGCACCTTCCGGATTATAATATACACTATCGCCAATCTGCGTGCCACGGTAATCAAAACCACTTAATGTATTATTCAAGTAGAAGTCGCAATCCACGGAACTTCTCAACCCCATCCTGCCGAGTTGCTCTTGCAACCCTCGGGTCTCGATCGTGACCGTACCCACTTTCGGACGAATCACGATCTCAGTTTCCTTCGCTACGCCTCCGGCTTTTGTCAACACTTGTTCGCTACCATAATAAAGGCTATCCGGGGTAACCGCCAAACCATCTTGGCTTTTCAACATCACTTTCAAGTCCTCTATGGTCTGGGCCTCCGATACGGATTGCTTTTCACCCAAGGCATTCACGTTGCCCCATGCCACGATACGTAGACTACGATCGGCGGTATAGCCATCCAAAACGATCTCATTGCGGGAACGGATAAAGTTCTTATCCAAGCTACGTTTCTCCAAGTAATTCAGATTCTCGTCGAATATATACAGATCGGTAGATTCCATCCATCCGTATTCCGTTATATCGTCTCCCTTGATATTCTCGACCTTCAGTTTGAGCGTATAGCATTGATCCAAATCCTCCCTGATACAGCTAGTCGCAATAATAGCGAATAAAGCCACAGCCGAGAGAAGCAATTCCTTTGTAAACAGTATGTGTTTCATAATCCTAATTTTTTCTTATCAATTATTTTACCCTATATTGCTTTATTCTACTTCCTCATGGATAGTCTTTACGTTCCATGGCTCCACTTTCACGGATGCGCTCACATTGGTGGAGATCATCGGATCGTATGGGATCTCGGAACCGGGGCCGATAATCGTTAAAGAGATCTCGTATTTGTAGTTACGTTGGACGTAAAACTTACTCTTTTTTTCCGTGCCATCAATCGTCACTTCTTCTCCGACAGGAATCGCGTAATAACAATTCTCTTTCGTAATAGATTCTTTCGCACCTTGCGGGAGATAGGTATAATCACCTTTTACGATCAATAAGGTATGGTTGGCGTAAGCCTCATTAACGTTAGATTCACCGGACTTCACCTCACCCTTTGTATTCTCGTAAACATAAAATTCATGATTCAAAGCCTCATCACTTGTTGTATTTTCTTGAACTAACATCTCTTTTAACGACTGAGTCCCTTTCTTGTAAGAACCTTCGTCAATATTCCCTGAAAACTCTCGACCAACCATATATCTTAAATATCCAAGAACCGGATCTGTAAAATCAATTATTTTCTCTATCGCTCCCCACTCTTCTTTAGAAGCCACACTTGAAACACCTTTAGCGCTAGCGATAAAGACCTCCTTTAAAAGGAAGGATACACTTTTATAATTTGCGTTTTCCGGATTGCTTGTCTCTACTTTTTTTAAAGCGATCGAAGCGACATTACGAACCAAAGGAACGGGGCCTCCCCCACAAATTTCCCTACCTAAAGTCTCATTTATCGTTATATCACCAATATTCTCAGCATAACCGATATAATTGATGGTATTGGCAATTAGCGTTACGATAAACACTTTACTACTCATCGTCAAGCCTTTTGTTAAGGTCTCATCAGCCAAATTGATTGTTGTTCCAATAAAACCATCTATATCCTTTGCCTTTGCCAATTCAGCTTGGATAGCCGGGGCAGCGTTCGCCACAACCACCACCTGAGCATCACCCGCATACACGTCTTGCGGACCGACATCCTTTGTCCCATCAGAATTAGGAGTAGCATCTTTTGTATATATCACACTCCATCCATCAACTCCAAACACCCCAACCGTTAGCGTATTCACGTCCGCATCCGTTGGAGTAGTTTCTCCGGTCTTCGTAACCGCCCCCTCCTCACTCTTGATAGCCAAAGCTAGTTGAGCTTTCTCCAAGACAGGAGCCTTTGGAATTTCTATTTCATTATCATCGGAACAAGCGGCAAATCCGCATAGCACCAACGATAAAAGAATGTATTTCTTGAATCTCATAGTATAATATTTTTTGTTCTCACATTAATATGTGACAAAAATAGGAAGGATATATCGTGGCGCTGATAGGCAGAACTCTCTATAATAAGAGACAAATGTATCAATTTCATAAAAGTGATAGGTTTCCCTACCTTTTGCAACTTTCACCTATAGAAAAAGGCTCAATCCGTGTATTTTATGCTACCGGGGTGGTACTCGGATCATCCTAGTAACAAATATACATAATCACTTAAATTCAGCAAAATCATGGCAAGAAAAAAGCAAGACCCATTTCCATGCAGGGATCACCTTGATCTCCTTGCCTTCTCTATTGAATGTATTTTCCTCGTCTTTCGTGACAATGATAAGATTCTCGCATCCGGTCACCGAGGCGGCTTCCAGCAAGCCTTTGATTTCCCTTTCTCTCGTACTCGCATCCACCATATCCCAAGTGACCTGTATGAGTTGTATCACGTTATCCTCCCGTTGAAGCACAAAATCGCACTCACAATTTCCTTGATAGTAGGCAATCTTGTCCGAAGGGAGCCGCATCCGGTTCAGTTGCATGAACACGGTGTTTTCCAGATTTTTCCCATTGTCGTTGCTCTGCGGCATAAGCACGGCACCACGCATACCGTTATCTATACAGTAGTATTTATCAAGCGATTTCTGTTCCTTTACCAGCGAACGGTCGTATTTGGAGATTCGTGCGAACATGAAGATGCTACAGATATAATCAGCCCAAAGATACAGGTCATCCTTACTGACTTTAAGCCCTTGGGACTTGATGTCCTTGTAGATGGCATTGATGGAGGTAGGCTTGGTGAGATTGGCCATGACGCGCTTGACGAAATACCGTACCACACCCGTATTGGATATCTTGTAATGTTCGGCCAAGTCCTTCAATATCATCGTGTCGAAATAGCCGTGAAGCAGTTTCAACTGCTCCGACCGGGATGACGTCAATACGATTTCGGGAAAAGCGCTTGCTTGATTGTATGCCTCGAAAGCCATCTTCAATCTAGCCCTGTCCTGTTCCAAATAGCTATTAGTGGCGATCCCCTTGAAGCGGCAATATTCATTGAACGAAAGCGGGTAGGTCTCGTATTCCAAGGGATATCCGCGCAGAGCCGAACTTAACTCTGTGGACAGCATGGTAGCATTGCTTCCGCACACATAAATGTTCTTACAATAAGATTTATAGACACGCAAGACGAAGTATTCCCAATCCTTAATCAATTGTATCTCGTCGAAAAACATATACACATCTTTTATGGGTATATCCGGAAACATCTCCATGTATGAAACTATCACATCATCCAAATCATCGGATGACATATTTTTCAAACGCTCATCATCAAACCCCAGCCATAATATGTTTCTAGGGGAAACCCCTTCACGGACAAGCCCATTGATAGCGATCTCCATTAATGTGGACTTACCGCAACGACGCACACCCGGAACCGTAATGATCTTGTTTCGGTTGATCGGTAACTTTATGTCTCGCTCAATCACATCAAACGGAATTTCGCTTTGCTTGATGGCAATAAGAGATTTGATGACATCTTTCCTCATGATTTCTTTTTTTATAGGACAAAGATAGGATTTATTTCCTAAATTACAGGAAACAAACATATTGATATTTCCTTGAAATTAGGAAATACTATACTGAAAAACTTACATAATCACTTAAATTCAGCAAAATCATGGCAAGAAAAAAGAATGAGATGAAAGCGAAAGAGCCCATAAAGCTCCGGTTCAAGAAACTGTCGAATGCGAACCTGTCCATATATCTGGACATCTATTACAAAGGAAAGAGGTATTATGAGTTCCTCAAGCTCTACCTCACCCCGGAACGTTTCCTTGAAGACCGTGATAAGAACCGGATCACTTTGCGCTTGGCCAATAGTATCAAGGCACAACGGATCATTGATCTTCAGAACGAGATTTATGGTGTCCGTATGATAAACGGGCTCGGGAAAAAAACACTTTTAGAATTCCTCTCGGAATTGTCCACCGATAAATCCGCGCATGGCGACAAAGCCTATTCCCTACGATTAAGAAGTCTGGCCAATCATCTTAGAGACTATATGCCGCAATGCTTGCTTAAAGACATAGATACCGGTTTCGTGAAAGGTTTCATCGCTCACTTGCGTAAACAACCCTACCTCAAAAGCGACTTCACGATTCACGGTTATTACCGGCTCCTGAATGTCACACTCAATAAGGCGGTCAAAAAAGGGCTGATCCTCTCGAATCCTTGTGGTTCGCTGGATACAGACGAAAAACCTCACAAACCTACCAGCCTGCGTACTTATTTGACCCTAGAGGAACTAAAGAGGTTAATCCGGACAGATTGCGTATGCCCAGAGGTAAAAAAGGCTTTTCTGTTCTGCTGTTTCTGCGGACTCCGGATCAGCGACTTGACCGCTCTTAGATGGGAAGATATGCAAAAAGAAGGAAATGATAAATTCCGTTTACAGATCATACAGAGAAAGACGAAAGAGGCTATTTATCTCCCATTGTCCGAGGAAGCGATAAAATACCTTCCCGCAAAGGAGAATGACAATGACAGGGTCGGCTTGATATTCCATCTACCTAGCCTCACGATTATATGTCAGGTATTAAAAGGCTGGGCCTTAGCCGCCGGCATCAAGAACAAGAAAGTGACCTTTCACGTAAGCCGCCATACTTTCGCCACTCTTTCACTAGCTCTTGGCATTGACTTGTATACGGTATGTAAATTACTAGGACACAAGAACATCATCTCCACACAAGTATACGCGAAAATCATCGATGCTAGTAAAAGACAGGCAATAGACCGGTTTAATGGGGTGTTAGACGCATGAGACGGAGATCACTTCAGATTCGGATGGCACGGATCAAGAAAGATACTTCTCCCCAAGATCCGTGTCATCCGCTATAGTTTCAGTCCGCAACCGGCTTATCAGATCAGAGACTTTGTATTATTTCCAACGAAAGCCCCGTGCATTCCAGTGCGGCATTGATGAAATCCATCGCCACTTGCTTATCTCCAAACACAGCCTTGAAGCCGCCATCCAACATGATGTTCACGTAATGTTCCATAGTTTTATGGGTTTTAGTTGATTAATAATTCACGTATAATGTTGTAAAGATAAAGACTCTTCTGTTGAAAAACAAGCTTATTCCGATAAATTCTCATCATGCCATCCGCTCCCATATATTATTATAATAATAGTACTGAGTTGTTACTTACCTGCATATAACAAAAGCATAATTATGCTAAAAACAATCTCTTATAGCCATTCCCAAATAGAACTTAGAAATTTATTATTCGGGACAATGATCGCTTGCGCGTTCGCGGCTTGTTCAAACGAGGATGATCCTATCGTAGGACCGGATCAACCGCAAACAGGGGAAAATAACGCAACACTGACTATTTCTGTGAAAAATGTGGCTAGAAGTTTGACTAAAGCTGCAGCGGAGGGGACACAGACTGAAAATGAAGCTAAAATTACAAACTTAACAGTTGCTCTTTATGACGCTGAAACTGGAGCGCTTGTCGCTTCAACCTCTGATATTGCCAATGAGGATGCTGCTGCGGATAATGATGAGGTTCAATTTGCCGGACTGACAGAAGGTGCGCAATTACGTGCTATCGCATTTGCTAATATGCCTGAAATCTCATTGGCTGGTACTACAATTGGTAACTTTGTATCTCCTGTATATACGATGCCAACTACCGGATTTGCGGAAGACTATTTACCAATGAGTAGTGGTTTGTCTGATCCGTTCACTTTACAAGCCGGTAAAAACTATTATGGATATAATAAAACACAGGAAGAAGGTGTGAATATTCTTGTAGCAGAACCTTTGTACTTGATAAGAAATGTAGCGCGGATTGATTTTAAAGGACTTAGCTTAGACATGGCTAAAGCAACAAAAGATGTATACGTTGAAGGAACTGCGACAATTGTTCCAGAATGTGTATTCATTATGCATGGACGGACGAAATCCAATGCGGCTGATATGGGTGATGGCGATAGCTGGTGGAGTACTGCTAGTAATACCGTATGGGGTAATGTGTCCGCAACTTATGCTGCTAATGCTACAGATTATGCTTCAGGTTATAGAGGAGATTTCGTGAATGATGACGCTATGTTTACGAATATGAGTGGTTCTATTATTGAAGGATACAAGGCCAGTTTACCAACTGAGGCATTGATACAGGATATCGCAAGTGAAGGTGCTGCATCTGCGTCTATCACAACCGCCCCTAAGTTTTATGTGTTTGAGAATCCTCAAGTTAAGGCTGCTCGTGAAATGAATGGTGCTGATAATTTCAAATCCGAGGAGCTGGCAACTGAAATTGTAGTCAAAGGCACTTATAAGCTCGAAAATGCCAAAAAGGTTGGAAGTGATGCGGTATACAACTATGCGGAGAAAACAGCCTATTGGCCAATTAAAATTGCGGTGACGAATGAAATGGCAGCAGGTACGGCTGACTATTTAAATGATGGAAAGATCCATCGTAATATAATTTACAGTATTGACGCGACTTTAGCTGGTAGAGGATATGATGATCCTACTGTTCCTCCAACAGACTTTGTTGAATTGTTTGTTAAGACAAAGGTTCTTGATTGGGGCAACGCAAATCAATCTTCAGTTGTCGAATAATATCTATTTTCTGAATAACAACCAAAAGGCATTCCTTTTACCGGGAGTGCCTTTTTTGCATATATAATTCTGGTTATAAATTGATTCGGAGACTACAAAATTTACTATCCTTTCCTTATGATAGCGATCCCATATGTCTTGAACCTAAGAGCCGGAATATTATTTCATGAGAACATCTACAATATCTACAATTCAACCTCATACTTATTGTAAATAAATATGTTATATAGTGGTTGCAGATGGAATAACATCTACAATTTTCATTCTGCATCTACCATGTTTTAATGGGAAACGCAAAAAAAATCACTTCTCAAGCTTGCGGACTCGTATATTTAGTATTTGACGATTTCATAAGAGACAGACAAAGGGATTAAAGCCAATAAGAGTTTCAATAGGTGAAGTTAGTGGTTTCATACTGAAGAAACTTTTATTTCATACTGAAGAAACAAAAGTTTCTCTATAGCAAAACTTTTGTTTTTCTATGCAAAAACTATTATTTATTGAAATACAGAATGTCTTTTCCTGATTTATCTAGACACTTTTTTTGTTTATAAACGTAATCAGTAGACAGTAGTTATAAAGTAATAC